>DYPL01000138.1 GCA_020719945.1 Turneriella parva
ATGTCGAGGCCGAACAGGACCAGGCCCACCTTGCTGATCTCACTGTCGGGACGGATGGAGGCGTGCCATTTAATGACCCTTTCCTGATTGCTTTTTGTGATCAGGGGAACCTGAAAATTGACGTTATGGCTGTTGCCCTTGAACATTTCAGAAACCATATTCTGGGTTTGTGACCGATATTCAGGCGCCATCAGCACGTCAACCCAGTACTTTTGATAGACGTCTTTGGCCGCATATTCGGTGATTTCTTCAGCCTTGGCATTAAAGGAGACAATCTTGCCGCAGGGCGAAGTCGATACCAGCAGGGCCTGAACGGTATCAACGATTTCGCGGTTAAAATCACGCTCAATCTCCATGCGGCTGCGCATTTCCAGAGAATAGAGGGCCAGGGAGATGTCGGCAATGACGATGGCCAGGAAATCCATCTCCGGCTCGGTAAAGGCATTGGCCTGGTCCGAGTGGATATTGATAACGCCATATTCATGGCCTTTGTGGAGCAGCGGCCAGGAAGACAGGGCGCGGACACCGGTATTGGCGGCCATGTCATGGAGACCCTGGGAGTAGCGGCCGGTGGTGATGTCCTGAATAATGACCGGCGCACCTGAAAGAATGGCCTGGGCCGCCGGATTTTCCTCATTCATGTCGGTGACGACCTGTTCGACCAGGGTCATACAGTCTTCCTCGGGAAGACGACCCGAGGTCAGGGCCACAAGCGGGGTGATGCCGGTACCGTCCGCGTCTTTTCTCCCTGCCCACACCAGACAGAACTCTTCTTTTTCGAGGATAATGCGGCAGCATTCCCGGAGCAGGAAATTGGGATCATTGTGGGTTTGTTGCTTGTCGGTGGCGCTGACTTCACTGATGGCGGTCAGCAGTTTATTGCGCCGCTCATGCTGATGAAGCAGTTTTAGTTCCTTTTTGGACATGGTAGTGATCATGGGCGTTCCATCCGGCTTATCGAGTGCTGCGTGAATACAGCATTGCTGTGGCAAAAAACCGTCTTTGTTGAGATTCTACCATAAAATGTCCGGCAATGATGAGAAATTTATGTGATCGTTAATGAAATCTGTCTCAACTATGCATGAAATGTGCCGTATTCCTGATTGGCGAGAGACAATGATGGACAGTGATGAGACGAACCCCGATGAACGGGATAAGTGCCTT
>DYPL01000077.1 GCA_020719945.1 Turneriella parva
ACGCCATTTTATTCTGACAGAGCCTTGCAACCTGCGCCTCTAACTGCAAACCGCGATAACGGTGCGCTTAGCTATTTTTTTAACCATTCGCTCCGACATTGCTATTTCAAAATGGCTTGTCAAGCAAATGCTTGAGAACCGAACAATAGATCGGTGGCCCTTCTAATAACGGTAATTTTGCACGCAGAAATGCCCTGCGCGGGTAGCGCTTTGTTCTGCACCTCACCTCGATACGCCTGCGGCTTGCTACGCATTCAGATTGCAAAACCCAGGGGCGAAAACTACGACATCCATGTCGTTTTCGCCATTTGCGCAGAACTTGCCCTGAGCTAAGTCGAAGGGTGTGCAGCACTCGCCAGCTGTTTTTCCCAGCCAGAAAATCCCGGGAGGGATTTTCTGGCTGGGAAGTCAAAATCTGAACAAGATTTTGACTATCTCCATTTTGCTACGAAAACTATGTCTACTTCGTCCACTGCGTGTCGACACAGGCTGTTTTCTCTGCAAAATGCCGGTGAATTTACCCCGAGCTTGTCGAGGGGTCCATGTACCGGAAGTAAGCTCTGAACGCGAAGCGGCGGAGCGACGCGAAGCGAGCCGTAGGCAAACTTTTTCAGAGGTTACTTAGTTTATTCTGAGCAATGAGAAAGTTTTCCTCCTTAACAGGATTAGCGCAAATAATGGGCCACCCCTTTTCTGCTAAATGAAAACACCCAAAGAGCCGAAAAAGAAACGATGCAAAAGCCGCGCACCGCATTATTTTTTTCTGCGATCTGGTTTTCTCTGCCGCTGTTCCTGATCGCGGGTTATCTCGCCGTGCTCTCGAAACCACGGGAAGACAGTATCCGCAAACATATTCTTTCTACCAACACGGGAAAAACATCCGGAGAAATTCTCGACGCGCTCCCGGGGTTGTTCACGAAACTGCCTGCCCTGTCTGCCGCTTATGTTTCCAACGGAAATCTTCTCTCGGGAAGTATTTACGAAAAGCGGAGGCTTACCGCAGAAGAGTACCAGAATTTTCTCTCCGGCTGGATAGACGGCAGCTTCCAGCATCCCGTTCCCGCCGGAATGAATGCATCGCGGCTTTCTCTCGGCAACGGCTTTGAGCTCACAGTACTGCTGCGCAACCGCATTCCTTGGCAGGACAACTGGTTTGTCATCCGCCGCGAAAATACTTCGATGCCGATTGCTCTCACCGTATATTTTCTTGCGGGAATTATTCTTCTTTTTCTGCTGTTTGGCAAAAAGCCGGAGACCGATGTTGCGCGTCCCGTGAAAACGGCGGCTCCCCGCCCGGCAAAACCAGCACCCCGCCCGGCCCAGGAAAAATCTCCCGTTCTCTCTCACGCTGCAATACATATCCCCGAAATCAGTTACAGCCAGGCAAAAGAACTTTTGTCGCGCGTGTTTTCCGCATACTCGGTCAAGCGCGCCGCGTATTTTATGCCAAAAAACGGAGTGCTCGATGCAGTCATTGAAATGCGAGGAAAGATGTTTATTAAAGGGGATGCCATTGCACCGCTGCCACCTCTTGTTGCTTCTCTGGCTGGTACGGCCAATCCAGGAGAATCTCTGCCTTACGCCGACGAATCTATTTTATACATACCCGTCCACGATTCCAATATTCTGACCGGACTTTTCCGCATAGAATTTACAGAAACGCCCGATGAAAATACGCGCGCCTCCATAGCAGAGTTTGCCCGCAAGACAGGGCTTCAGTTTACAAAGGAAGAAAAGTTTGACCAGGCTACGCAGGACGCAGAGACCGGACTGCTGTCTGGTCCAGCCTTTTTCTTTTCACTCAAAGAAAAACTTCTCACCCGCGCAGATTTTACTCTGTTCATAGCAGAATTCCCAGATTTTGAAAAAGTCTCTAAAGATGATAAAATCCTATGGGGCAAAAGACTTCGATTAGATTTGTCAGAAGGAACTCTGGCGGCAAGACTTTCTGACAACCGCTTTGCATTTCTGATAGCCAATTCTCCTGCCAGAGATATTCATCTTACCCACAACACGGGCGTGATCCGAAACGCTGCTAAATCGGTTTCTTCGCGCCTGTTTGGCGTCGTCGTTTCTGGCCTCTCTGATTTTCGCTCCCTCAACACATATCTTTCCGCCATAGACCACGAAATGCTGCTTGCCAAACCGAAAATGGAATTTCCGCGCATTGCAGCCTTTGGACTAACAGGCGTTCTGCGCGCATAATCATGATAAAATTTACCCTTAAATATTTTGTCATTGGATATATTTTTCTGCTGCTGGTTTCCTGCGGAACTCTACCCGAAAAGACAGGAGAAGCCAAAGCAGTTAAAACTTCGTTTTCCGAAAATTTTCCACAGCCCGAAAAAATGCAGGAAACCATGGCCCGCATCTATAAGGCCAACGGAGCAGAAATACTCGTGCAGATTGCGCGCTACGAAAGCCGACAGAGGGCACTCGGAAATTATTTACAGGTCTTCCATGCGCAATCAAACCAGGAGAACTGGCAGACGTATTCTCTCAAAAAAATCCGCCGCTTTTCGCTTTCTCCCGATAGAACAATTCAGTTCGGCTGGCACGACGACAAAATTATTTCCATGCGCAGCACCGTCCCACTCACCCGGGATCAATGGAAAATATTTGCAGAAGAAATCACTTCTTCGTGGCAGCGCGGAGATGCTTATCCTTCGCTCTTTCTGCTCACCTTTCGCGAAGAGTCTTCACCATTTTCAGCAGAGTATGCAGATTCGGCGTGCTGTCCTTACTCGATAGCCTGGAAAACCAACGACGGAATTTCTCTCAGGCTCTCGTTCGGCTACCCTGCCGCTTACGAAAAAGTTCTCTCCGATTTTAACAACCTCATGAAACAACCCGGAGCCGAATGGACCGTGTTTACGGGCGAACAGAATTCTTTCGACGCGGCACTGCTTAGCGACAAATCCTGTATCGCCACGCAGACATCCGTTCTATGCCTCTCCACAACATCCGGAGAGAACCCGGACCCGGCAACTTCGCGCGCGCAGTTTATAGAAATCCGAAAAGCAATCGGCATGGAATGAAAAAAGAACCCATCAACACATTTCTGGAACTCGCAGAAGTAAAACTGCTCGAATCGATAGAAGAGATATTCAAGGGGCGGGCCGTTATCCACCACAGTGGGGCTTTTGACAAAACAGGAATTTGTCACGACGTTACGGGCATTCTTGAAATTGAATCTGACTTTCATTCTACATTGTTTATTGGTTTCGAGAAAGGAAGCAATGCGCACCTTCTCAAACGCTTAAAAGAATCTGGCAACTACATCCCGGCACCCGAAGACATTTACCATTATCCCATACATACGATATTGCAGCACCTCGTGAAAAGTCTTTCCGAAAGCATGCAGCAGTGGAACCTCTCCTTCTCTGCGCAGACTAAAATCGCGCGCGGAGAATATATCGCGATTTCTCCCACGGGTTTTCGCTTTTCTTCCGAAATTCTTGTCACTTTCAATGCTTCTTTTTCTGGCGAAATTTTTTTCACTGCTGTGTTCCGGGTATGACGGTAGCGCTACCCGCGCAGGGCAAATCGCCTGAACAGAAAGCGGCCAGCCGATAACACTTCACACTACATACAGAAAAGAAATGACAATTCCAAGCCTATCTTATATACATCATGATGAAACAAAAAATTATTGCGATACTGGCCTTGACCCTGTTCTGGTCTTTGCATTTGCATGCCCAGGAATCTACAGTCCGCGAAGTTTTAGGATTAGAAGAAAAGGCAAAAGACACAGAAAAAACGGAAGACGTTCTGGAAAACAAGATGAATTCAAAAGATAGAAAGTCTTTTTTCCGTCCATCCGCAGACATCAACTGGAGAACCTACTATCTCAACGAAGACCACATGGCACAGCGCTTTCGCGATTACTCGGCTATAACAACGGGGCTCGCAGCGCACTTTCAAACTGCCCAGGATTCTTTTTTTCTGCGCGCCGGTTTTTACAATTCCACCCTTCTTGCCTCTAACAATCTTTCTGAAACAGATCCCGTAACGGGAAAGGGGAGCCGCTATGCCGGCGGATTGCTTACCCTGGACGATCCCGGGAAGCACGAAATAGCGACACTCGGTGAAATCTATGCTGCGTGGTTTGGCGGGCAAAAAAAATCAAAGCAGGGCCATTACGATTCAGAGATTATCGCGGGTCGCCATGCCTATAACTCTCCCTTTATAAACACGCAGGATGGTAGAATGATTCCCTCTCTCGCACAGGGCCTGTTCGCACGGCAAAAACTACCCTATGATTTTACTGTGCAGGGAGTTTTCATAAACCACGTCTGGGTTCGCGCGACAGATAACTGGAATTCCGTAGAAGATTCCCTGGGCACTCTCTCTATGGGAACTTCTTCCGTATACGATTCCTCTACCAAAAAATATTTGAATCACGATTATTCCAATCTAAACTCAAATGGAATTTTTCTGGCTTCCGTGGAATACGCCATGGAAAAGGAATCCAAAAGTCCGTTAAAGCTGGTGTTACAGGATATTTACGTGGAAAATATTTTTAATACGGCATATGCAGAGGCAAAACTGTCAGCCTCCATGCAGTCCTTTAAGCTGGGTCTCGATGGTCAGTATATTTACCAGCAAGGCACCGGCAATGGCGGAGCCGCCACACCGGAAAATGTGTACTTTGTGGAGGGTTCCGATTCTCACACTTACGGAGCCAAACTGACCGGTTCTTGGAATACCTGGTTTTTGCAGATTGCCGCCAACCATATCACTGCGGATGGCCGCTTCCTGTTTCCTCGAGAATGGGGCCGCGAACCTTTGTATACCTGGCAAAAACGCGAGCGAACCGACGGCATTGGAAACGCTACCCAGTACAAAGTTGCGACGGGAAAACAATACGGAAAAGAAAAAACCTTTCTCGATGACCTAAAAATAGAGATCGGTTACGGCTTTTATCCCCGCGACATAGATAAGCGGGAATTTAATAAATACGGCCTACCTTCTTATCAACAAACCGATTTTGATATATTTTATCGTCCCTCTGTTCTAAGCGGCCTGGAACTGGAATTCCTGGTAGCGCATAAGCGCAATGCCGAAGAAGCGGAAGTGCCCGACACTTATCTGTATACCAAGGCTGACATAACTGTTTACAATTTTATTGTGAACTATACATATCAGTTTGAGTAAATACTTTTTATCGACAAGAGACCCGCAAGGGTCTAATAAAGGGCAAAGTCCTCCTCCACTATATTTTGTGTAAACTCACGCTCCACAAACGAAAAGATAAAAAGAAGTTTACAGGATTTTTAATATATTTAAAGCATTACCATGGGAAATCTTTTAAATGCAGAACTTTTAAAAAAATATACGCTTCTTTACGTAGAAGACGAGGAAGACAGCCGCGAAGGACTCGGCGAAATTCTTCGTTATAAAGTGAAAGAACTATATCTGGCAGAAAACGGACGCATGGGGCTCGATCTCTACGACAAGCACCGCCCGGATATCGTTATCACGGATATTGCCATGCCGGTCCTGGACGGGCTCGAAATGACGCGGCGCATCAAACTCATCAACCGAAACGCGCAGGTCGTCATAATCACGGCTCACGGCCAGGGAGAGAATTTTGACGAAGCCAGCGATCTCGGCGTCGTAGAATTTGTACTAAAGCCAATCATCATCGATGACCTGTTCCGCGCCGTAGACAAATGCATCGATCGACTCCAGAATAAGCAACAGGATACTGGAACATTTCCGGGAGCCTTTTAAGCGTCGCAGCACCATGCGTTTTCTTGCTGCCCTTCTCGCCCTGTTCCTTGCTGCCTGTTCTTCGCCTCCCAGGAGAACAGACAAAAGCCTTCGGGATTTAACGCCCGAAGACTCTGCTGCCATTCAAACAAACGAGACCGAGGTTCTCGACGCATTAGGCCGCATCAGGGAAGCACAGTCTTTTGAAGAACAGCAAAAAGCCGAAACCCAGGCGCTCGAAAATTCCGTTCCGCGCGGCAAAGAAACTCCCGAGGTAACGGCAGCGCAGGCAAAATTTAA
>DYPL01000139.1 GCA_020719945.1 Turneriella parva
TAGTTATCAGAACATTTACGATAACGTTACTTTGATAAGCGACGAAATGGTAAAAGAAATCAATTCCGTGGTATTGGAGTTTGGCCATGGCGAGGTGTTTAAAAAAAAAGGAACGGAAGCATTGCACTTAAAGACGGATAGCTTTGTGGTTGAGAGCAATGTCCATTTCCCAACGGATTATAACCTGTTGTGGGACTGCTCCCGGAAATGTATGGATGTTGTTTATAAATTTTTAAACAAGCACAAAAACATTAAAGGCTGGCGGAAGATCAAAGACTGGAGGGCCGAACTCAAAGGCCTGATGCGGGAACTGGGAAAAGCCACGGCATCAGGCGGGCCGGGGAAAGAGGAACGGGTAAAAAAGGCAGCCTACAGGTACATTACTAAAGCATCTGTGTTTTATTCAAAATTAGAAAAAGAATTGCCATTGTTTCCAATAAACGATATGGGTGACTTAGGACTGGTGCTTTCATTGGAATATTTTATGGTACTGTTAAAAAAGCATATCGAACTGGTTGACAGGAGGATATTAAAAGGTGAAACCATCCCGCATAGTGAAAAGATGTTCTCAATATTTGAAACTTATACCGAGTGGATAAAAAAGGGGAAATCCAGGCCCGATGTGGAACTGGGCAAGAAATTGTCAATAACCACCGATCAGTTTCACTTAATTGTGGATTATCAGATAATGGATGAAGAACAGGACAGGGATATTGTAATAGAACTGGCAGACAGGTTATTGCAATTATACAAAATACAATCATGGAGCTTTGACAAAGGCTACTGGGGAAGAGAAAACAAGCAACTGCTCCAATTGGAAATACCCCAGGTAATAATGCCAAAACTTGGCAGAAGGACAAAACAGGAGGAAGACGAAGAGCAAAGCCGGTCTTTTAAGAAATTAAAAAACAAGCACAGTGCCATTGAATCAAACATCAATGAACTTGAACACAGGGGTTTAAACCGATGCCCGGATCGCAGCTTAAAAAATTTCACAAGATACATTGGACTGGGCGTTTGTGCCTATAACCTCAGAAAAATAGGCGCAGAAATCCTGAATCAGCAACGGGATGCAGCAATAAAGCAAGAGTCAAAGATAGCTGCATAAAAACCCAAATCTAAAGGGTGGGATACCTACAACCAAAAATCATATATTATGTT
>DYPL01000027.1 GCA_020719945.1 Turneriella parva
ACCAAATCTAAAGGTTTTTTATTGCCGTATAGCAGTCTGGGAGTTGAGTGGTCGTCGATAAATGCAACCATGTCTCCGGGTTGCATAGAATGGTATAAAATAATTGGTTGACGGTATTGCGGGAAAATGAAAGCAAGAAACAGAAAAATATTGCTTTCGGAGAAAATAATGAAAAAAATCGCAACAATTACTTTAATGTCCACACTGACACTAGCTGGTGCTCTGTATGCCCAGGAAAAATATGTCATTCCTGCAGAAGCAGAGAAGGCGCAGGTAGCAGCCGAAGAGGGCCTGAGTGGCGTAGAAGCCGCAGAAAAAGCGGTACGCTCTGCTTCCACTACTACAACCCGCTCTACAGAAACGACAACGAACACAGAAACCGTGACAACTAAAGAAGAAGTCGCAGCTGCGGAGCAGACAACACAGGGAGAAGGCGTTATGTATAACGATGGCAAAATGAATTATGCCAATTCCTTCACCAAATTCAAATTAGATGCAGCAGACTCTCTGTCTAACGTTGCCTATATTGAATACCGCATTGACAACTCTCCTTTTCAGACATACCAGGAACCTTTCAATATTGCCGCCGAAGGTCTCCACAATATCGTCTACCGCTCTGTTGACCATGCTGGTAACTATGAGGCAGAAAATGTATTCCCCGTCATTATCGACAATACAGCTCCCGTAGTCAGCATGGTAACCAACGAGAAGACAGTGGTTCGCGATGGCGTCAGCCTTGTTCCCGTACAGAGCGAAGTGCGCATTCAGGCCATTGATCGTCTCAGCGGTGTTAAAAAAATTGAATACTCCCTGAATGGTGCCGGATACGAAGACTATACGGGCGAAGCCATTGCCGTATCTGCCGAAGAACAGTATGTTCTCAAGTACAAGGCTATGGATAATCTTGGCAACCAGACAGAAGAGCGCACGCTCGTGGTAGAAGCAGATGGTACAGCTCCTGCTGTTTTTATTCGTCCTTCCCAGAAAACAGTGAACGTTAATGGCAAAGAATATGCTCGTCGCGACACAGTGTTTGTGGTAGAAGCTGCCGACAAAAAATCTAGCGTGAAGAACATTTTTGTGAAAATTGACGGAGAAGAAAACTTCAGCGTATATTCATCACCCATCAATTTCAGCGAAGAAGGCGAACACACGATTGAATCCAAAGCCGTGGATACCGTAGGAAACGAATCAGAAACTGTAAAAGTTACTTTCGTGACAGACGACAATCCTCCCAAGTCTGTTATTCAGGCTATTACAAACGAAAAGTAAAACTTTAAGTAATTCTGAAAAAGTCCCTCCGTGGACTTTTTGCCTGCGGCTTGATACGCATTTACCCTACGGGCACAGGCAGACCGCAAAACACTGCGTGTCGACAAGCAACTGCGTCTACTGCGTATCGACACAGGCTATTTTCTCTGCAGAATGCCGGTGAATTTACCCCGAGCTTGTCGAGGGGTCCATGTACCGGAAGTAAGGTCTGAACGCGAAGCGGTGGAGCGACGCGAAGCGATCCGAAGGCTAACTTTTTCAGAGCTTACTTAAGTCCGTGTTTGGCTTTGCGCCAGCACTGTTCTTCAAGAAAAGAATTCTTTTTGAGAAAACCCCGGTTTCGTTTTTTTTACGGATGGGTGTGCAGCTCCACCTCTTTCCACTTTGCGCCAATTTCGCTAAGGGATCGTTTCTCGAAGAGTACGGCCTCGTTATATTTAGTTGCCGCATGGTCGGGAAACAGATTGCGAGCACGGGAAAAAATGTCTTCGGCTTCTTCGAACCGTTCCAGTTTCCAAGCATAAATTCCGGCTTCGTTGAGAACGGCAGCGTTGTCAGGAAAGTCGGCGAGAAGCTCGTTTATTCTATGCCAGGCCTTTAGGATGTCGCCCGTTTCAAAGGTTGCCCGTGCACAATAAAACCGAATATGAAATTTTTTGCGCAACGTTTTGAGTTCCTCTGCAAGGAGTAGCAGCTGTTGCCAGTTACCGAGGGCAGCGTGGGCGTAAAAGGAAACTTCCTTCCAGAGCAGCGATTCAGGGTTCCATTGTTCAAAACCTGCTATGGGTTGGATTAGTGTTCTGCCGTTTAGAAATTCTGCAGCAAGCGACAAAGCGGTTTCTTTTTCCCGGCTGAGCCTTGTGCTGCTGCGAACGGAATCCAGAAACTCTACGGCGTTTTTGCTTTCTCTGATAGCGGATATTTTGTGAATTCTGCCGGCATCGATGTGAATTCTTTCCTGCTCTGATTGGGAAAGCGAACCAAATTTTTTTCGGGCTGCTAAGCTTCCTTTTTCAGCAATCAATGGGTGGAAGAATGCAATGAGTTCTTCTTTTTCCTGCGTGGCTTGCCGAATTTTTTCCCGGGTGAGAATGGGGTGATTGTGCAGCGCCATGGACAGCCGGATATGCTGGATTTCTACCGGGTTTTGATCTGCCAGGCTGCCTTCCCCATGGAACAAAAAAAGCAGTAATCGTTTTGTCCCTGCGGGAATTTTTTTCCAGGCAAGAATTTCGTGAAGGCGACGATTTTTTTCTGGCAGATCCCTTGCATAAAAATAAAATACGAGGGGCAGAACAATCGTTTCAGACCGGAATCCTTCGTTCCAGAGTCTGAGTGCTTTGTTCAGATTTGCGTTGGGAGAAGTATCCGAGAAATGCAGTGAGATATTTCCAGAATGCCAAAGAAACCACGGAGCATATATTTCTGAGAGCCGACTGTACGCATTAGCGTTTCTCGCGATGTTATTTGCTATGTCAGGATACAGGGCGGAGAGTCTGGAAAGATGCACCGGCGAACTTTCCATTTTCCAGGGTTCCTGTTCCATTTCCTTTAACTCTGTTTCCTGCATGACAGTCGATTATCGGCAGGGCTGGAGAGTCGGCAAAGTTTTATTTTTGTAACAAAACGTGTGCTGTTAAATACTTTACACCGGAACAGTCAGGGCAAAGCTGACGTATGTTTGGCATGGGAATTCAGGAACTGGTCGTCCTTTTTTTAATACTGCTTCTTGTGTTTGGTGGGAAAAAACTTCCCCAGCTCGCCCGTGGCATTGGCCAGGGAATCAATGAATTCCGCAAGGGAATTTCCGGGGCCCCGCCAGAAGAAGAGCAACACCAGCAGATGAGCGAGCCCCAGGAACCCGTTAAAAAAAGCCGCAGCAAAAAAACCTAACATGGCGCATGCTCCCCAAAAAAGTCTGCCCGAAGAATCTACTCCGGATGATTATATACGCCAGTTGAGACAAAAACAGGGGTATATGCCGGTCACGGATCATCTGGAAGAGCTCCGCTTTGTTATTCTGCGCGGTATTCTGTATGTCCTCCTCCTTTCTGTTTTTGCCTGGTTTGCCTATGAGCAGGTATACAACTTTGTCATGGGACCTCTTTTGCCTCTGATTGCCAAATCGAGGGAAGCAGGCAATATTGACATTCGGATTGTTACCAACCAGCTCGGTGATTATTTTCTTATTAAAATGAATCTTGTCATGGTTGCCGCGCTCGTGGTATCTGTGCCCATTCTCATGTTTGAACTCTGGCGTTTTATTATGCCGGCCATCGATAAAAAATTCAGGAATTCCGGACCTCTGCTTATTGCTGCTACTGCAGCTCTTTTTTGGACGGGAGTCTATGTGAGTCGCGCGTTTATCTGGCCTACCATCGTGTATTTTCTCGTTTTCCAGTGGGTGCCGCCTTCGCTGTCTGTGCCAGGGTCGGATATTGCCCTTCGCCCGGAGTTATACCTTTCCGTTGGGGATTATTTGTCTTTTTTCTTTTTGTTCCATGCTATATTTGGTCTTTCGTTTGAAATGCCGATCGTTGCTTTTATTCTTGCAGCAGCCGGGCTCATCAACAGACAAAATTATTTCGCACACTGGCGCATGATAGTTGCAGGCCTTTCGATTGCTTCTGCCGCGTTAACTCCGGCAGATGTATTTTCTATGCTTGCCGTCCTTGTTCCTCTTGTCATTTTGTACTTTTTATCAGGACTGATCGTAATTCTGGTCGATAAAAAGAAAGGTACAACGGCAGATGAAAACTGAAACAAGATCCGCTCTCGCACTTCCGGCTGCTCTGCTTGCGCTGGTGCCTTCTCTGCTCATTGCAGCCTGGTCGCATATGGCTTTGCTCAGGGACAGCCATAGAGAAACGGCAGCACTGTCGGCCACTTTGTTGAAAACATTTGCGCGAGGCTTTGCGCATTCTGCTGGCACCCCTGCAGAATTCAGAGCCATTTTAACGGAAGGATCTCTGTTTTTGTTTTGGGATTCTAAGGGCAATATTTTATCGCACAGTGACGCCAAAATTGAAGCAGAAATAAACAAAAGAAGGGCAGAAAAGGATTATAACGATGCAGTTCTTAAATTTATAGAAGACGAAATCGGGAGCATTAAAGCCAATAAAAAACTGCTTCGAAAGGGAGCTTTTTTGGATGTCGATAAAGAGGGGCATCGGTATTATATGTATTTGTCTTATGGTAAACCGCAGGGCAAACTCATTAAACGAATCATCAGCCTCTATGTTATTGCTGCAATCTTTTCTCTTATTGTGTATATAATTGTATGGTTTGTAGCGGGTCGCGTGACGCGACAAATTGGTGAACTCACGTACGACATTCAAACCGGGGATATTCGAAGCAGTGAGCGCTTTGCAGAGCTAAACCTGCTGGCCAGTCGCCTTTTCGAAAAACTTAGGGGAAACGAGGAAACAAGAACTTCTGAAAAACTGCCGGGTATAGAGACATTGTATCGCCGTCCTGTGCAGCGCATTCGAACCTTTGACATCTCGTTTTATCCTTCGCGTCCTAAAGGAAAAAAACACGACTGCTTGGCCGCCAGTGAAACCGACGCTTCTCTCGATGCATTTTTTCTCCGCTTTGGCATGCGCGTACCCGAGGATATACTTCTGGAGAACCGATACCAGGAACGTTTTTTTTCTTTTTCAGAGGCAAGACAAAAACCAGCGATGATAGCGCATTCTTTTACAGAAGATTTGCTGCAGTATCCGGGAAAGGAACCATCGCTTTTGTACTTTCGCTGGGACTCTGAGGATTCCACTCTAAAGCTTTTGCGTTCTGGAGGATATCTTATCCATAAGATCCATTCGTCGGGAGTAGAGGAAATTGAATCTGGTTCTCTCGTGTTTTCTTCGAATGCTGAAGCAGAGACAGTACCTCTTTCATTGCAGGATTATGTTGTTGTTACATCCACGGATTTGCCTGAGTCCATTGGTCTTTCGCTCGATGAGTATAGAAAAATAATTTCTCACATACCCGCAGAAAACCGTGCATCTAACACTCTGCGCTCCTTGTTGAGAGCTCTGTACGATGCAGCACCAACAAAAGAGGCTTATCCCTCTGGTGCTTTGTTTATTGCGGGAACCAAGAGCTGAAAAGCTCGCGGGCATTTCGCACATCTTCCGTAATTCTCGCTTTCAGTGCATCTACGTTTTCAAACTTTTGTTCGTCGCGAAGTCGCCATAACAGTTCAACGCGCAGTGGCTCACCGTACAAGTTTTCTGATATATCGAGAATGTGGGCTTCTAAAGATAAATCTATATTGTTAAATGTAGGATTAAAACCAATATTGAAAACCGCTTTTTCACGCCGTTTTCCTATAAAAGCATGACCGGCATAAACACCTTCGCGGGGAAGTATTTTATCGGGATTGATATGGAGATTGGCCGTGGGCGTACCGAGCAGACGGCCTCGCTGGTTTCCATGAATGACCGTACCGCTGACAAAAAAAGGCCGCCCGAGCATGGCATTAGCTTTTTCAATTTCTCCGGCTTTGAGAGACAGGCGGATCGCAGAAGAAGAGATTGCTTCTCCGTTGTGGAGAACGCGCGGAAGTTCTTCCGTCGTAAAATGGTATTTTGTCGCAGCGTTTTGAAGATACCTGAAATTTCCGCGTCGATTTTTTCCAAAGTGGTGATCGTATCCCAGAATAATATGGCGCGCCTGTAGTTTTTTCAGTAGAATTTCTTGTAGAAATGTTTTGGCACTCACATTGAGCAGCCGCTCTTCGAAGGGAATAAAGACGACAGCATCAAGATTATATTCCTGGAGAAGAAAAATCTTTTCGCTTTTTGTATAGATTTGTTCATCAAAGCGGCGTTTGCCAAGAAGCATTTTGGGAGATGGGTGGTAAGTGACGAGCAGAGAGGCAGAATCCATTTCCCGTGCCCGCCGGATGGAATGTTCCAGGAGCGAACGATGGCCGAGATGAAATCCGTCAAAGTCACCCAGCGTAATGACGCCGGGTTTTCCTTTCCATTCCAGATTTTCGATGTCTGAAATGATGATCATTTCTCTGCTTCTGTGCGGCTGAACGCTGCCATTACCAGAATGGCGGCAGCCGACAGTAAATAGGCTGCAGAAAAGTGATACGGGATATTGCTGCCGACGGGCAAACTCCAGGGCAGATAAATTTCTCCCGTAGAAGTCGCAGAATGAATGACTCCAAAAAACGCGAAAATGCCTCCCGTGGCAAGAGCGACTACGGCATGTCTGGCTTTTCCATCGGCAAGATACGCTGCTGTTGCTCCCCAGATCATGGCTGTGAGAATATAGCCCTGTCCCATTGCTTCCAGTATTTTGTACTGTCCGTGAAAAAAAGGAGGAATAACGGCAGAAAGCTCGGTCTGTAAAGACGAATATTTTTGTCCCAGAGACTGAATTGCTCCCATAACTGGTTCGTACAGTCCTTTTACCTGTATATAGCCATAATTGAGTATCGCAGGGATAATAGAAAATGTGACGGCCATGGAATGTTTTTCGCCAGACGCAGAGTAGGCAAGAGAAGCAATCTCAAACCCAATAAAAATGAGAATAGGGGCAACCGCAACTTCCGGGATTAAATGGACGAGAAATTCAATGATGCCCAGGTAAGCACCCAGGCCGATCAGGATACCGGTGAGAAGAGTGTATCCCGCTCTTGCTCCCATTTTTTTATACGCGGAATGGCCAATGTACGCAGTCGATTGGGCGACGCCGCCAAAGAGACCACCGATTAGAGTGGCCAGGGAATCTGTGAGAAGTATAGTGCGCGTATTGTAGTCATCCCCCACGATGCGGGCACCCTGTGTTACATTGATGCCCCCGATTATGGTGAGCAAACCAAACGGAATCGCTATGGGCAGGTAGCGAAGTGCATCTCCCATAAAAACCGAAAAAACACCGAGAGGCAGAGAAGGGAGGGATGGCGTGGCAGATAGATGGATGGGTTGACTCACGATGCCTGGAATTCCCAGCAGCATGCCGGCATAGTACACGATTGCGCCCAGTAGAACGGCTGCCGCAGCTCCCGGAAATTTTGCGGGCAGGCGATACGGTGACATGAGAGTGAGCAGAACGACAGAAAGGGAAATGAGACCCACGCTTGGATTTCCCATCAGGCGGAAAAACTGATACGCGGCCAGCCAGACAACTCCGACTCCGGCCAGGGAACCAATCAGTGCAGCCGTTGGGACAATTCTTTGAATGGCATTTCCAAAGAAAGATGAAATAAATTTAACGAGAGCCATCCAGAGTACAACGGATACACCAATATACCACGCCATGATGGCTCCCTGTTCTGCGCCGAGATTCGCTTTGTAATGCAGAAAGGCGGGGCCAATAACAGCAAAGGCAATGCCGATGGTAGAGGGAGTATCGAGTCCGAGTGGAATAGCTGTGATAGTGTCTTTTCCCGTTCTTTTGGCCAGACGAAATGCGAGCCAGGTAAAAAGGAGGTCTCCCACCATGACGCCAAGCGCAGTGCCTGGAATCATTTTTTGGGTAATGATATGGCCGGGAAACCCAAAAACCATAGTGAGAATTCCGTAGAAAGTGACGAGATTTACCAGATTGTCAAGAAAAAGGGCAAAAAAACCATTAGCGTCTCCGGAAGAGAACAGAGAATAGCGTCGCATAAAGCCGGTTTTTAGAATTAAGGTTTACAGTCCATCCTTAAAAAAAATGCTGGCCGGAATGCTGCCATGTCAACCATGGTCAAGGAGATGCAATGCCGAGTGTAAAGAAGAAAAAGCGTAGAAAAATCGCCAATCACAAGCGCAAAAAGAAGCGCCGGGCAAACCGCCATAAGAAAAAATAATCCATGTCCCCGTCAGTGAAAAAAATTACGGAAGAAGCTCTTCGATTTCGCCAGCAAACGTTATCGGGAGCTTCCCGCATAATCATCGGGTACGGGGATATTCTCGATCTCATTCTTGTGTCTGCCATTTCGGGCGGACATATTTTGCTCACAGGTCTTCCGGGCCTCGGCAAGACTCTCCTCGTAAAAACTTTATCCCGACTCTGGGACCTTTCGTTTCGCCGCATCCAGTTTACTCCCGATCTCATGCCGGCGGATATTTCCGGTACCGAAATCCTGCAGGAAAAAACAACTACGCGGGGGTCGTCGCGTTTTCTCGAATTTGTTCCCGGTCCCGTATTTGCCAATCTTGTTCTGGCAGATGAAATTAATCGAACGCCACCGCGAACCCAGAGTGCATTGTTGCAGGCAATGGAAGAAAGACAGGTGAGCGTAGCAAACCACACGCACACTCTTCCGCAACCTTTTCTTGTGATGGCAACCCAGAACCCTCTGGATCTGGAGGGGACGTATCCTCTTCCTGAAGCCCAGCTCGACCGTTTTCTCTTGTCTCTGGAATTATCGTATCCATCGCGCGAAGCAGAAATCCAGATTGCCAAAATGAGCATGGGTGGGCATGATCTGCTTGAATCGCTGCAACCCATAGCCCATGCCGACACTATTCTTCAGTTACAGAAATCGGCAGACAAAGTTGCCATGCCGGACTCTCTTTTGTCTGCGATTGTAGACGCAGTGCGCTCAACCAGACCGGGCAGTGCAGGAGCAGACATGGTGCTCTATGGTGCCGGACCGCGTTCCGTTCAGTTTCTTGTGCGTGCGGCGAGGGCAAGGGCATTGCTTACCGGCAGGCCAGGCGTCTCCGAAGAAGAAATTGCATTTGTGTTTCCGTATATTTTAAGACATAGAATTCAATTGAAATACGAAGCCGAAGCAGAAGGAATTTCGGTCGACGACATGCTGCACCGCATCAATCCGTTCGCGTGAATCCTCCCTCTCGACTCATTCCATTTTTATCGGGAAGACGCATTTATTTTCAGCATCCCGGAGAGAAAACCATGGGAGAGCATGTCAGCCTTCGCCCCGGTCAAACGGGAGAAAAATGGGATGCAAGGCCGTACTCTCCAGGTGATGATCTTCGTTACGTAAACTGGAAGCTATCGGCCCGCAGGCAGAAGCTCTGGCTGTATGCCAACCGGGAAAATCCATCGCATTTTATTTACGCCGGGTTTGATGGTAGTGCTTCGCTCCGTTCGGTAGAAGGTAAAGAACAAGCCGGCAAAACCATTCATGCTTCGCTCGTTTATCTTTTCAAAAACCAGAGGGACAAAGTGGAAGACAGGGAAAGTGGAGATTTTTTGCCATTTGCTTTGTCGCTGAAGCCTGGCCGCAGATTTCGCCATGCCTTTTGGACAGGAGATTTATACATTGAAAAGGAAGCGTTTCGCTCTGCCTGTAAAAGCCTGGCACAAAAAAAAATCATCCTCCATTTCATTCACATAGAAAAAAAATCGGAGCATAAGCTTCCCGCCACGAATACGTGGCGCGACTCCGAGACAGGCCTTTTGTTGCGAAGGATGAACGTTTCGGGAGAAGAAATTTATGAAAAAGGGATTCGCGAGCGAAGAGCAATTCTGGCCAGTTATGGCCACCAGTATCTGCCCGTCGATGCAGATAACCCGGTGGAAGTATTTCTGTATCGTATTACAGGAGTCTCCCGTTGAATTTTCTGTTTCCGTGGTATCTGCTTTCTGCCGTGGCCATTGCCATTCCGTTGTTGCTCTATTTTTTTTACCGAAAGCAGGGGAGGCAGGGACAAATTCCTTCTTCAATTTTTTTGCGCGAATACGGTAAGAACTTTCAAATATTTCAGTCTTCTCTTTGGCTCCTACTTCTGGAAATTCTGTTCATTTTATTTTTAGCAATAGCCATTGGCGTTCCGGGAGCTCAAAGCAATAACTCTTTGTGCATTATCGACGACAATCCCTATACGGATGGGATTCGTCAGCGAAAGGATTTCCAGGAAGCCGTAAAGCAGTGTCGCAGAAAACCAGTGCGACTCAGCTATCTCGCTGCCGGCATCTGGGAAAGTTCTCCCGATCTGCCAGCCCTTGCGCACAATCGCTCAACCCACGATATTCTATCATCCTCCCTGCGGGGAGTTACTTCCTCCAAGCTGTTTTTGACGGTGCCAGGCGGCATTCCTCGGGAGTGGCAGCGGGGAATGCCCCCGGGATTCAGGGCCATTGCCATAGAAGGAAGCGAACCCGTGTTAATTCGACGTGCGGCCCTTGTGCCAAATCCACTCGATAGAAATGTTTTTTTTCTGGAGTATTCTCTGAGTCAACCCCATGCAGCTACGCTGCTTCGCCGGGAAGGTGAAACGGTATTGCCGCGCGGGATCACAGTTAGTATTCCTTTTTCCGTTTCTGGAATCGAGCCGGTGGTTTTCCGTGCGGGAACGGATTCTGTGCATTTTAAGGTTGTGCCCGGTCAAAAACGCCTCGTGCGCCTTCTGACAAATGCTCCTCGATCTGTTGCGAGTCTTCTCGCAGCTGCCGGAGTGGATTCGCGGATTGGCGTTGCTGAGGTTGGCATTCCTGTTGGCTATGGCCCATGCTCTGGCAGAATAGGCTTTCTGCGCGGCACAGAGCCAGAGGTTCTGCAAATGGGAGAGAAGAATATTGCAATTCCCGTGAAGGCGGCGTTTTGTGACGGAAAACCTTTGTTTCATTTTCGCAGTGGGAATCCCGCCGTAACGTGGCACGAGAACCTTCCCTGTTTCTGTTTTGATCCGGATTCCGCGCCGGAATACTATCGACTGCATCCGGTGTTTGCCCTGTGGATGTATGGAATGCTTTCTGCAGGAGCAGCGCCCGAACCGCACAAACAGTTGCATGGCCCTCCGGGTTTTTATTTGTCGGGTTCCCGCTCCGTGCAAATGCCTTCAGGAAATGATTTCGAGGTACTTAATTATGGGGAAGCCCAGAGAAATCCAGCCGGTCTTTTGCGTTCGCAGGAAAACTCTCTGGCTTCTTCTTTTCCCTGGCTGGCTGTATTTCTTTTGGGGGCAGCCCTCATGTTTGCCCTGCGCAGGTGACGAAAATAGAGCATGCTTGCAGATCAGCTTGTACAGGAATTCCGACACGCAAGAGAAGAGACAAATCGTTATAGTGTATTGAATTTTATGTACTTTGTAAAAGCGAAGTACATTAGAATTAATTTGATTTATTCCGGATATGTTTACAAAAGCGTTGTAGAGCACGTGACAGACAGGGGACTGGAAATTGAAGTTTCTCAGTTTCGCGAAACAACAGACAGGCGCATTATCATTACGTTGGAAGCTCTCAATCGCTATTATATTTTTGAAACAGTTCTGCTGGCGTTTTCCGGTGACATTGTAACGGCGCGCATACCGGAAGCTTTGCGCTTCCAGGCGCGCCGCCGGCATGCGCGCATTCGTTTTGACGATATGTTTTTGCGGTTTATAATTCTCTACTCTTCTATTCTCGATACGCGTGAAGAAGAAAAAGCAATGGAGAACCGCCACCCGCATTTTTTGCAGGAAGTCTTAAAAGATTCTCCTTCCTTAAATATTGTCTACCAGATGTTCACACGTGAAATTCAAAACATTACGCGCGATTTTTCTCTGCATATGTTTGAAAAAATACCAGAATCGGAGCGAAGTCCCGCCGAAAAAATTCTGGCAGAGACGGGCATGCCTGTGCTCATTCAAGATACTGCTTTATTGAAATCGTACATTGAACCGATTTCTTCCCGAAAGGTGACAAACCTCCATTCGTATTTCGAAACTCTCAAAAACGAGGATGGAACATACGAGGCCCTGCGAAAAATGGAAGAGATCAAAAAGTCAGATTCCCGCCTGTTTCTCGTATCGTATCTGATGCTGCCCATTTCTGCTTACGGTATTCCCATTGGATATATTCGCCTTGAGACCAACCAATTCGATAAATATTATCTCTCTCTCTCGGCAGCCGAAGAGCTTGTGGTTCCGGCCAGTCTTTTCTCGTATGCGATTACCAAAATTCGGATTCGCAATTCGCATTTTGATCCGGGTTCTGTACAAACCCGTATTGTGAATTTATCCTTAACCGGACTGTTGATGGAAATGACGGATGAAACTCTCTACCATTATCTCCAGACCCACAGGCGAATCAAAATGATCATTCCCGTAAAAGGGGAAGAGGTAGAAGTCTTTGGAGAGATCATTCGTTATTTTGAAGAGGGAACCTATTATTACCTTGGCGTTTCGTTTTTCTCCTTTCGGCCCGGCGATATGATTCTTCTTGAGAATTATATTTATGAAAGTCTCCACTATCAATTTTTTTAATTGTCTATGAGTTTCCTCTTTTCATTATCGCAGAGATGAAGTTGTGGAAGAAATCCTCAAAAAAACTTCCTCCCGGAATCGAAAAAAAGGGAAGCGTTATTCTGGTGCTAACGGCAACGGTGCTTACTCTCACCTTTTCTGCTGTCCTCGTTCTCGTAAATATGTCTTTTCGGGAGTATAAATCTGCCATTCTCGAATCCAGAAATCTCCAGGCCAGGCTTCTTGCCCGCAGCGGTATAGAGGCATCCATTGCACTGCTCCAAAGAGTTTCTCCAGAAATTTTGTATCAGTTCGGCGCATTTTCCATGCCGTTTCCTATTGTATTGGGAAAAGGCGAAGTTCTTCTGAGCCTCTCGGAGGAAAGCGGCAAGCTTAATGTGAACAGGCTCGTCCATTTTTTCGATGACGAAGAAGATCTTCTCGTTCGCGAATGGTTCGAGAATCTTTCTGTCACGCTGGGAATTGATGGAGCTATCTGGGATGAAGTTACCGATTATATTGACGAAAATTCTGTGGCCATGCCTTCGGGACGGGAATACGCAGAAGAGGGGATGGTTCCCGTCAAGAATGGACGCCTGCACGATATTCGCGAGCTGCTCCATCTCCCCGCCTTTAGTGCACCTCTTTTATACTCTCCGCTGATCGAGACAGTGGACGAAAGTTTGGATTTTGCTACAGAAGAAGAAAAACTTGCGCGCCAGACAGAGAGCTCCGTGCTTTCCGAGTTGCTCACGGTGTATTTGCCCGACAATCCCGGAGGCGCGGATTCCCATAAAATCAATGTCAATTCGGCGGGGTATACAGTACTCAGGTCTATCCATCCCGAAATGACCGACGACATAGCCCGCAACATTATCATATCGCGCATTAAGGCCGGCGGGCGATTTGACTCTCTGGACGATTTATCCGCTGTTCCCGGAATTCTCATCAATTCGGGGGGATTGCCTCTTCTCGATAAACTGAGGAGCCGCCTGCGCACCGGTGATTTAATCTATAAGATTGTTGCCGAAGCGAGGATAGATTCGCAACATGCCCATGCCATGGCCGTATTCGATCGCGAGGCTAAAAAAGTAACCGGGTATCTGGATTAAGTATGTCAAAGTATTCTCTTATTCTGGAATTATCTGGAACCGTTGTGCAGGGTTTAGCTTTCAGGGCGGGTGCATCGGGCCGCGTTATTGAAAAAATCTCCAGAGAGTATATTCCTCTGACAAAGGAAAATGTATCTGCTTTTGTTAAGAACCAATTCCCGGAAACATCCACCGTATATTTTAATCTTCCGTACCGAGGCAGCTTTTTGCGGGAGCTCGAATTTCCTTTTCTCGAAAAAAAGAAAGTGCAGGAAATTCTTCCTCTGGAACTGTCTTCTCTGGTTCCCTATGATCCCGAAGAAATAGTCTATGATAATCATGTGTATCCGGATTTAGAACATTCTGTATCGCATGTCATTGTCCATGGGGCACCATCCGAAGAAATTCTTCCCTGGCTTTCCCTGTTTTCGGAATTAGGCATTCAGGTAGGCGGAATTTATTCTCCACCTGACATTTTTGTCAACCTAATCCAGTATCTGCCCGGAGAAAAGGCTCTCTATTGTTTTTTGACGCGGGACCGTACTTTTCTGATTATTATGGATCACCATCGCTGGCAGTTTTCGCGCGTGGTACCACTGGGGTATTTTCGCCTTTTAGAAAAATTAAAAGATCTCTTTCGCGATAAAAATGTTTCCATTGAGCAGATTCTTCTATCACTGCCGCCTCTTGATGAAGAAGCCATGGCTGGCTGGTTAAAGAGAAACTACTCCATGAGTGACGCAAAAGTGAAGCAGTGGCGAAAAGAATTCCAGGAGTTTGCATTATCTCTGGAAAAAGAGATTTCTCTTTCTCTTAAAAATTCAGAGGAAGATCCAACCAGTCTGAAAATTTATGCAGCGACCGATCTTTTTTCGTTTGAACATTTGCGCACACTTTTCGCGGAAGGACTAAACGGAGTAGAGCATTTTCCCGTAGAGAAAACCCCTCTCGTAAAAAATGAACGTTCCGATTTTTTTCTTGCTTCGGCCATGACGCAGGTAACGAGCCGCAGAGCCATGCAGTTTCTCAAGGGAAAACTGCGCAAGCTCACGGTAAAAAAGAAAAGCAGTTTTCCGCTCTCTGTCATCATTCCGTCTGCTGCTGCCCTGCTTCTGTTTGTTTTTGCCTTTTTGCTCGATTTCACTGCTTCCGCGCGGGAGCGCAAAGCCAGAAAAAATGAAATTTCCCAAGTCTATAAACAGTATTTTCCGGGAACGGGAGACGGTGGAAATGATCCCGTTGCAGCGGCTAAAAAACAGCTCTTACTCCAGCAAAAAAAGACAGAAATATATCGAAAGTTTTTTTCCTTGCCTCGCTTTTCTGAAACCCTGGTGGAACTTAACAGTAAATTATCATCCATTCCCGGTCTTGCCGTGGAATCCTTTGCGTATTCGGAAAATAAATATTCTGTCAAAGTGATTGTCTCTAATTTTGAAGAAGTGAATTCTCTTAAATCTTCTCTCAAAGAATCCACCGCATTCAAAAAGGTAGAAACCAGCGGAGAGCGGACCATGCCCACCGATTTTGGTAAACGCGTTCGGTTTAATCTGGAACTCGTATTGGAGGATAAATGACTCTGACGCGCCGCGAAAAAATGCTGATTGCAGTGGCTGCTGTTTTTTTGCTTGCCGTTGGACTGTATTTTTTAAGTGGCAGCTTGGGCAACATGCTGCGCTCGGCAGAAGACAGAGAAAAGGAATATGAAAAGCAGATAGCCGAACTCCAGAGGCTTGGCCAGGAATTCGCGTTTCTCACTTCTCTGCGAAGCAGCAGCACTGAGCAGAGTCTCGATGGAATGGTTCCCTTTGTGGAGGCAATGCTTTCGACACGGGGAATTCGCGAAATTGCAGAATTATCGAGCAATGATGCAACGGTAGAGAATCTATATTTGAGGCGCACTGTAACGGTTTCGTTTCGAGAAGTGACTCCAGGATCCGTGCTTGAATTTATTGGAGATATTGAAGCATCCCCGGCTTTGTACCGGCTGGAAAGTTTTCGATCCAATGAGATTCTCAAAAAACCAGGATTCTATAGAATTGCGCTGACTATTTCAGCCTATCAGAAAAAAGGAGAATAGATGGAAATCCAGGAGACAACGAGCCAGCAACAGAAGCAGACAATTCTATATGCAGTTATTACTGGAGTTGTTTTTTTTATCTTGGGATTAATGGTCTTTTTTCCATCGGGCATGATTATAGAAAAGCTTCTTAAAACTCTCGAAAAAGAGGGTCATTTCATTGAGTTTAATGGGAGCGGTCTTTCGCCGCTGACCGGTTCTGTCACGCTCGAAAACGTGCGCTATTCCAGCGACCGCTTTCCCGTTACGGGTGTTTTTTCCCGCGTTAAGGCGTCTGTTTCTCTTTTGGCTTTGGCCGCGAGAGACAAACTGGATTCCAAAATTGGGATTAAAAACCCGGTGATTGAAATAGCCGGAAAAACAGGTTTTGAAAAAATTCAGATTATGCGGGGCGAAATGGCAGCAAAAGCAGAGGCCACGCAGCTGTCTAAATTTCCTGCGGCATCGTCTGGCAGCTTTGATCTGCAATATTCTGGGGGAAAAATTCATATCACCGGGATTCCCATGTTGGGCTCGCTGACCGCTACCATCCATGCACTGACTGCGGAGGGTACTCTGGCTAAGGGTTTTATCCAGTTGACTTCTGGCAAAACAATTCTTCGCAGTAATCTGGCCCGCGTTACAGCATCTGGGAGAATTCCTGTCCTTAAAAATGGTGCCTATGACGTGCGCATTCTCGTTCTGTTGCAGGAAGAATTTTTTACGGAAATGCAGGAAAGTGCGGGTGTAGATGCGCGCATGCTGCTGAACACCATGGGATATTTATCTCCAGCTGGAGAAATTACTCTGCACGTTACTGGATTGATCAATTCCCCTTCAGTTAAAATTCTAAAGCCGGGCCAGTGACCGAATTTTTCGAGCTGCCCTGAGTGGCAGCAGTTCACCTTGAGTCTACCGAAGGGCGGCAATAAAATATTTGTCTGTCGCATTCTTTCAGCTCCCATAAATTTGCATTATGTCTCATATTTAAGGTTTTGTTATCTACCAAGCGTTGTCGTATTATGTCTCATCGCCTTACCCTGAGCCGGTTATCCCTGATCCTGGCCCGCCCTGAGTCCAAATGGCTGCTCTGGGCATAAGCCCCCCCCCGCTTCGGGAAGCGGCTGGCTCCGCGTTCAGAGGTTACTTAGAAAAGACTGGTTCACGGTGAGAACTGCTACAGTAAGTAAAAACAGAATGGCCAGCACAGAAACCGACAGGAGCAGGCGACCCGTTTTTTGAACGAGGCCAGCAATCCAGACTTTTGCCGTTTTCCGGTTTTCGCGACCTTTAGCTGACCTTCGGTACAAAATGTATTCCCCTCCGAGGTATACGGCGAGTGACAAAAAAATCAATGCACTGCTTCCGGGGAATGCAAACCAGGCTGGCTGAAATGTCGGCAGAAAAAGCAAAAGAATACTGACAATGATAATGCGATTTTTTTGAACGCGTGACAATAGAATGGCCAGCACAGCAGCGATGATCCCCAAGGGCCAGGAGGAAGCCGCCTGTGCGCGAATCAATGGAAGGAGCAGAAAGTCTCCAATGACTACCGACAGCAGCAGTAATACGGTTACCAGAATAAGCAGGGTGGCAGATTTGCGCAATGACTGGTTCATAAAAAAATGGCAAGCATGAGAATCAACAGCAGCAGAATGCCGCCGGCAATATACACCATCTGGAGTGATTTTTTTTCCTCTTGATTTGCTTTAGCAATGGATGCATTTTTCATGCGAACGGAGGGCGGGATGTACATTTCCACGAGAACTTTTTCTGTCTCGAGAACTTTTCCGGAGAGTGTCTCTGCCAGTTTAACTGTCAGCTCAATACCTTCCGAACTTTTGAACACTGTCGTTACTTTAGCCGACATGGGCTTAATGCGTCCATTGTCAATCTGCAGTTTTTTGGAATCGATAAGACTTTTTCCGCGTGCGTTTGCGGCATCGGGTTTCACCATAATGACATCGCCTTCCTGAATGCTGCCAATCTCTTTTCCGCCGATGGGGGCCAGAGATAGCGAAACAGGGATCCAGGATTCTTCTGGTTCAACAAAAGCAGAATCTGGAGCGGGAGCTTCCAAAATTGTCTGACTGGGAACGGGTTCAGCGTCTACGGAGACTTCCAGGTTGGGGTCGCGCAGAACACCGTCCAGAATTTTGAAAAAAATGGATTGCAGAGCCGATAGCGATTTTTTTTCCAGAGCACTGTAGATTTCCTGATAGAAAGAAATTTCGAGAGATTTTTCCTTAAAAAGGGCCTGTAACTGGGAGGTCAGAGAAGCGTTGGTTCTTTTTTCGTACCACGCCGATTGGATTGCCTTGTCGTATGCCATCCAGTTTGCGCTGAGTTTGGGGAGAGTCAATTTTTCCGGCATGCCTGCCACTACGGAAGCATTGTCTATATAGCCAGCTTCTGAATTGAGCATGATGAGGAACATACCATTATATTTTTTATTGGGGGCCAAGAACTGACCTTTAATGGCGATAATGGGATCGCTGAACGGGAGTAGCATAGGCTTTAGTTCCACGTGTTCTGAACCGGTCAATATTTTTTTGAATGAGTTAACGAACCATAGACTACCCGTTTTAATCGCCGGTTACAATGAAACGTTGTATTTTGTTCTATGCACGCATATGGAGTTAGCCCGGAAGAATGGAAGGACTATATTTTTCAGAAGGGAGAAAACGCCTATCGTGCGGAACAGATATTTTCCTGGATTCATGGCAGGCAGGTTCTCTCAGCAGCGCAAATGCTGAATCTTCCCCAAAAAATGCGCGAATCTCTTGCAGTCGATTTTGAATGGCCGTCCGAGCAGCAAGCGCAGACCCTTCAAAGCCGACGCGATGCAACGGCAAAAGTTCTCTTTGAATTTGACAGTCGCATTATAGAAACAGTCTGGCTGCCATACGAAAACCGCCAGTCTGTTTGTGTTTCTGTGCAGAGTGGTTGTTCCCTGAACTGCACATTCTGCGCTACCGGAAAAATGGAATTTAAGGGAAATTTGTCTGCGGGCGAAATCGTGGAACAGGTTTACAGCTCTCAGAATGCATTGGGTAAGAAAGTGACAAACGTTGTTTATATGGGGATGGGTGAGCCGTTTTACAATTATGATGCTGTTATTAAATCTGCCCATTTGCTGCACCATTCCAAAGGGCTCAATATAGGGGTGCGCAAAATCACGATTAGTACATCTGGCGTATTGCCAGGCATTATCCGCTTTTTGGAAGAAGAGCAACCCTTCCAGTTGGCCATTTCTCTGCACTCGGCTTTTCCAGAAAAGCGCAGGGAGATAATGGACGTAGAGAAAAAATTCCCGATGCAGGAAATGCTGAAGGTATTGCGAGCCAACAGAAACAAGCTGCGCAATAACCAGCTTACATTTGAATATGTTCTCATCGATGGGTTTAACACGGGGAAAGAGGATATCCGGGAACTGGCCAAAATTGCCAAAGATCTCGGTGCAAAGATAAACCTGATTCCTCTCAATACGGAATACAATGGGATGAGGCGTCCTGAGCAGAATACCATCCACCAATTCTGGGAACAGCTCAACGCTCTCGGCGTGGTTGCCGTAAATCGCAAAAGTCCGGGAGAAGACATCGCCGGTGCCTGTGGACAATTGGCTGGAAAATGGGCGCAAAAAAGCCCGCTGTGAGGCTTTCCGTTATCGGTTAGCCTTACAGCGGGCTGTTGAAACTGTAGAAATAGATTACAGCGTGTAGCTTACGCCAGCGCGGATAATCCAGGCATCAGATTTAATGTTCCCGGTATTTTCGTGGCTTTCAGGCTTACCGCCGCGATAACCGGCTTCCAAGACGAGGTCTACAGCAGATTGTGGTCCTAGGCCGCCAGATCCGAGGGCAAATTTGGAACCGATGAGAGCCTGGTATGCAAACCCGCTAAAGGCCTCTCTCGAAGTAACTTCAGCCGACGCGTCAGTTTTGGGAGTAGTTGCTTCGTAGAACATCCATGTCCAGCCGCCACCAATCGCGAGGTAGGGAGAAACTGGAGGTTTGCCGCCGAGTCCGCCTGTCATTCCGGCCATGGGGAAAATCTTTGCCTGGATCATGAGCGGGAAAGTGTACCAGTCTTGTGCAATTTCCTTATCTACTGTTATTCCAGAGATTACTACGGACTCTCCAGTTTTTTCATCAAAAGAGACCCACTGGAATCCAAACTGAGGAGCAATCGAGAAAAAGGGGTCGAGCTCAAGATTGTAATCAATGGCTGCATCAAAACCAAATTTGGTTTTATGTACGGTGGACGTACCGATTTTTCCATCAATGCTGTCTGCAAATACGGCACCAGTGCTGAGCATGGCTGCCAAAGCGATTGTCATTACGTTGCGTTTCATAGTTTCTCCTGTTGTTATAGTATTTTACGAGTCTGCATTGCTGCTTTCTCTACCCAACACCATTAGGACGGTGTTCTTACGATATGGTTCGGATTTTTTTCCATGGGCGGCAAGCTTTTTTTGCCTGGCGGATTGTAAAAAAATACGTAGCGCCCCAAAAAGATTCACGCTAAACTTTCCGTTGACAGCAGGGCTTCTTTTTGCAATAGTTACAAAGGTGAAAAAAATACTTTTTATTCTTACGGAATTTCCTCCTTCTATAGGAGGTATGCAGACGCATGCCGCTAAAATAAGCGAATCATTTTCCCGGAAAGGCTTTCAGGTGAAGGTGTATACGTACCGCTGTCTAAAAGCTTTGGAGCAATGCCGGATTGCAGACTCCTCGTTTTCATTTCCCGTAGAGAGAAAACTTTCACGCGTGTTTCATCATTATAACCTGCGATTGCTTTCGCGCGCCATTCGCAGGTTTGGGCCCGATCTCGTTTATGCGAGCACTATTTTTTATGGAGAGCTCAGCAAACTGGGAGTTCCCGTGGTTAGTCGTTCTGTAGGCAATGATATCATGCGCCCGTGGATTGTGTATCCCTTTAAAGCATTTTCTTCTTTGGGAAACATCCCCCTGGTGGAACAAATTCTCGTTCGCCTGTTTGAACAATTTTCGTCCCCGTCTTTTCTGGAAGCTTTATTATTGCGCAGCCGCACCTGTGCAGCGAGGAGGGGTGCTGTTCTCTCTTCGCTTATAATTGCGAATTCCCACTACACTCGAGAAAAATTAATTCAATCAGGAGTATCCGGCGGCGCTGTTCGAGTGTTGTCTGGCGGAGTAGATTTTCAAAATTTCTCCCATCCCGACTGGAAACAAAAGGCTAAAAATATTCGGCACACATTTGGTATTCCAGACAATGCGTTTGTATTGCTTACGGTCAGCCGCATGGTAGATAAAAAAGGAATCGACTTTCTCGTTCGCGTTTTTGAGACGCTGAAATCGAAAAGCAAATTTTCGGACAGAAAGCTTGTTCTGCTTGCCGTTGGAACAGGCAAAAGATTAAACCGTTTTAGAAGGCTTGCTGCTCAGTCTGCTTACAGCGAAGATATTCTGTTTCCCGGTCCCGTTCCAAACCATGAGATTGCTGCCGTCTATTCTGCTGGAGACATTTACATACAGCCTTCCTTTGAATATAAAAATCCGGCCAATGGACTAATCGATGCGGAAACCATGGGTCGATCTTTGTTGGAAGCCATGGCAGCCGGTCTTCCCGTTCTTGCAGCAAATACAGGAGGAATCCCCTCCATTGTGTTCGATGGCCACAATGGACTATTGTTTGAACCTTTAAACGAATCTTCTCTTCTCGATAAAGTGGAACAGATCGCGAATCCGCAGTTGCGTCAATCCCTGCGTGCCAGGGGTTTAGAACTTGCTTCTACCATTTTCGACTGGAAGCAGCAGGTAAAGGTTCATCAGGATTTTTTTGCGGAGATTTTCCGAAAGGATCTCAAAAAGGTGAGCGTGCCGAAGGCGATAAAGAGCCACAGGGGAATGTTTCCGAGCAAGGCAAAAACTGTTTTTCCTCTGCCTGAAAGCGGGACTTCATAGAGTTTATTTTCTGCGGTAAAAAGTTCTGTCTTGCCGTGAATTCTTCCCGTTGAGTCTACCCATGCGGAAACCCCCGAGTTGACCGCACGCAAGATGGGAAGGCGCAGTTCAATGGCACGCGCCGAGGCTAACTGCAAATGCTGGTAAGATTCCTGGGTGCGGCCAAACCAGGTATCGTTGGTAATATTTACGATGGCTTTTGCTCGCCCATTTGTTTTGTTATAAAAAGAGCGAATAAAATCAGGTTGAATGATTTCATAGCAAATGGCCGGCAACAGAGGGGCTTTTGCTGAGTTTAGCAGTTCAAATTTCTTGCCGGGCTTAAAATCAGAAATTTCCGGGACTATCTCTTTTACGGCAGGATAAAGGTCAGAAAGGGGTATATATTCTCCAAAGGGCAGAAGAAAAATCTTCTGGTAGTCGCTTACGGGAAACCCATTTTTGTTAAACAGCGATACACTGGAATAAGAATTTCCTGACCGCATGTCCGTATAGATGTCGTTAAAGATCAGTTCCGTTTGTGTTTCTCTCTGGAACGATGCAATTTCTGCCTGTAGCTGCAGCGATGTCTGGTAGCGCAAAAAAGGCACGGCGCTTTCGGGCCAGATGATTACGTCCACTTTTTTTCCTTGTGACTGGGCTGTCTGTACGAGGAGTTTAGACATATATGCCATTTTGCTTACGATTCGGTTGAGTTCTTCGCGCACATTGCGATAACTTGCAAAGCTGAGAGGCGTGTTACCCTGCACGACACCTGCCGTTAAAAATTTGTCTGAGGGTCGCGAGTGTATCCAGTAGGTAGCAGCTCCGTACAGATGGAGGACCAGAAATAATGATGCCGCAATCGACGCGGATCGCGTTAGGTTTCTATTTGCCAGTTGGAAAAAACCGAGAGAGATAATAATCCAGAAGATGGACAGGCCACGCACTCCAACGAGATCCGCCGCCTGCATTATCAGCAGGTTTCCTGCAAATAGATTTCCGCCAAACCAGGGAAATAACTGGAATCCAGCAAATTCTGCAATCGCAAAGGAAAGAGGAAGGTAGAAATAGGGCGATGCAGAAAATCCTTTGAGATTTCCTTTGTCTGCGCTGCGTTTCCAGATGGAAGCAATCCAGAAGAAAAGGAAGAATCGAAGACCAAAGAAAAAAGAATAGAGCAGAAACAATAAAATAGAAACGGATAAAGGAATATGCCCAAAAACCTTCATGGTATAAATGAGCCACTGGTAAGCCATAGAATTGAGAAACAGTGCGAGTACGCTTCCGCGCAGCAGAGAAATCCGCCAGCCGGCTGGTTTGCCAAGCAGTAAAGGAAATAGCGGGAAAAGAGACAAAAAGGAAAGTGGCCAAAAGTTAAAGGGAGCAAAAGAAAGAGTCATGAACAGGGCAGAAACGAACAGCAATATTCCTTCCCGTAATAACCCTGGCCATGTATTGAATGTATCCTGGAATCTGTTGAATGCGGATTGTTTTTTTTTCACGTAGTTTTTCCCTGGTACAATTTTTGAAGATAACGAAACACTTCTGGTGGAACTTGGTCTTCAATATTTCCACCGAGCGATGCCACTTCTTTTACAATGGACGATGATATAAAAGAATTTTCCGAGCTGCTCATAAGGAATACCGTATCGATTTGATTCCAGAGATGGTTGTTCATGAGGTAAATGGCATGCTCGTAATCGAAATCTGACACGGCCCGCAGTCCTCTCACGATGGTGTAGATATTTTTATCCCGGCAAAAATCTGCGAGCAAGCCACCGAATGTTTCTACTTCTATTTGTGGATATGGTTTTACCACTTCGCGAATGAGTTCTGCCCGTTCATCTGGTGAGAGCAGGAATTGTTTTTTGGTATTTTTTAAAACAGCAATGGTAAGTTTATCGAACATTCTCAGGGACCGCAGCGCTATATCGAGATGTCCATTGGTAAACGGGTCAAAACTTCCCGGGTATATAGCTCTGCGCATGCGGGAGTACTGCAGGCTTGTTGTGCAGCGTAAAGATTTTTCTTACGGCACTTCAGTACCAAACCGTCATGGCGAGATTGTTATACCGAAGTCTCGCGTCCACCAAAGGGAAACTCCACTTTTACACCATCAAATTTCTTTTGTGAAATAGTGACTATCGGTGTAAAATCCATGTCCGGGCCCTTGCTCTCCAGCTTGTGAATTTTTTCTTCTAACTGCTGAATATAGGTATCCAAACGGGTCAGCTCCTGGAGAACGCGCAAAGCCGTTTCCTTTTTACCGCCTTCCATTTTTTCCAGAAAAGCTTTGGGATTGCGCAAAAACACAGGAGAAAAAGCCTGACTCACTTTTGCCGTGATTGTTCCCCTGCGAACGAGAAGATTTTCTTTTTCCTTGCGCAGAGTATTCAGCTTTTCCTCGTGGTGAATATCTGTTCCCGCAGAAAGAATGGTAACGGCTCCATCCTGGTTTCCCGCTACTTTAACAGAGACGGAATGAAACCCACTGGCGCGGCCTCCCACGATAATCCCTTTTTTTTCCTGAATGATAATGTTGCCGTTGGAAACAAGCTGGGAGTTAAAAGAAAAATCCTGTACAATAATGTCCCCATCCGCTTTTAGATAGGCATTGCGGGCATAGAGAGTTGTAATAGAGGAGCGGGATTCAATGCGGCTGTTCTCCCGGCCAATTACGCCGTTCTTGAAAATGACTGGACCAGAAGCAAAAATACTTGCTCCGTCTACAACGCCAGAAACTGTGACGGTTCCAAAGCTGGAAATAGAGAATCCCGGCTGCACGGTTCCCTTAATTTCAATATTTCCAAAGAAATCAATGTTGCCAATACTGTAATCTACATCCTGGTTGATAACGAGAGTTTCGATTACATTAATTTCTTTAGGTTTTTCAGAGAAGTAACCATTGACTTTACTAATGACAACGGATGTGTCTTCTGGATTTCGCTCAAGGCTGGCTCCCATTTTTGGGCCGAGTACCTTAAATTCAGATGGAATTTCTCCGCCGTAAACATCAAGCCCATCTACTTTGGTTTGTGCTTCTATGTACACGCCTATGCGTTCGCCTTTTTGTACTTCGCGGATTGCTTGGCGTTCCTTAAAATCGATTCGGCCATCTTCGAGAATTTTTCCCGCTTTCATTTCTGACTTGATATCTGATTTGACATAATCGGGCCAGCCATCGCGGGCAGAATGTCCGCGCGAAATCAGAATGCGGTCTTTTTTACCCGCGCGAACGAGAGCAATCTGCTCTTCAATTTCGCTGGCGGGAATTACAGGAATTAAATGTTCTGCTTTAATCACATAAAAAACATCTTCTGCAGAAGGAAGGCGCTCGGTGGGCACTTTGGATAGATACAGCCACGCCTGGGTTTTTTCGCGGTTAACAATTACGGGGGGAATAACGACGAGACGATTCCGGTAGAATCCTGCAAAGCCAAATACTTTTGCCCTGAAATCTTTCGCATGAGATTTATGAAGTACGGAAGCTTCATCGTACTCTATGGCGGTTGATGGTTTCGTCAACAGTGGAACGGGATAGTTTTCTCTTTCATATCCTGAATCGGGTATTGCTTCTATGGCCAGAAGGTCTCCCGGTTTGCGGGCATTATCCGGTTCTGGAATGAACACTTTTAGCCCGTCCTCTTCCCATGCAGTATGAAAAGGTTTCTGGTTGGACAAGCGGATATAGTACCAGTTTTCCGAGGGCATTCTCTGCTATTATCGAACCGTTTCCTTAAAACTCAAGACGAAAATAAATAATATCAAAAATACTCCAGTAGTATCCGGAGAATAGAATATCCGCCAAAAATAAGAAACAGAAACAGAATAAAAGCGAGAAGGAAGGGTTTCCAGCCGGTCTGTTTCATCTTTCTATAAGAACTCTCCATTCCCAGTGCAGACATGGTCCAGCGTTTTGCGCAGGAACTCTGCGTCAAGGGAAAGAGCCTTTGGCTGTTATGCAACCCGGAGCGCGCACGTTGCAGAGGCTATTTAGGTATAATCTTTTTTAGAAATCTGCCGATAGATGGTTTATGGTACGTTCACTCTGGAGCGCCGCGACAGGAATGTCAGCGCAGCAATTTCATATCGATACAATTTCTAACAACCTTGCCAACGTGAACACGGTTGGCTTCAAAAAAAACCGAGTAGATTTTGAAGATCTCATTTACCAGCATCCAGTGTTAGCCGGCACCCCGGCAACTTCTGTATCAGAGATTCCAACCGGCGTAAGCGTTGGGCATGGTGTGCGCCCTGCAGCAACCCAGAAAATATTTCAGATGGGGAGCCTTCAGGCAACGGGCCATAAGTTAGACCTTGCTGTGACAAACGAAGTTGGTTTCTTTAAGATTCAGACGCCCGATGGAAATTTTGCCTACCAGAGAGACGGAGCCTTCAAAATAGATTCCAATAGACAGATTCTCACAGCCAATGGTTATCTGTTAGAGCCACAGATTATTCTTCCAGAAAACGCTATCCTCGAAACTCTTACCATTTCCGAACAGGGCGAGGTAACGGTAAATATAGCAGATGAAATGCGCCCAACTGTAATTGGACAAATTGAACTGTATCATTTTTCGAATCCTGCCGGATTAAAAGCGATCGGAAAAAATCTTTTTCGCGAGACGCCTGCCTCCGGCCCTGAAATTCCTGGCACCCCCGGTTTAGGTGGATTTGGTTCTCTGCTGCAGGGATACATTGAAATGAGTAACGTAAATCTTGCGGAAGAAATGGTCAACATGATTGTTGCCCAGCGCGCCTATGAATCAAATTCGAAGGCCATTCAAACTTCTGATTCCATGCTGAGCACAGCAATTAACCTCAAACGATGAACCGCATAACCGCAGCATTTTTCGCAGCCGCTCTGCTGATGGCAGCCTCCCCGTATGAGCTCAATCTCAGCGAGTCGGCTCCGTTGCGCGGGCGCGAAATTTGTCTGCGGGATTTAGGTAAACTGCAGGGAAGCATTCCCGAAAAAGCGAAAAGAGTCTGGGAACAAAAATGCGTTGTTTATGAGGGAGATGATGCGACGTATCTATCCAGAACAAAGTTGGAAATTTTTTTGCTGCGGGAAAATATATGGCCCGAGAAAATTCATGGAAATGGAATTCATTTAGAACAGTCTTCAGTGATGGCAGTACCCATGGAAGAAAAGCCCGGAACAGCTACACCGTGGAAAAAAGGTGAAGTGCGCTCCGTTCTGTTTTCCATGGGAGATATAGATATATTCATGGATGCAGCCTTTATTGGCCTGGCACCGGGAGGAAAAATCCGCGTGCGCCTGCTCCATACAGGTAAAGATGTTTTGGTGGCACAGAATACCGAGGGGCTCTTCATAGCGGAGAATTTCTAATGGGACGCGTTTCTATAAGCATAGTTCTTTTTTCTCTTGCGTTTGTTTTGTATGCTCAGACGACGCTTTGGAAAGATACGAACCCGTATTCCCGCACGCATGCAGTTGGAGATATTCTTCGAGTAGATATTGACGAGCGTTTTACGATTAAGCTCGACAATAAATGGGAAACAAAAACGGAATCAGAAGTTGAGCTGGTGCCCGACAGAACCTATCTCGATTTTTTGAAACCATCCGAGCAGAAGCGCACCTTTGAAAAGAACTCCAAAAATGAAACGAGATTACAGGACAGAATTACGTACAGTATAGCCGCCTCTGTGACAGAAGTCAATGGTTCTGTACTCACTCTTTCTGGTACGAGACGACTCGTTATTGATGGAAGAAATCTTCAGCTCAATTTTTCGGGACGCGTTTCGTCGTCCTCAATTCGCGCAGGAAGAGTGCCATCTGCTGAAGTGAGCGATCTCGTTCTCAATGTACAGGCAGAGCCAGAGTTTCCGCGCCAGGGGGGTGTGGCTCTTAAAACGAAGGAACAGGCCGATGCAGAATCTCCCCAGAAGGCTGTTCTGAGCGATGCAGAAAAACAGCAGATCCTATTGCAGTATCTCCAGCAGGTTCTCGGAGGGAATAACCCATGATTTCCAGGTTATCTGCTGCATTTTCAATCTCTTTACTATTGTATTTGTTTACGACCTCTGTTTGTGCACTTTCCATGCCAATTTCTGGAATTACGCGCATTGCCACTTTGCGCGAAAACCAGCTCGTTGGATATGGAATTGTGGTTGGGCTGCCCGGAACAGGCGATACGCGATCTCCGCTTGCCGTAGAATCCATTCGCAAACTGTTAGAACACAGGGGGATTGAACTTTCCGGTCTCGACTGGAAATCTAAAAACATGGCAGCCGTGATGGTTATGGGTTCAGTTTCCGCATTTGCGCGACCCGGGGACAAAATTGACATATGGGTTTCTTCCATAGGCGATGCGCGTTCCCTTCGGGGAGGCTTCTTACTGCAGACTCCCCTGTCAGATCCTTCGTCCAATGTTTTTGCTGTTGCCCAGGGTGCTCTTGCAGTGGCAGATACAGACAGAGTTGAGCGCAGCGTGAACACGGTAAGAATCCCGGGCGGTGCCATCATGGAGAAGGAGGTTCTGCAGCCTCTTTTCGTGGAAGATAACGGCAAGGTATATGCGCGCCTTAGACTCATTGACTTCAGCGTGACAATGGCTTCGCGCATCACAGAGGCAGTAAACAAAGAGTACAAAGACAGAGCCATGCTCGATAAGGATGGTACGATTCGCGTAGAGCTTTCTGGAGACAGCAGGCCCCCTCTTACAATGCTGCGTGAAATGCTGGAGCTTTCGGTAGAGGTAGAAGCGGTGAATCGAGTCGTCGTGGATCCACGTTCGGGTTCTGTTGTCATGGGTGGAAATGTCGGAATTTCGCGCGTATCTGTAAGTCGCGGGAAAATGCAGGTGCGGATTGGATACCGTCGCAAGGCAGATCCGGTTTTGCAGATAGTAGAAGAAAGCACAACTGTTTCTTCTCTTGTCGATGCACTCAATAAACTTGGCGTAGAAGCGCCCGATATTTTAGAAATACTGAAAGCAATCCACGCCGCAGGTGCCATGCACGGTGAGCTGGTAATTTTGTGAGGAAATATGATACAGGGAATTGATCCACTATTATACAGAAACCATGGCAGTGATATCCAGAAGAAAGTTCAGGCGGCACAAAGCGAAGCAACAGGATTGTCTTTTGAGGAGTATCTGAAAAGAGAAATGCCAGAAAACCTTCAAGGAACAGTGAGCAGCGATACGTTTTCTCCGGTGCCGGGAAAAAGGGAAGTGTTATTGCATATAGGGGATAACCCCGGGCGCAGAAAACTTTACGAAGCTGCCGAGGAATTTGAAGGATACTTTCTGGAAAAAATGTTCCGAGAAATGAAAAAGAATATTCCGAAGGGTGGCCTTATAGACGGCGGATATGCCGAGGAAATATTTGATGAAATGCTGCTGACCGAACGCGTGGGCAAAATGGCCCACGAAATGGAGTTCGGCCTGGCAGAATCTATTTATTCCCAGATGCAGCGGTTCACCTCAGACCGTTGACCTGGCTATCTTTATCGAAAGAAATGATAATATCGTAATCGATATATTTCTTCTCTCCCGGGTTTAGCGAAACGGAATACTTTCGCAGACCCTGTTCGTATTCCGCCTCTGCAAGAGTTTTCTTGTCCGAGAGGGGTTCAGTTCCGAGAGGCTTAAACTCCACGCTGATCTTCTTATTGCGGCTTATGGGAATTCTGTCTTTGACGAGAAGAGTAATTTTTTCGCCGAGAAGATTTTTCACTTCGAGGCGATAGCGGTATCGAATTCTTGTTTGATCCGCAAAAAGTCCTTTTTCGTCTTCAAACTTTTTGACGAGTTCCTTTTTACCCTGTATTTTTTCCTGAGCTGATAATAAAATCGTTTGCTCTTCTCCCGGCTGAAGAGCCGACAGATTGCTTCGCGCTGTAAATTCTTCATCTACATAAAACTCAGCAGTTCCAGGAAGAAGGGGGATTTCTTTCTGGTTGGTAAACTTTACCTTCAGGTTTGCCGGCAATCCGCTCTGCGGTACAATTTCGTAAAAGAAATCTGTTCCGGGAAGCTCTATGGTTCGGATTAGATTTTTTTGTTCCTTGGGAGAGGAAGGCAGTGATAGACGGCCCTGCAGTTCAATCTCTACACTTTGTCCCACGCTTGTAATCTGGGGCTCCTCTCCCTCCTGCAACTGGTATTCTTCTACAGCTTCCGTTTGTAGGTTATCCTGGGCCGCAGCAGATTTGCTGTATCCAGCATTCTTGCTGCGAACCACGGAAGGCGTTGGCCGGTAAACGTCCAGATACCAGTAGGGCAAAGTGGGATCGTACAGGTGGGAAGCAGGGCGCGCGGTAGACAGTATAATGCGGGCATCGTTCCAGTCTTCTCCCGATTCTTGCTGTATGGAAGAATAGACGGTGAGCTCCAGTTTTTTCTTTTCCGTGTCTGCCCGCAGGTCGTAGCTCATACTCCAGTTGGTAGAGGGGACGAGATAACTGTAAACCAGAGTTGCCTTTCCGCTCAACGGCGCATAGATCCCAAGGACAAGATTTTTCTCTTCGTGAAAATCGCCTTCGCGAGAATCGAGGATTTCTCTCTTTTCTGAAAAATAAGAATACGAGGAGAGCTGTTCCTGAGCCACAAAATTCCTATTCGATTCATTGATTTTTTTTCGGAAACTGGTATACTTGCTGTAGTATCGGTTTCCGCCAGCCTGCATGAGTTCGTGTTCTAACACCTGAATTTTTTCGTTGAGTTCTTTTCTCTGATTTTCCAGCTTTCTGCGTTCGTTCTGCAGGGCATCCTGTTGCTTTCTGTGGAAGGCAAGTGCCGCAGAGGCTGATTTTTCGGAGAAACTGCCGTAGCGTATATTTTCGCGTTCTGACTTGCTCGAGTCAGAGCCAATAGAACTGAGCAGGGCAAGCTCGTCGTGTACGGACTGAAGGGAATCGACCAGAATCTGATCGTCTGCGTAGAGGGAATCGAGACGCACCTCAAGATCGGCAATTCGTTTTCGTTTTTCTTCGAGAAGAGCCTTTAGCTCAATCGTGACCGATTGAATGCGTGGTGCGGTAGATTTGTTTTTATCTTCCGTGGATACGCGAACGCTATCGTCAATCAATTGAGCAGGCAATCCAGGGATGACGATTTCCTGGGATCCTTTTTTGAGTTCTATAACAGTCGTTTTTTCAACGCGGGCCTGTCCTGGAAACATGGTTACGCTTTCAAATCCAGAAGCGAACGATGAAGAGAGCAGGAGCGGAAGCAGCAGAATTTTTTTCATGGTGTACCTTTTAAAATAGAGTAAGTTTTGCAAAGCAATTTAGCATCGCAGCTTATCAGGTTAGACGGCAACCGAAAGGTTTTGTTCATTTTTTTGTTGACCGCTTATATCGGCAAAACTCTATGGTTTCAAATCGCTGCCTTAGCTCATTCGGTAGAGCAGCTGCCTTGTAAGCAGCAGGTGACCAGTTCGATTCTGGTAGGCAGCTAACGGGTAGGTACTCAAGCGGTCAACGAGGGCAGACTGTAAATCTGCTGGCTATGCCTTCAGAGGTTCGATTCCTCTCCTGCCCAAAGGAATTGCATGGACAACCGGTTCGCAGAAATTGAGTCCAATATTCTTTCTGCAAATTTTTCGAGAGTCGTTCAATTGTCAGAAGAATGGCTCGCGTCATTATCACCAGCAGACGTTCTAAAAAACGAAAGCCCGGCAACGGTCGCTTACCAAATAGGGCGTTTTTTTCTGCACCGGCACGACCGCATTGCTAAAACGTCGCCAGGTGCAGACCGTGCCCGCCTGTTCCAAGGTTTTTTAAGCGAACTTAACGAAAAACTCTACCTGTTTGACGACAAGCTTCCGTTTGGAGAATCGGTTTCGGCGTTTTGCCATGGCCAGATTGCGGAAGGTCTTGCAAGGGCTTTTGCGGGTCAAAAGTCTTATAATCTCAATCAAGAAGAAATCCGACAGCTTGCCATATCTCTTTTAGAAATAGGAAACTACGGGGCGGCGCGCGAGACGACGGAATTTCTCCTCCAGATGAATCCCGGCAACGCAGCGAATAATTATCTGATGGCATGCGTACTGTATCGTCTAAACCCCCAAAAAAATGACTACCGCGATTATCTTCGCAAGGCTCTGTTTGTTAGGCCGGAGCTGGCCTCCGAGATGAACCGCTATCTTCCCGATCCCCTTCGTACCTGGTACAACCAGTTGTCCCCAGAGCAGTTATCTGGCAAAGCCTTTGATCGCTACTTTGCCATGATTCTCGAAGTGAACGGAATTTACGGAGCCTGGAAGGGAATCAGTTCAACAGAAGCGACGCGCTTAGAAAAAGAATTTCGCGATTTGCGCACAGAGTACGACAAAAAACCCGGGCGCGGCAGCGAACTGCTTCCCAGAATCATTCATTATTTAACCTGGCTTTTGCAGGAATACCAGCAGAGAAACGCCTACGACAAACTGGAAGAATTGCGCACAGAAATGAGACAGTTAGATTCCGAGCTGTGGGAGTTGTTTCATAAGAATGTTCTTTCTAAAGAGAAAAAGTAGGGGGCCCTACCCGGGCAGGGCTTTGCAGCCGACTTGCTAAGATGATTCTACTCTGGTAAAATCTAAATTCATTGAATAAATAAAAAAACAACCGCCAGAGCGGCCGCTGCATTATGTCTCATACTCACG
>DYPL01000078.1 GCA_020719945.1 Turneriella parva
GACAAAATACACTTAGCCATTGAATAAGAACAATAAGCCCACCGCAGGTGAATGTACAATAGTAAGATAGATTGTCCGGCGATGCAATACTTTCTGCCGGCAGCCAATCGCTGCCCGCGTAGGGCTTCCACACAAACTGCGTTTCAGCAAAATAGAAACCCTGCCGATATGTAACGCAATGCAGCCCATACGGATTACTCGAGCCCCAAAAGAATACACCTTTGAAGACAGGTTTTTTCTGGCCGATACGTTTTCTCAGGAAGCCCTGCAAGAAATAGAGGAAGCCTGGGATGCGCTCCTGAAAGCCGCGCAAAAGATTAATTCTGTTCAGACGAATGCGCAACTGCTGTCGCGCTTTTTTCGCGACTCTGCCAACCCCCGCATGGCCGACCGGCTTACCAGAATTCGCTGGATGCTCGAGAGCTACCACCAGGTTCTTGCTGAAAGTGAAAAGCAGCAGCCTGTCCTTTTGTCTGCTCTTCGCCAACTGCGCGAAAAAGCTCCCGAAGAAGTAGTGCAACCGATTGCAGAGCTTAAACTGCGCGAAGCTCTCGAGCGAAAAATTCTTCGCAAATACCGCTCTACCACACGAAAAAAGAAATCTGCCGATGCCATTCATTTTGTCATGCTGCGAAACGGCTCACTGCATTTTTTATTTCCCGGTTCTCCAACGGGAGCGGCTGCCCAGGTTCAGAAAGACCTCCCGGGCATTCGAGAAGTTAGCGCTCCGGTAGAAGTTCGCATTGCCGCTCCCAATGGCCGAGTATATTCTGTGCATACAGAAGAGATGCTCGGGAAAATGGCCATATCGCCTTCTTTATTTCGCAAAAAAGAAAATGCCTTTATTACCGAAAGCGGCACCGTTTACCGCTACATTACATACCGTGGCAATCGATACTATATATTGGAAGACGATCAACGTTTCGTTAGTCCAGATTAAACATTTTCTTTTCTATTATTTCGCAGAGCAGATGGCCAATCAGAATATGGGCCTCCTGTATTCTGGCCGTTACGGAAGATGGAACGATAATTTCCATATCGCCCTGTCCTTTCATTTTTCCGCCTCCCGCACCAGTCAGAACGAGAACCGCAATCTTCTGCTTTTTGGCCTGTTCCATCGCTCTTATTATATTCGGTGAATTTCCCGATGTGGAAAGCACAACGAGGAGATCTCCGGGACGCCCATGCGCTTCGAGTGCCCTCGCAAAAACATTCTCAAATCCAAAATCGTTTGCTGCTGCTGTTACCGTTGACATATCGAGGGCCAGCGACATAGCCGGCAACGCCATTCTCTCGTTGCCGCCTTTAAGCCGCACGACAAGTTCTGCTGCAATGTGCTGGGCGTCGGCTGCCGATCCTCCGTTGCCGCAGAACAAAATCTTGCCGCCCTTTTCGAGGCGATCTGCCGCAAGCAGACCCGCTTTTTCAATTTGCTCTGCAAGTGGTATTAACGCTTCTTTGGCCGCCATGCTCTCGCGGATTGTAGAAACAATTTTCTCTTTTAGATATTCCTGCATGGAACAACAAGACAGTGGCTTACAGCGCGGCAAATAAAATTTGACATGACAACGGAAAGACTTTACAGTGTCCCATGTTGACTCCGGAAATGCAAAAAATGCTCGATCACTATAATGCCGGGCTTGAGCTCTATAAACAGCGCAATTTTCAAATGGCCCTTGAAAAATTTCGGAAAGCTGTCGAGATTATTCCCGAAGATGGCCCTTCCAAACTGTATCTGGAACGCTGCGAACATTTTATCGAAACCCCCCCCCCGGGAGATTGGGATGGCGTTTTCGTCATGACCACCAAATAAGCTTTCGCTAAACGTTGCCACGCACTACAGCAATACAGATTACTTTTATAATCAGGATTTATAATGATCAAAAAAGAAAAACGCGGAAAATCCGAATATACTCCCTTCCAGGCCGGCTCCTATTTTCGCGGCCTCCTTGATTTTACAGAACCAGCCATTATCCATGGCCGATTTGACGGTGACATTACAGGCAAAAGCCATATTATTTTGTCAGAATCTGCACAAATAGAAGGCAATATTGAAGCAGAAGAAATCACCGTCCTCGGAAAAATTACGGGCAACCTGACAGGGCGTTCCCGCGTAGAGTTGAAAAACGGAGCCCAGGTTTACGGAAATATTCGCAGCCCAAAATTTGAAGTAGAAGACGGAGTGGTATTTGACGGCCAGTGCGAAATGAAACAGGCAGAGCCTGCTCTCAAAAAACAGTGACCAAATAGTCTCTGGTAAAGAATCAGAGACTATTCCATGAATACCTTTGTCAGAGATTACCTGGCGGGTTGTTGTTTTTCAACAGCATGCTAAGCAAGAACTCATGTTAACGCGCGTATCTTCTTTTTCAGAGATTCGTAAGGTGTATCAATTATGAGGAGATCGTTGCGGAGGCTGTACACATCCAATTCGTTTTCTTTGCCTCGAAGTTTTAGCCTCGCCACTTTTTGGAAATCTTTTCCGGAAGCAAACTGGACTACGCTTTCATCAAAAACCAAGGCACGCCGGGTCTTTCGGGTGAGCTCCTGCAGTCGAGCTGCCATATTTACGGTGTCACCTATAAGCGTGTAATCGAGCCTGCTCTTTGATCCAAAATTTCCTTCAAAAACTCTTCCGGCAGACATACCAAAGCCTGCATACACCAGAGAGCGGTACTCGGCTTGGGCTGCCAGAAAACGCATCTTCTTTAATTCCCCTGCGATTTCGATCACGGCATCCTGATTTTGCACCCACTGTCAGGTATGTCTTTGGGTTATACATTTTAATAAATCAGTAGTTGTCTTGTTTTTCTACTCTGCCAGAACGGCATCATACAATATCGCAAACTGCGCGGGATGGTTGGACAGGCGTATCTCTACCTGTATACAGCCTTCTGGATCTCTAATATACGGAATCGCAAAAATAAGCGGATCGCGCTGCGAAACACCGTAACCGCTTTCGACTGTCCCAAGATGAATTCCATCTGCAAAAATTTCGTACCTGAGAATATTGCTATAATTCAGAAAATCAGAAGACAAAGTTTGTTCTCTATCTAAAGCCTTTGGAAAAGCAAAATCGAGAATTAGAAAATGACCAGTGCGCGAAAGGGTTCCGTGGCGATTGCGAACAGCGTACAGAGGAAATCTAACTCCGGGGGAATGAAAAACAGCGGCTCGCCTGTTCTGCACTCCATACATATCGGAGTCGCGACTCAGAGTAAAACCCTGGCCGTGCGCCCACGACAAAGCCTGCGATTCGCTCCAGAACTCTGCACCCTGATTCTCCAACAATAATTCCGCTTCTGAACCCGCTGCAAAATCCAATCGGGATGGCGAATTCTCGGGCGACTCCACAGAATGCAAAGTCGTTAGCAATGCAAGGATAAGCAAAAAACGAAATGAGATCACAGCTTGTTCTCCCAGTTTCCCGGCAGCCCGTTCTTTTCCCCGAATCGAACAAGATAGGCTTTCCACCCTGAATCTTGTTTTAGCATGGAAAATGTTGTATCCTGATATAAAAATAAAACCGCCCTTGCAGCGAGTACGGGAGCGCGAGAAGAAAGTTTTTCGAGAAAGTTCTTTAATAGCTGCTTAGCCCTGTCCTGCTTTCCAGACAATAATTTTCTGGCTTCATAGTAGTCGTACAGAATCTCGTTAGCGTCAGGGGAGCGAGCATGCTCCGATTGTGTATACCATGGGTTTATTAAAAAAGAAAGCGGATGGTCGAGAGTAAAACCCGCGACAACAGATTTAGTATCGGCAACTGGCAGCATAGAGAGCATTCTTACAAACCGGGAATCGTTTCGCAAAATGGAAAAATCTGGCTGGTTGGCATAGAGCTCGCGCGCGCGCACGCCCTTCTCTACCGCCATCTCGGCATAGGCAATCGCAGATTCAATTTTTTTGGCGCGGGCGGCCTCACGCGCTTTTTCATATTCTTTCAGGCCGGAAGGTAGAGGATCCGCCGAAAATTCCGAGAGTAATGTAATGGCTTCGGCAAATTGTTGGTTGATCCGCACTGCCTCGGTAAAATACTGGCGCGCTTCGCGGCGGCCACGCGACTTTTCTAATACCCCGGCATTGTAGCAGAAATATTCTCTATGAGGGCGGGAGCTGTAACAGTATTTGTGCAGCGTTTTTAAAATCTCTGCCTGCTCTCCTTCGTAATAGCGCTGGAGCAATTCATCGTTTTCGTAATGCACCTCGCCAGGCGCAATGGATACGGCATGTGCTGCAAATACAAGCCCGATAAAAACGGAAAAACGGCGCATGTTTCAGTATCGGCATTTACTGAAATCTGCATGATTTGATTTTGGCGTAATGCGCCACATTACGCTTGTCGCCCTGATACTTCTCAGTGAAAATGCAACATGGACGTGTTTGAAAAAATAGTCAAAGTCTGCTTCTGGAATACAAAAATATCTCCGGCAGAAATTCGCACATGGGCGCTGTCGCCTAACGAGCGCCTCCCTTGATACTCTACGAAATACCAACGACTCTTTATTCCATAATGAGATTCTTCTAATCCATGCTCTATCACATAGAAGATTTTATTCTGGGAAATCAACGTGATGATGCGCCCGCCAGTATCTCAAATACAATCCTGCTGGAGTTACAACCGTTGCATACGTCCCTGTGGTAAGATAATGTTCACGTTCTGGTTTCAAGAAAAAAATCATTTTATTGATCTCTGGAAACATGGTAATACTGTCGGCGGTTCCCAAAAGCCAGAAAATTGCTTTGTAAATATCTTCTGTATCTTTTTCTATGAGATTTTTTTTCCCATACTGCTCTTTAAGGCATTCATGAAGGGAACTTGCCGCTGAATTAATTTTTACAATGACATCCTTGACTGGGAGACTATCATAGAGGAATGATTCTTATTTAATTTGTTCTAATAGATTATCTTTGTTAGAGAGATTTCGCATCAGGCTGGCTATTCTGTTCAAAGCCCGTTCAGGCATTCTGCATTTCATAGCTTACTTGCGAGTCCAGTCACCGGAATCGGACTGAATGTACTCACCAGAAATGGCAGCGGTGCGAAAACGATCCGCCTGCATTTTCATGAGCTCGTCGCGCGTGGCGGGATTAGAGCCAAGGCGTAACTGCTGGCCAATATAAGCGTCTATCATCATGCCGCGGGCGCGGTTCACCTCAGAGACAGTGGAAATAAGAGTACGGTATGGTTTTCCTTCGTCGAGTTCGTTCTCGAGTTCCGGGTTGTATTTTGCTTTTAGTTTATCGGACAAAGTTATCGCAGAAACGCCAAACAGGTTGATAATCTCCCCTTTGTTACTTTCTCCTACAACGCCGTCTTTTTTGAGACCGGCCAGACTGTCAGAATAGGCATCGAGAATCATAAGCGCCTCGTACATTAAAGAGACATCGGGCGGCACGACAGTCTCGCCATCGCGCGTGCTGCCTTCCTGAACATTCTGTGCAGTTTTGGCAGAGGCAAGCAGCCAGATATCTTTTTCGAGATCTTCCTGTTCGCCAACAATTTGTTTTTCGATTGCAGTTTTACTCCCGGTGAGTGTAACCGGCGGGATCACGATAGAACAACAGCCCTGCACCAGAAGTGCCGTTACCAGAAGCATGAGTAGAAGGATTGCGCGCATAAGTACCTCAAGTACCGTATCTCCAGGCGGCAAGAATCTGTAAAGAAAAGAACGAATCGTCGGACAAAAAAGAATGGCGCTCCGCGTGGGGCACTGGCTGCCAGTTTACATTGACACGAAGTGGACGAAGTTGAATCCGCAAAGCGGGTGTATCGAAATGGCAAAGATTATTTTATCGCCGGAAGGGCAATCGATCGATTGATCTTTTTGCAGGGCTTGAAATTGTCGGTCTGGCGAACGACTCACAACAATAGAAGCCCTGCTGCCGTTACCACCATGCCTCCCAAAATACCGAAAATGGTAGTGTGTGCATTTCCGTACACCCGCGCCGATGGCAGCAGTTCGTCAAAGGAAATATATATCAT
>DYPL01000140.1 GCA_020719945.1 Turneriella parva
TTCTGGCTTTATAGTGTAATTCCATTCACCATGAAATTTATGCCTTGTTATTTTCAACTTGTTCATTTCTTCATCACTTATTTTAATACCTTTCTCATATACTTTATCTTCTCTTTTGGCGATTACCTTCAATCCTTGCTTTGTTGAAGTTGCGCCTATTAATTGAACAATTGTTTCAATATCCACAAGTGGGATTCCTTTCCAGTTACAACTAATTTGAGAGAACAGCTTGTGTTCTATTTTATTCCACTTGCTTGTCCCGGGTGGGAAATGGCATACTGTTACCTCCAACCTTGATTCGTTCACAAATTTCTGAAGGCTTGTTTTCCAAAGCTTTACCCTGGAGCCGTTGCTCCCGCCGCCATCGGCCGTAATTAATATTTGTTTGGCATCGGGGTACTTTTCTTTGCCCAACAACAGCCACCATTGGTTGATGCTGTCGACTGCAAATTGGCTGGTATCATAGCTCGTGCCCACATTTACAAACCCTTCATTCCTGGATATGTCATATATGCCATAAGGCGAAGCCCTTTCTGTCCCAAAATCATGTGCGTTGACCTGACGTGCATGTTTCTTTGGCCGGTACTCCTTCCCGCCATTTTTGTAATTGCCGACAAGTTCTTTCTTCTTGGTGTCCACAGATATTACGGGCTGATTTTCTGTAATATAACTTGTGGCCAAAGTATTTATATAATGAAATTGCTCGTTTCTATCGGGATGTTGCGCCGAAGCCTCAAACCCTTTTACATTGGCTTGAAGGCTGTACCCCATCCCTGATAACAAACGCCCCACTATTTTATAACTCACATCATACCCTTTTTCTTTTAGCAACAAGGCTAAGTTTCTGGTGCTTACGCATGTCCACATCAATACTGATTCCGGATGCCCTCGCGTTATGGGTTCCATGAGCGACCCCAATGCATTTTCTAAACCTTCCTGTTTGACAACTTCTTTCTTTCGGCCCCCTCCCGTCCTTCGGATTCTTGCTGTACCAGCGGTTTCAGTGTTTAATTCTTTCTTGCCCAAGATGATTGTTGGACGGGAAACCCCAGACAATTTAGAAACTAATGTGACGCCGCCGTGTCCAAAAACTTCTGCATCACCGCCTAAGATTATGCGCTGATCTTTTTCCGAAAGCAAGGGCAAT
>DYPL01000028.1:0-16357 GCA_020719945.1 Turneriella parva
ATGGATAATCTTATAAACATTTTTTATAACCTTCCTTTTAATAAGGACGACTTAAGCAACCTCTGAAAAAGTCCCTCAAGCACATCTCTGTGCATACCGAGCGGCAATGGCAACTATTTTTCTGCCTCGTTCATTGCCTTTGGGTTTTAGATTATTTTCCTGCTTGTCAGGCGGGACAATGGGTACAAACTAACGCAATGAGCCAAAGCCTCAACATTTTGTTTATCTCTTCCGAAGCTGTTCCCTATGTAAAAACGGGAGGCCTTGGCGACGTGGCCGGAGTGTTGCCCAAAATTCTGCGCAAAATGGGACACGACGTTCGCTTGGTACTCCCCCGCTATTACTCCATCGACATAAACAAAAAAGAAATACACCATCTGCCCGGCCCTCTCGGTGTCCCCATGGGCATTCTCGGTGATCTTTGGGCCGGGGTTTACGAGAGCACTCTGCCGGACAGCGATGTCCCCGTGTATTTTATCGACTACGAGAAATACTTTGGCCGCGCTGGAATCTATACGGATGATCATGGCGAAGGCTTTAAAGATAACGACAACCGATTTGTCTTTTTTTCCAGGGCAGCTCTGCAACTAACCCAAAAAATATTTTTTACCCCGGATATCGTTCACGTTCACGACTGGCATACATCGGCTGTTCCCGTGCTGCTCAATACGCTGTACCAACACGATCTGCATCTTGCATCGGCGGCTTCTGTCCTCACCATCCACAATATGCAGCACCAAGGTAATTTTTATCCCGGTCTAATGGATGTACTTTCTGTTGGCTGGCATCATTATCATCCGCTTGGACTGGGACATTATGGTCAGGTGAATCTCATGAAGGGTGGAATCTACCACGCCAATGCCATCAACACCGTGAGCAAGGGTTATGCGGCAGAAATTATGACGGCAGAATACGGGTACGGTCTGGATGGCGTCATGAGAGACCGCTGCAAAAGTTTTTTTGGAATCCTCAACGGAATCGACATGCAGGAATGGAATCCAGAAAAAGATCCCTACCTGTCAGAAGGTTTTTCGGCAAAAGATCTTTCGGGAAAAGCGAAACTCAAGACAGAGCTCCAGAAAAAAATGGGACTGCCAGTAAAACCGGATATACCCGTCATTGGTATTATTTCCCGTCTCGTAGAACAAAAGGGAATAGACGTGGTTGCCGAGGCAATGCCCGGACTGCTTTCTATGGAAGTTCAGATTGTCATGCTTGGCACCGGAGCTCCATGGGCCCATTTTTACTTTGGCGGACTGGCTGCTCACCACAGGGATAAAATGTCGGTCGTGATAGGCTATAACGAACCGCTGGCGCATCTTATTGAGGCGGGATCCGATTTCTTTTTGATGCCTTCCCGATTTGAACCATGCGGGCTCAACCAGATGTATTCCCAGCGCTATGGCACACTTCCCATTGTAAGGGCTACGGGAGGTCTTAACGATACCGTCGATAATCTGGACGAAGAAACGGGCCACGGCACGGGCTTTAAGCTGCACTATCTTTCTGCCAAATCCCTTTACGACACCGTTGAATGGGCGCTCCATATTTATTACAACCGCAAGGATATTTTACGCAACATGATCCACGACGCCATGAGCCGGGATTTTTCCTGGGAGCGCTCCGGAAAAAAATACGAGCAGCTGTACCGCATAGCGCTCAAAAGAAAACGCGGCAGGCATTATCGCATTTCTGCTCTTCCGGAAAAAGGGAAAAACAGCAGAAAAAAGAAAACCTGAACGAGTACAATCGAAATGCCTGCCGGCAGATCGAACTGCCAGGCAGCCAGAACGCCAAGAATGGCAGACGACGCGCCAATCAAAACAGAGCGCACCGTGACAACGGCAAATCTACCCCGCAGCAAACCAGCCGTTGCTCCAGGAATGGTTAAAAATGCAGAGACGAGAACCACGCCGGCCAGCTTTACGCCTACAACAATAAAAGATGTAATTAAAAAGACAAGAATATAGTCTCCAAGTCTAACGCGCACCCCGTCCGAAACAGCAAGCTCCCGGTGAAAGGTTGCATACGCCATTTGCCCCCAGAGGGGTAGCGTGGCAACCACGAGGACAACGACAATGCCCGTCAGAACATAGTCTGTTGCGCCAAGAAGAAACAGAGATCCAAAAAGATAATTCAGCGCACTGCTGTGGTATTCCTGCGATAACAGCAGGAATAAAAGGCCCAGCGCCATAGACATGGGATAAAATATTCCCATGGCGGTATCGAGCTGGAGCCTGCCTTTTTCGGAAAGCCAGGTCATGATAAGCCCGGCTGCAATGGTAAACGCCGCGAGAACCGGATCCGGGGGAAGATTAAGCCACAGGCCCAGTGCGGCTCCCGCAAAAGCGGCATGCGATAAGCCGTTCCCAAGATACGATAAATTTCTGTTTGTCACAAACGGTGACAAATAACCGGCCAGACTGCCTAGCACACCAGAGACAATCAGAATTTCAATGATCATGGTTCGCCCCCGGAATCTGGAACAATCCGTGTCTGTGTCCTTCGTGGCCAAATGTTTCCTGCAGACAATGTGCCGTAAGAGCAGCCGAGGGAGTATTGCATTCAATCTGCTTTCCGTTCACAAGAAGAACGCGATTAGCATGTGAGTAGGCGGTTTGTATGTCGTGCGTAACCATGATGATGATTGTTTTGCCAGAAGATTGAAACGTCTCCAAAATGGAAAAAAGATCTTTGCCGGCGCGAACGTCGAGACCCGTAACGGGCTCATCAAGCAATAGAATCTCGGGATTTCTGTAAAAGGCGCGAGACAGGTACACCCTTTGCAGTTCTCCTCCCGAAAGCTCTGAGAGGGATCGCCCCGCAAGCTTTTCTATTCCTGTTTTTTCCATCACAGACAGAATAGATTTTTTCATTTTTGGGGATAGCCAGAAGGGCCATGTTCCCGTGCGACCCGTCTCAATAAGCTCTTCCACCGTGGCAGGAAAATGCAGACTGATATCTTTCATCTGCGGTATGTAGGCAATTTGCCTGCGCGACAATTCGGACAATGGCTTACCTGAGTACAAAAGAGTCCCCGAAACGGGAGAGAGAATTCCCGCAAGGGTTTTCATGATAGTCGTTTTTCCCCCGCCATTAGGACCAATTACAGCAAGAAAATCGCCCTTTTTTAAGGTGAAAGAAATATTACTGGCAGCCGTGTATCCGGGATATCCAACGGTCAGGTTCTGAACAGATAATTTATCCATTTCCATTGGCTATGGACTCCGCATTCATCAAAAGCAAATCCGGAAACGAGCGGATCGTCGCGGGATTCCCAATGGGATCAAAAATCAGCAACGGCTTGCCGGAGCTTCGCGCAATTTTTTGGGCTAGAGCTTTCGGAAACTGAGGTTCACTGAGAATCGCGTGAATATCTTTTTGAGACGCCCGTACAATGAGTTCGCCCAGTTCTTTCATGCCGGGTTCAAAACCGGGATTCTTTTCGAGAACGTCAACAATGTGAAACCCAAAGCGATCGGCCATGTACAGCATGGAAGGATGCATGGCAATAAAACTTTTTCCCTTAACTCCGGAGAGAACAACGATCATTTTTTTTTCTGTTTCGGTTAAGCGAATCGAAAGCTGTTCCGCATTCGCTTTATAGGTTTCGCAACCCGCAGAATCCACGCTGCACAATTCCTGCGCTACAGCGGGCAGAATAATTTTTACAATCTGGGGATCTAACCAGAAATGCGGATCCGTTTTTTGAGGATATTTTGAATTGGCCGGAAAGCGATGCAGCAAAGTCTGCGGTACAGAAGCCATCAGCGAGACGCGGTGCAGATTAGCGGGCAATTTCCCCTTATTGATCCACTGGTCAAAATCGTTGTCTATAAAAAACAGCGCAGCCGACTTTTTCAGGTTTCTTGCATCGGATGGCTTCATGACATAGCTGTGCGGAGATACACCCGGCGGCACCACCGTATGCACGGCCACTCTGTCTTTGCCGATATCTTTTACAATGAGCGCCACGGGATACATGCTCGCAGAAATCTGCAACTGCTCCGCATGCAGGGAAAACAATACGGACAGAAATAATATCATGAGGGACAAACGCATAATGCGAAGGGAAAAGCAGCCTGTAAGCCGTCCATGATAAAATTCTGTACGCGCCCTGCTGGTTTTGCAGCTGGGAAAATGAAGTTATCGTTGTACGGAGAAAAAACGGCAAAGGGTTCAGGAATATTGTCGCTAATGCAGGATCTCGATGCGGCACTCGGCAATCCCGTAAAAGGCGATCTCTATTTTCTGGGCGGCGGGAACCCGGCAGAAATTCCCGAGCTGACAGCCATCTTTCGCGAAGCCATGGAATCCGTACTGGACAGCCCATCAGACTTTTCTTCGATGATAGGCGTTTACGATGCTCCCGCAGGTAACACCTTGTTTCGCGAGTTGATGGCAGAATATTTTTCAAACTATTTTAATACATATATTACAAGAGAAAATATTGCCATAACTTCTGGATCGCAAAATACTTTTTTTATCCTGTTTAATCTTTTTGCCGGAATGGCTTCCGACGGAAAAATTCTCAAAGCCGGCTTTCCCATGCTCCCCGAATATATTGGCTATGGAGATACGGGTTTCAGCCCTGGTTTATTTACAGGCTGTCCGGGTCTTTCTGAAACAACGGGAGATTCATCGTACCGTTACAGGCCAGATTACCCATGCATTGAATCACTCGAAAACCTCGGCATTCTTGCCCTGTCGCGCCCAGGAAACCCCACGGGCGGGGTGCTTCCCACAGAGGATTTAGAGCGATTGCTCTATTTTGCCCAAAAGAAAGATATTCCTCTCCTGATAGACAATGCATATGGAGCCCCCTTTCCAGCAATTCTGTTCAAGGACACAGAACCCCTTCCTTGGCACAACCATGCCCTGTATTCGTTTTCGCTTTCCAAGCTGGGCCTTCCCGGGCTGAGAACCGGAATTCTCGTTGGCAACAGCGAGGTAATTTCGCTCATCGAAAAATTTAACGCAGTCTCGCAGCTATCCGTAAATGGTGCGGGCCCAGCCATTGGCAGCTATCTCCTGAAAAACAATTTGCTGGCAAAAATAAGTGACGATATTCTAAAACCCTACTACGCCCAGAAATCACGGCTGACCATAGAGACACTGCAAAAACACAACAAAGATCATCTGTTCCGTTACCATGAGAGCGATGGAGCTTTTTTTCTGTGGGTAACTGTCCCTTCTCTTTCCGTCCCGACCGTGCAGGCATACAAAATTCTGCGCAACCGTGGCGTCATCACTGTTCCGGGAATTCATTATTATCCCGGCTGCAAATCTTCCAAAGGGAAAGACAAATCTTTTAGACTTAGTTTTACCAGAGACAATGAAACGATAGAAAAAGGGATCGCCATTTTTGCAGATGAAATTCGCAAAACCGTTATTGAGAGGCCGGAACCATGAACTGTCCCGTTTGTGGAAATCCCATGCTTCCCCTCATGAACGACTACGCCCGTTGTCCGTCCGATCTCCTGATCGCGTGCGGGTCTGCGGCTGCAACGACCTACGAGGAAGAATACTTTTTTGACGAATATAAAAAGCAATATGGAAGAACATATCTTGACGACAAAGAATTCCTGCAAAAACGATTTCGTCACCGCCTCCATCTTTTACAAAAACAAGATCGTTTTTTGGCAGGCAAATCACTCCTCGAGATCGGAAGCGCGGCAGGCTTTTTTCTGGAAGTCGCAGAGGAAAACGGTTTAATCGCCGAAGGCTGGGAAATTTCCCGGCAAATGACTCTGTACGCAGAAAGCCAGGGGAGAAACGTTAAGCAGGGGAGCTTTGTCGATCTCGCCGGATCGCACATCCATCAGGGACTAAAGCCATACGACATTGTCGCCATGTTCTATGTTCTCGAACACTTTCCCGACCAGCAGAAAATCTGGGATCTCACGGCGCAACTCGTTCGTCCCGGTGGTTTTCTGCTTCTCGCACTTCCATCGGCCATGGGTCCACTGTATATATTTCAAAGAGATAAATGGATACAAACACATCCCGGCGATCATTTTGCCGATTATGCGCCGAACTCACTGCGTCGAGTTGCTAGACGCTTTGATTTTCTGGTGCGCCATGTTTCGAGCGAAGGGATTCATCCGTCGCGCTTCCCGGGAGGCAATCTTCCGGTTCTGAAAAATCTTTACGCCCTGTATCAAAAACTGGTTCCGTTTTCTGACACGATGTTTTCCATCCTGCAAAAAAAGGTTTTGTAATGCTGCCTTCTTCTTTCTCCTCCGTCATTGAAAACACTGATCTCGCCTCGAGAGTAAGTTCTCTCGTCGGTAACCACTCCCGGCTGCTGCTCTTTCTCGAAACAGATTTCTTACACCGCGCAAACAAATTTCACGCTACGGCAAAACGAAAATCGACGCGCAAAGATCTCCTCATGGACCCGCTCCCCGCAGATGACGAAAAAGCTCTTTTCTATCGAGAAAGCGAACCTCTGCCCCTTGTCGTTTCAAGCGAAGTGCTACAGGAATTCGGTTCCGCAGAATCACCGCTCCTGCTGCCGCTGTATAAAAATGTCACCGGCCAGCCACACGAGATAGCTCTATTTACAGGCTATGAACTCATCCCTCCGGAAAATGCAGATATTACCAGCTGGATTCCTTCCGAAAGCGACCGCCTCGTCCAGGTTCTTTACGCAGCGTGGCTTCAGTCCCGCTTTCCATCCACGGGCATTCCTGCGATCCGCTACACCGGCCCAAATACACTGCCCGCACAAAGCAACCGCGAAACTGCCTTCTGGGTGCAGCGCATCATCCTCTCCCGCTCTCCGGGGGCAGGTCTGCGGTATCTGTACCATTCGGGCGTGCTGGGCGTACTCCTGCCCGAGGTAGCATCCGGGGCCGGGCTCATGCAGAACCGCTTCCACAAATACGATATTATGGAACATTTAATCCGGGCTATGGACAGCGTAGCCGTCGCAAACGAGACCCTGCGCTGGGCTGCCCTTTTGCACGATGCCGGGAAAGTTCCAACGCGGCGGGAAAAAGAAAATGGCGAGGCGACTTTTTATAATCATGAAATGGAAAGTGCCAAACAAGTTGTTCCCATTATGAAGCGTTTTGAAGTGGACAAAGAAACAGGGAAAAAAGTCCGTTTTCTCGTTCGCCACCATATGTTTCATTATACACATGAATGGACAGACAAAGCTATTCGCAGATTTCTGCGCAAAGTCCCAACGGAAGACATGGCCATGCTGGTTGCTCTGCGACTCGCTGACAGAAGAGGCTCCGGCAAAAATACCAATCTGCCAAATTCTTTAATCAAAATGTCTGAGCATATTCAGGAAATCCAAAGACAGGAACAGGAACTCAAGGTAAGAGACCTTTCCATTAACGGATACGAACTTATGGAAATGGGCTTTACGGCAGGACCGCAAATGGGGCTCGCTCTTCAGGCTGCTCTCGATGCAGTTAAAAATGGACTCATAGCCAATGAAAAAGATGAACTCAAAAACTTTGTCGAAAACTTCCGATCCGGTGGCACCGCTGGAAAAGCGTGAAATCTGGATTGCAGCGGGTGGAACCGGAGGACACATTTCTCCCGGAGTAGCCATCGCAGAAACTCTCGCTCAAAAAAAAGTTTCCGTTCTTCTGTTTACTCTTTCTAAAAACCTGTCCTACCCGGACATAGAAAGGCTGATCCAAGAAGAACCTGGCATCCACGTTATTCCTTATCCCGCTCCCCGATTGCCGCAAAATCCTTTGCAGTTGTCGGCTTTTATTTTCGCTCTCTTGAAAAGCTACCGCATTATCGCCTCTACCAAAACTAAGCCTTCCCATATACTGGCCATGGGGGGCTTTCCGTCAGTACCGCTTTTGCTGTATGCCATTCTCCATAAAATTCCCTATTCTCTCGCAGAGCAAAACGCGCGCAGAGGAATGGTTACAAATCTATTTTCTTTTAAAGCTAAGAATGTATTTCATTCCTTTGAACAAATGGTTCACTCGCCTAAAGACATTTTTTCAGGAAATCCGCTGCGCATCGCATTCCGCACGGTAAAACCTTCTGCTGCCAAAACCTCTTCATTCCCGCAAAAAATTCTCATGATGGGTGGATCCCAGGGAGCAAACGATATCAACAGCCTGTACCTGTTATTGTCACAGAATCCTCTCTTCGCTAAGACAGAATTTACGGTTTCGACTGGTCCTGCTGCTCACCAAGAAATACAGCGACAGGCCAGAAAAAAAGATAAGATATTCTCTTTTATAACCAATATGCCCGATGAACTCAAAAAGACAGATCTTGTCATCGCCCGTTCCGGAGCTGGCACCCTGTACGAAATTATCTGGGCCGGAAAGCCAGCACTTTTTCTGCCGTATCCGCACGCAGCAGGAGACCACCAGAAGGCAAATGCAGCGTCGGCTGCCTCTTATGGCTTTGCCGTTTGCTACGATGAAAGACCCTTTTCTGCTCCCAAAGCGGCAGAGGCCGTATCGCGGATTATAGAAGTTTCCTATGCCCCCATGGCTGTTCGCGCCAAAGATGCCACAAACCACTTTCCCTTGACAGCTCACCTCTCTATTGCAGAAAAAATCCTGGAGTAACCACCATGCGCATTCTTATAGTACTGCTGTTTTCTCTCTCTGTTCTCCACGCCGAAAAGTGGGCCATTCTTCCCGTAGAAACAAATGGTATAGATAGAATTATCTCCCCGCTCCCATTAACGGGTCACCCTGCAACAGATGGCAAAGAAATTTCCAGAGCCATGATGCTCTATCTTCGCGCGGGGGGAATGAACCAGCTTGCCTCTCCCGCTGCCATAGAAAGAGCCATGCGGGAACAAGGGCTGCCCGTTTCGTTCCGCCAGTCGCCAGCCAGCCTCCACGCGTTTTCTCTGTCTGCCGATGCAGACCGGGTTCTCGTTTCGAGAATACAGAAAACCCAAGATGGATTCCTCATGGAGTCGCGCGTGTACTTCCGCGAGTCTAATACTCTCACGGATCCCATAGAGACGCGCCACGGAAAAGCTGCCAAACTTATCGGCATCCACCTGAGGGAGCGCTTTCCATCCCTTAAATCTCCGTTTTTCAGCATTCTCGATTCAAGTCGCCCCGCTATCTTCATTGTCGATGCTTCGGGAAACATGCACAAAGAAAAAGAAATTCTGGCCAGCTTCATCGAAAAAGAAAACTTCCCGCAAATTGCCATTTGTGCCATTCATGCGGATAAAACAATCTCCCGCTTTTCCCTCAAAGGAAACCGGGGCAATGCCGTCAGCTTTATCCGCAATCTTAAAATTTCGGGAGGGAGCGCAGACGGAATTCCCCTGAGCGCAGGGCTGCTCTGTGCAGAAGAAGAAAACCCATTCAGCGGCAGTGAAATCGATAAACCAGATGTTTTTATTCTCACAGGCAATTCTATACATCCCGAAGATCTCTCTGCCACCAAAAACAGAATGCGCCAGCTTTCCGCAAGGGCCCACCGCGTGGTATTCTGGACCGGCATACTAACTCCGGAAAGCAGAAACCAGTACCAGTCCCTTTCTGCCGAGGCTGACAGAATATCGGATTCCTCCATTCTTCCCATTCGTTACAGCGTAACGGCGGGGCTTTCGGATGGTTCGCAATGGAGCGGATTTTTTGCTGGCGGTTTTCTGGAAAGAAACGGAACGCGCACAGAACTTTCTTCCAGAGACGAAAACTCACTGCTCGTGCGGCGGGAACCAAAATTTCTCGAAGAATATACGGGACTCAAAGTGGTAGATCCCGTTTCGGTTGCCGTGCAGCTCGAAGCCGTAGACAAATTTTCAAAGCAATACTCCGGCAAAACAGCCCGCGTTCTGCTAAGGATCAACGGAGTCGATGCCTGGGTCAGCATACCCTATTCCAGAATGGTAAATCGAGATGGTAGTTTTTTGTTGCGGGAAAAAGAAAGATATTATTTTCTGTTCAACATGCAAAAAGGAGAAATGGGCATGCCTTTTCGCAATGACCCGCGCGACGCATTCATATTTCCGGATTCAACCTGGATCTCCCGGGCGCTAATGCCAGATATCCGGGAATACTTTGCCAATCCAGCCAGATTCAGCGAAGAATCCATAGACGGCCTTTCGCTCTATGTTTTTCAGGCGGAAGTGGTTCTCATTCGCTCCCCCGAGTCGCCATGAAAAGATTGTCTTTTTTAATACCTTTTCTTTTCTGGAGTTGTGGAACGAATATCCCGTTCGAACAGGAAGATCTTGCTCCTCCATCGGTTTTCTATGTCACTCCCCTCGCAAGTGGAAAAATGCAGATAGACTACGCCGTCACCAACGACGAATCTCACTTTGACGGTTACAACCTTTACATTGCAAAGGAAACCATTTCGGATGCTGCGATGGCATCGATAGAGCCGCTTGTAATTACGGGCAGCCTGCCGACTTTTATACATACTCCGGAAGAATATAACCCTTCGACACTGCTTTCCAAGGTCATTGAAACACAGGATGGCTTTTTGCCGTTCACTGCTGGAACGCAATATTTTTTTCGCCTGGCTGCGCACGGAATAAACGGAAGAACCTCCCAGGGCTCTTCCGTTCTATCTGCCACCGCGCAATAAAACAGTTTCTTTATCCCGCAGTCATTTTGGCAAGGCGCTCGGCAGGCCCTACGATATCAGTTACGCGCACGCCAAAGTTTTCGTCGATAACTACGACCTCTCCCTTGGCAATCAGCTTTCCGTTGATGAGTAAATCAACCGGTTCACCGGCAAGCTTATCGAGCTCGATAATGGATCCCTCGCCAAGACCCAGAATTTCTTTTACGTATTTTTTTGTTCTACCAAGTTCCACGGTCAGCACCATCTGGACGTCGAGAAGCAGATCAAAGTTGGGCGGCAACTGTACGGAAGCTGGAGCAGCATGCCTCTGGAGACTGGGATAATTGACTGGATTCACGGCAGAGCCGCCAAAGTCAAATCCTCCACCTCCGCCACCGCCAAAATCTCCTCCTCCGCCACCGCCAAAATCTAAATCGAAAGCACCGCCTCCTTTGGCAGACGGGGAATCTTTTCTAACAGAGGAAGCCCATGTATTGAGTGCAGATCCGGAAATATATTGTACGATGCGACTGCCAGGGAATCCCTCAATGCTGACAGAATACGTTATTTTAGCAGCATTGGCCTCCGGCATTTTGGGAACATCGGCTGTAGAGTTGATCACTCGAACTTCGGGAGGTTGCGGTGTTAAGTCGTCTCCAAACTTGGGACCAACACTGTTAGAAAGGGAACCCGCAAGGTGATTCACAAGCTCCGAAAGCGTCGACAAATGGGCATCGTCCAGTTCAAAAGGCTCGCTCGGTTGGCCAAGCATGACCATGGAAATTTTTCTCGCGAGATCCGCAGGAAAAACAAACAGGGAAGAATACCGCCCCATGTTGAGAGATACCACGGCAGATCCTGGCTGGATCTCCTGGGGTATCTGGGCTGCATTGATTTCGTCTATGCCGGCACACTGAATGTTAACCGTTTTGCCATCTAAAAGACTGCTCGTGTTTCTCCCGACGACGCTCATCGCTTCGTTGAGAATTTCCGTGATTATGTCCTTTTCGCTCGGCGAAACAGAACCACTCGAAGCGCTCGCTCCACCGCCACCGGAAGGTGGAGCAAACGCTGCACCCCCTCCCATGTCGTCTGCGCCCATTAACAGCGCGTCTATTTCTTCCTGAGATAATGAACCATCACCCATTTGTTTCCTTCCTTAACTGATCACAATCTGATCAAAATACACATCGACAATTTTTCCATCTCTCAAAATCATATTTATCTGGGATTTAATTTCTTCCGCCAAATTTATTTTTTGGAGAGGCGTTACGAGTTGATCCATGGTTTTGCCACCAAGGATAATATTGATGATATGCTTCATCTGTGACTGCCTGGCAATCAGCTCGGCCTCCAGGTTTTTATTCTCGCCTTCGTAGGCAAGAGTAATGGAAACTTGGATATAGTGCGACTCCGCCGTATCTGCCGTGTTCACCCGGAATTCATCCGGAAAATGAAAATTGGAGAGCGGTAAAGGAGCAGGAGCTATGACGATATTCTGCTCTTCCTTAAACGCTTCTGATTTCACTTTTTTTGCCACGAGATACGAAATCAATACCGTCATGAGCACGGCAACGACTGCACCGGCCACCCATAACAGTATTGTCACAATTTTAGAGCGGCCTCCGCCCTGTTTCGCTTCGGGTTTCCTCTCACCACCTTCGTCATCCATTAAATTTTCTTCATCTGCTGCTGCCATAGTAATCCTCCCACTCAGGTTATTCTGTCTGCCATTCTACGCCCGGTACTTTTTCCAGAGGTAGATCTATATCTTTATAATCTCTTCCCGCACTTTTGGCCGTAAGCAACACAATGTCTACACGCCGATTGAGCGCTCTGCCCTCCGGGCTTTTGCTCTCGGATACAGGCCGGTACATGCCATACGAAACCGCCGACATTTTAGAAGGCTCTACATCTTCGGATTCGTGCAGAAACCGCAACACATTGACGGCGCGCTGAGAGGCAAGCTCCCAGTTCGTCTCGTACCTCTCCCCCGCCGGAGAAAGGGCAACGGGTGTTTCATCCGCATGGCCCTCTATGCGCGACGGCACGTGCAGCTGCCGCATCAGGTTTCCCACCTTGGCGAGAATTTCTTTTGTCTCTTCGGAAAGGCGGGCGGAACCGGGAGCAAAATGATCCGTACCGATCAGAGAAATCACGAGACCTCTTTCGTCCTGCGTTACGGAAACCTTGCGGCTTTTTACTTCTGGCTTAAAAATTTCCTGCGCAATTCGCTTTGCCTTAGACATGGAATGTCCGGCATCCTGCGCAGGTAGCGTACTCACCATCATGCCGAGGTCTTCCAGTTTTCCGGGAGAAAGCGTTTGTCCGCCCGGAAAAATGCCGAGAGAGCCGGTAAACGAACTCATAATGAGCTTCATTTCGGCATCGGAGCGCGCCGTAGGACGATACAGCGCGATAAAGAATACGAGAAGCAGCGTAATAAAGTCCCCATAGGTGAGCATATATTCGGGAACTTTTTGTATGCATTCCGGACATTTTTTTTCGGCCATATTAATCTGCCTGGTTTTCTACGACAGCCGCCCGTTCCGCCGGATCCAGATAACTCACGAGTTTTTCAAGTACAATCCGTGGGTTGTCTCCGCTCTGGATAGAAAGTGTGCCCTCCAGAAGAATCTGCTTGATCTGAACTTCCTTAGACGTCCGGATTCGCAATTTGTTGGCTATGGGAATGGAAATAACATTGGCCAGAAAGGATCCGTACAGAGTGGTAATCAAGGCGGCAGCCATGGCTTTACCGAGACTCTGTGCATCTCCACCGAGGTTGGAAAGCATCCCCACCAGACCAATCAGAGTACCCAACATCCCGAACGCAGGGCCCATGGTAGAAACGGAATCCCACCAACCACGATTTTCGGCGTGGCGGGCTTCCAGCGAGCCTATCTCTATCTCCATAACTTTGCGCACAATTTCAGGGTCCGTTCCGTCTACGACCAGCTGCAACGCCTTTTTTAAGAATTTATCATCCAGTTGGTCCATATCGTCTTCGAGAGCGAGCAAACCATCTCTGCGGGCTTTTTCGGCAAAACTTACAATCTGCAGAATTTTCTCCTTCGCAGATATGACAGGTTCGCGAAGTACTATTTGAAACACGGTTGGAACTTTCATGCTGATCGCCATGGGATTCTGCATAATCACCGTAGCTGCAGCTCCCCCGAACGTAATAAAAACTGACGCAAGGTCAAAGAGTGCCATGGGAGAAACTCCCCCCGCGAAAACCCCGAGGACGAGAACTCCTAACGCTATCGCCATTCCAATTATATATGCTAAATCCATTCTTAGATCTCCGTTTTATATTGAAAAATTTCTCTGTTATATTCTATGATTCGCTTTCGGATTTCTTCCGGGGATTCCCGCACAATGATCGTGTGTTCTGTCGTGAGTCGAATCACGGTATCCGGGGTTTTTTCCACTGTCTCTATGAGATTGGGATTCAAATAAAAATCCACGCCGTTCAATCGGGACAGTACTATCATAATACTTTCAGTTTCGGATATTAGTGAAATTGCTGCAGCAAAAAATGGCGACATAATCGCATTAGGGAGCGCCCGTTAGATCAACTTAGGTACAACCTGCCTTATCCCGGGAATCTGCACGGCAGAAAAATTGAACAAAGCCAAATCCTTTCCTTCCCTTTTTGCAAGCTCGGCTATATTTTCCCTCGCGGCCAGAAATTCTGCCGAAGTCCGCACGGGAAACCCGGACTGCACCAGAATATGCGAGCTGCGCCGGTAAATGCCTGTTAAATCAGCCGTTTCTCTATTGTGAAATCGATCTGGCAAAATCATACTGCCCGCGAGGCGGGCATAGACTCTATGGTCTGGGTAAGATAAATCTATCCCAGCCAGATAAATTTTTGCTCCCGGTGCCGCTAACAGCAGGGCAAAAGCAAAGGCAATGCCGGCAACCGTTCCAGGAGAAGGCAGAGATAGAGGAAAATCTCTATCTTCCCCGTGCATCTTGAAATAAAGGCATTCGTTGCCTGCATCGTGCGGCAGATTTCTCTGGCAGCCTTTGTGATAGAACAGAATTGTTTCGTTTTTCAGCGATTTCAGATACCAATGCCGCCTGTTTTCTACCGTCACAATGCAGCGCCTGAGAGTGGGGTACAGCTGCAAAACACCTTCTGCCACGGAGTCAGAAAGTATAAAGAGAGAATCTTCTGGAAATTCCGCCAGATGAGGAATCAAAAAATCGAGCGAAGGAGATCCCCCAAGAACGACGATATTTTTTTCGCTGTTTCTAACAGGTGGGGCGGCTATCTGGCAGCGCATATACCTTCATTGTCGGAGGAAATTTTCTATTCTAAGCAAACTTTCTCCAAGGTTAAAAGTAGTTGCACTGTGAGTCTTACGGTAAATAATAGCCATGCGCCTTATTTTTGCTGCCCTTTTTCTTTCTTTCTTTTTCTTTTCGTGTAGTTCTAAAACAACAGAAGAACCACAAAACCAGGGATCTGTTATACAACGGGAAGACGGCAGCATGCAGGTACAACTTACATCGCGCCATTTTTCCACCCTGCCCCGCCTCGATAAAACGAGCGTCTTTGTGGCGTATGCCTACAAAGAGAACAACTATTCGTCAGAATGCCTCTCTGAGCCTGCCGGAACACAGCGCGAGCGCTGCGAAGACCGACTTATTTTTCTAAACGACCAGATAGACGCCATAGCCTTTACCAATGAACCCGGATATTTTGGCTATGATGACGACTACGACACCTATGCTCCATCCCTGCAGTCCGACCAGACGGGCGCCAATTATCCTAGCTCCATGCCAAAGGATCCCGAAGGCACGTCAGATGAAGATCTATGGCAGTGCTACCAGAGCTACTGGGAAAATAACAACTATGTCTGTGGAATCAATCCGCACCCCATTCGCTTTCTCGACACATCTCTCACGACGCACCACATGGAGGTCTATGCTGCCGATGGTTCTGGGTACCCGGGCGAGTATCTGGGGGAATACAATGGCTTCCAGAGCCTGAACCATCCCGTTACCGATGGCGAACGCTTCTACATGTATATTGGCGTTCATTTTGGAGCTCTGCGCGGCGAAAACCAGTCCGAGAACCGCTTTCTGCCTACGTCCAGCGTATTCACGCGGCCAGCCGCACCGGATCTTATTTCCCGCCGCATTCCCATTACCGTGCGCCTGATAGCAGAGGGCCCGCACGACGCGCCCGGCTCCATGTACCCCATTCCCGATATTTCTACATGGGAAAGCCCTGCCTGCACTGCTGATACTGCTTCTTCCCTGACAGCGGGGCAGGTTGTCATTTCTGAGGTTCTCTGGATGGGCTCCATTCAAACAGACCTTACCAAAGTACACACGGCAGATGAATTTCTGGAGCTCTATAACAATGGCTCAACCGCCGTATCTGTTGGCGGCTGGAAAATCCAGGACGCCGGAACGAGCGGCGCGGATCTGGTGCTGCCGGCATGTACCAAAATTCAACCCGGCAAAACATTTGTGATAGCCAACGAGACGGGCAAGCTGCTCAATAAAGCGGACTGGGTAACCTCTTCTGTCGCGCTGTCCAATTCGGGGACCGACCTAAATATTGTGGATGCAGAGAACAATAACGTTTTTTCCATGACGAGCTGCACCACTACCCCTGCGTGGGGTGATAAAGGTGAAAATGGGGGCAACAGAAAAGCATCCATGATCTTGCCCAAATCTGCCATGACCGCCATGACCGGCAAATCTATTGCATGTTCTGTCTATGACACCACAGACCTCACCGATAATACCTATTCTACCGACAGCATGAACGCGGATTATATCCATGCCGATGGTACATCTG
>DYPL01000028.1:16457-31240 GCA_020719945.1 Turneriella parva
ACCTATTCTACCGACAGCATGAACGCGGATTATATCCATGCCGATGGTACATCTGGCACATTGGCCAATCCCGGCATGGTAGAATAAAAAACTCTTCAGCTTTTACCGATATATCCGATAGATATTATGTCCCATCAAGTTGTTGTTTTTCAACAACCTGTTACCATGCAGGACACTCTCCAGGGAAGGAGATTTATTTATTCCATGATGGAAAAACACCCCCGGAGAAACCATGAACGCAAATATAGAAGGAAATCAGGATAAGCTGAAGAGACTGTTGGGAATTTACGCAAAACACAAGGGACTTACCATAGAACTGCTTCTCAAAAACGGGGAAACCGTGGTAATGCATCCAAACCGCCGGGTAGAGCCAAACGCCGTTGTAGACATGGCGCCCCGGGGAATAGAGCGGCGGATCTTTTTTGAAGAGATCAACCGCGCAGATATTTACACCTGGTAATCAGGTAGCCGTAAAATACGCGTCGAGTTCGGCGCGGTTTTTAATATCGATGAGTTCGTAAATGGTTACGGGCTCGTGTTTTCCTTTTACTCGAATCAAATCGAGCTCGCGAACCACCACTCTGTCTTTAACCTTCTCGTACGTGTTGTCGGAAATGATAATCCGCGTGGCGTAGATTTTGTTTGTTCCCTCTAAACGCGAACCTAAGTTGATGGTATCTCCCATCACGGTATAATCCATGCGGTGTGCGGATCCCATGTTGCCCACGACGGCATACCCCGTATTGAGACCTATCCCAATATCTATCACGGGATATCCGTTTTCTTTCCAGTGGATCTGCAGCTCTTTGAGAGCCTCGATCTGGCGCACAGAGGCAAGGCAGGCCAGAAACGCATGTTCGTTGGTCGGAACCGGAGCCCCCCAGAAAGCCATGATGGCATCTCCCATGTATTTATCTACCGTACCTCTGTAACCCAGAACAATGTCGGTCATGCGCGAAAGATATTCATTGAGCAGCTGCACGAGCTGTTCCGGAGAAAGCGCCTCGGACATCGTCGTAAACCCGCGAATGTCAGAAAAGAATACTGTGATTTCTTTTTTCTCGCCCCCTAACTTGAGCGATTCCGGATTGGCCAGCAGCTCGTTTACCACATCTTTGGAAACAAACTTCGAAAACGTGGAGCGGATATACTTCACATTTTGCTCCTCCGAAAGTGCCCGGTAAGCGACAATGGAAATCATCGTGAGAACCATCTGAACGTATGGCGTCAGGAATGTGTGGATATAGTTCAAACTGTTAAAGAGAAAAAAGGTCTCCACGGCAAACAACACGGCGATTACGGAAATAAGGCCCAGCGCGAGGCGAATGGAATAGCGCGGAACAATAAACCCGATCAAAGCGCCAATGATGACAAAAATGGCAAAATTGACCCAGTCTGAGGCATAGCTAATGAAGTCCTGCATCAGAATGGTGTTGAGCGCATTGGCGTGGTGCTCAATACCCGCCGTGTTTCCAAACGGGCTGGGGTGTATGTCTCGCGCAACCCCCGTGGCATAATACATGGCCACCAGAAGGATTTTTTCGCGAAACAGATCTTTGTTTTCTCCGCCGTAAGCATCGGGGATTTCTTCGTACGTGGAACTGATTTCATGAATGGAAACATCTGGAAAAGAAAAGGCAGGACCGATAAAGTTGATATTCATCATGCCTTCCTGGTCTATGGGAATAACAACTTCCCGGTTTTTATTGGGCTTCATCATGATATCTGCCATGGTTGCCTGGGTGCCGAATCCGCGAGAGACTGTCTTTTCTGGAATATTCTTAAGCTTAACGTAATGTCCTAAGTTAACCTCTACATCTTTGGTCACATCGATACTGTAGTAACGGGTTGCCAGCAATAGAGATATGGAGGGATAAAGCTGCGAACGCCATTTAAACACCATGGGCATCTGGTAATTTGTTTTTCCTGTGGCATATTTTACGTTCGCTCCACCGAGGCCCTTGGCAGTGCGCGCAATGGGCGCTATCGGAATGGATGGATACGTTACCCATTCATTGTCTGCTGTAAGGTTTTCGTTCTCTTTTATATTCTCGTTGGGAATGCGGTACAGGTTTAGTGCATCCAGTCTCTGTTTCATGTCTGGTTCTGACAGCATGGCGTTCAGGGATTCAGAATCCACAAAGGCGGTTTCAAAAGCGTAGTCGACAAGAACCCTTCCGTCCTTTTCGATCGCCTCGGAAAAGTAAGCGGATTTGGCACGCAGTTCAGCAGCGCTGTACTGGATTCCCCTGCCCTGGTTGATATAGTCTTCTGCCTCAAGGCGCAGCTTCTCGACGAGCCCAAGAAGACCATAGTTGTTCTTGGCCGGGTCGAGAAAGAAAATATCGAACATGATGGAGTTGTATGTCTGGTCTTTAAAAGCCGCGAGAAGCGTTGCGTAGCGGTCCCACGAAAACGGGAAGCCCTGCCAGGCATCTACCGCTTGGTTATCGATTCCAATGATCTGAATAGCCGGGTGTGCCTTGGGATTTAAATGCGTGACCTTGGTACCGGGAACGGGCTCTTCGATGATCAATTTTCCTGAAGAAAGGCGAAAGCGCAAATCGACAGAAAACTCTTCGATGGCATCAAAAACGGTGAGCATTTTGAAACTCAGTATAAACAGTCCGGAAAACGTGAGAGCGATGAGCATTCCCATCGTCTGTGTTCGATCCAACCCAAAATACTTCATTTTGGGCACCAGGTAGAAGAGGAGAGAAATAAATCCGAGGACCCCGAGCACAATACCGAGGAGAAGAATATCTCCCGGTATAAACGTGGCCCCGGTCAGGGATAGTACGAGTGATATAAGCCCAAGGGAAACGAGAATTCCCGAGAGGGCTGTGAGCAAATTTGCCTTAATCCAGTTCATGCACCATACTGCGCTTTTCTGCGAAATGTGCAACTAAAAAAGATTGGACGAGCTAATAAATCGACCGCCACGTAAGGTTGCCAGTGCGCATTTTGGAAGAGTCGATATATTAAATAAATTTACGGAATGGACTAGCAGCTTTCCGGAAGCAATTAATGATAGGGAGGCTTGGCTATTAATGGTTTTAGCCCGTTACCTTTATAACAAGAAATTGAAAGCTAAATAATTACTTGCTGCTATGAAATCGTCGCACAACAGATTTTGTCCCGCTGCACGTTCAAAGAGAACTTAAGTAATCATCTTCGCTCATCAGCTCGGGATCCATCTCGCCAACAAATTCAATCAGCCAGCCCTCACCATAAGGAGACGAATTGATTAGGATAGTGAGCCCGCACCGGACGAAACAACTAACCTGAAATTCAGACATCTCCTTGAGAAGCACAATCTTGATTTTTTTTTTTGTTGATAAACGGTTGTGCGACAATTTCTTATATTCGTAGAAAAATATAATTATGCGCCTAAATGAAATGACTATGAATATAGAAATGAAACTTAAGTCATTATTAATAAACGAGATTATTGACATAGAAGAACTTATTCCAGGTCACACACAATGGGTACAAATTCATCTAAAATATGCTTCAAAAATATTCTTGCCAGCCTAAAGGATAGGCTCAAAATGGGTTACGCAGATTACAAAGAATGCAACAAATGTATTCTGCTCACGGCTCGGGACTTTATGAGTTTTTTTTTGACGTTAATTGCTTAGAGTCGCTAAATAAATGGAAGGCTAATACCAATCGCAACAATAGACTAAACTCATTTTTTAGTGAAAACTATGCATTTATGAAAATTAATTTTAGGATTTGGATTATTAAACATGAAAACTATTACGCAAAACATACAGGCTGTTGAGTTTCTAAGGGAAATTGAAAATGGAAACGTAGCAATTCCGGCAATTCAACGTGATTTTGTTTGGCCATCCGACAATATTAGAACCTTTATTCAAGGCTTAATAAATGGCTTTCCATTCGGAGCAATATATGTCGCCAAAATTAAATCTAATTTTAGAACTAAGGTGCCAAAGTATTACAACGTACTTTTTCCAAATACCAAAATAGAAAATTCAAAGCAAATAATCATAGATGGGCAACAACGACTAATAGCCTTAAAGCTGGCGCTTTCAAATTCAAGCATACAAACATCTACTGGAAAGACAGATTATATCGTTTTGTCGAATAATACAGTGGTAAAAAGAAAAATTAAGTCACCCGGAAAAAACATTCGACAACTAGAGGAATCCGATTTCAGAGACGTAGTGATACCTGTAATTTATATTGAGTCTTCTGAATCTGAAATATATAAGTTATACAGTAATATAAATACTCAAATCACGGCACACTCAGGCTGGGATTTATATATAGCAAAACTAACCGCATTGAATTCAGACGATATTAAACCTATAATTGACGAATTGAGTGTTATAGAACAAAAGTATAAGCATGTTATTAAAAATATATCATCAAAAATGTATAATGAATATAAAAATGATTTAATACTTGACAAAAATGGTAAAGTAGATAACTTTTTAATTTCTCATCCAAATCGTTTATCGAAAAAGATAACTCGCCTTTCCCTGCTTTTGTCTATATTCTCTAATTTGTTTAGAGAGTATAGATTATTAGATGACGATTTCATAAATGAAAATTCCATTGGAACGCAAATTAGTGAATACATTTTTCAAAATTATCGCGTTAATAAGGACCCGATAACATCGGAGTCAATAATTAACGCTTCTAAATTGAGCTATCTTATTTTCTTAAAATATTATATTAATAATATAAATACAGATTCGGAGGATGCACTACTTGCACTAGAAGAAAAAGAGCTGCACGCTATATTAGGGAAATACCGTTCTTTAAAGGGGTACAAAAGTCCTTTAGTAACATTACTTTTCAGCTATGTATCTAAACTTAAAATTCCCGACTTGTTACCTTCCGAAGAATCCGAAAATGTTGAATATTTAAACCAACTAAATATTGACGATATACAGCTTGAACATATTTTCCCACAAAAAAAACTTAAAATAATGTCTAATATTGATCAGAAAACATATAGTGCCAATATAGATAGACTTGGGAATTATACATTTATATCTAAAAGAACGAATATAATACTGTCGAATGCTGACCCTGGAATAAAATTGCTCCAAATCAAAAAAATGTGGAATTCCGATGACGATTATAGAAAGGTTGCCAGTGCGCATTTTGGAAGAGTCGATATATTAAATAAATTTACGGAATGGACTAGCAGCTTTCCGGAAGCAATTAATGATAGGGAGGCTTGGCTATTAATGGTTTTAGCCCGTTACCTTTATAACAAGAAATTGAAAGCTAAATAATTACTTGCTGCTATGAAATCGTCGCACAACAGATTTTGTCCCGCTGCACGTTCAAAGAGAACTTAAGTAATCATCTTCGCTCATCAGCTCGGGATCCATCTCGCCAACAAATTCAATCAGCCAGCCCTCACCATAAGGAGACGAATTGATTAGCTCTGGCATATCGAGAACAGCTTCGTTTATATTGAGAATCTTTCCCGTAACCGGGCTGATTAGATCCGAAGTGGATTTAACGGATTCTACTATGCCGATTACCTGTCCGGAGCGTACAGACATGCCGGGTTTGGGCAAATCGACAAAAACAATATCGCCCAGACTGTTCTGGGCCTGCTCGGAAATTCCGGCCCGAAGGATTTCTTCTACCTCAAGCACCCAGAAATGATCCCGCGAAAAGTAACAATCATTGCAAGCCATAGGTTAGTGTAAACAGAGCTTTCTTGCGGTAAATAATAATACATGACATTGCACCGTGAAATTGCGAACTATCCCCATGAAAACAGGTTTCCTGCTAATCTCCGTGGCAGCACTGCTGTATGCTGCTGTTCTAACTGACCGCCTTTTGCCCGTATTGCGCCAACACGGTCTTTCTCTGCGCGGAATTGTAAAAAAGATGATTCTTTCCCCTGAAATTTTTACGTACGAAGAAATGCAGCAACTGCTGGAATGGAAATATACGGGCCTGGCTCTAAGCATGATTCCAATGGTTTCTGTGGCCTATGTTGCCTGGGGCACCGATTTGTCTTTCTGGATTATTCTGTTTCCCATGCTGTGGTATTACGGCCTCAACCGCTATTTTGCGTGGGAAAAAGAAGACCTTCTGGAACAAATCAAAAAAAATGACCACTGAAGAAATAGAAAAGCTCCCCCCGGCTGAAGTCACCCGACTCATCTCTGAGCTCATGAGGGTTTATTCGGATCATTTTTCGGAGCAGTTTTCTGTTAAAATTCCCAAGGGAATTGTGAAACCTGTCGACTTTTTTCGCACGGAGTATTTTTCATTTCTCAAAAATTCTGAATACAAATCCAATATCTCCTATCTGCTCCAGCTAATTGATTTCCAGATCTGGCTATACCGCGTCTTCCGCCCTGCTCTCTCTCTGGAAAATTCATATTTTTACCAGCTTCTCGTTACCATGGGAATTGTCGCAGAAGGCATCGTTTTTGCCATGCTCGTGGATCCCCTGATTAAAACAAATGCAGAAGACCATACGCTCGGTAGCATTGGGAAAGAATACGAGTACCTGAGCCGCGTGATTGAGAATGCAGGCTTTTCTGAAAACATTGAACGATTAAAAGTTCTCAAGGTTCTCTCGGAGGATGCTGCTAATGCTCTCCACGAATTTCGCAAGGAAGTGCGCAATCTCGTACATCTGCATTCCTGGGAAGGACGGCTGTATATAAATCTGGATTTGGCCTTTTTCATGAAACAGCTGAAAACGTTTACGGGGCTTCTTAAAAAACTCTCCGCAGAAGTTAACATAGAAACCACTCCCGAAACTCTGCAGCAGCAATTATTCCAGAATGCTCCCGCGCCAGGCGTAAAGGGAACCGGAACTGTAATTGACTTTTTTAATGAGAAAGGATTTGGCTTTATAAAATCGAATCTTTCCAGAGAGAATATTTTCTTTCACAGCAGCCAGTGGCAGTCAAATCAGCGGCCAGAAAAAGGCATGCAGGTTTCTTTTACGACACAATTCAACGAACGCAAAAAAACCATAGATGCAGCTGAGGTGATTCCCGATGTCCCTTAAGGTACACGAAGATCTCACCCTTCACTCTCCCGGTTTTGAAAGAACCATTTACTTTGTAGGCAGAGGAGAATCTATTGAGCCAGATGACCCCGGATTGTTTTTTCAGAATTTGTTTCCCGATAAAAGGCATTTTCTCACTCGGCAAATGCATTCCGACATTACTCTGGAAGCAAACCATTCCATCGAGGGAGAATATTACCAGGAGGCAGACGGAATATTTTCTCTGGACTGCTCCATTGCACTAAGCGTGCGTGCTGCCGACTGCGTGCCCATTGTGTATTATTCCACGCAAAGTTCTTTAACCGGAGTACTCCACAGCGGCTGGCGCGGATTCGAAAAAAAAGCTCTTACAAAGTCAATGCAGACAATCAAAGGGAAAGGACTTTTTGAGACAATTGATGACATGATTTTTGTCGTAGGTCCCCATATACACGCCGAAAAATACGAAGTCGGGGAAGATGTATATTCCCGCTTTGATTCTATTTTTTTACACCCGCATCCTGAAAACCCCGAGAAAAGACTGCTGGATCAAAAACGCCTTCTGTTGCAGGAATTTGCAACAATGGGCGTTTGCCCGCGTTCCGTATTATGGATGAACGAAGACACGTATTCCTCAAGACAGTTTTTTTCTCACCGCAAAAGGGATACAGAGAGAAACTATCTGGCCGTGCGCTGCACACCCCGCAACGGGCCAACTGAATAAGCCCGCCACTATCTGCAATGAATTTAAAGACTCTCTGAATACTTTTTTACGCCTTCCATAAAGGCGTGCAGTTTGGGAAGTGCGTCGGGCAGGGTAGAGAAATCGGCGGCTTTGGTTTTTTTATTTAATTCTACGAGGAATTCTGCCATGGAAGTCAGGCCTAAACTTAGAGCCGATCCTTTGAGCGTGTGGATCGCGTATTCAATTTTTTTGGGGTCGTTTGCGGCAAGCCCTGACTGCGCCTGCTCAATCAGCCTCGGTGAATTTTCCATAAACTTCGCCAGCAGATCTTTTATGAATTCGTTATCTCCGCCACCAAGGTCGCGCAACTCGTCATATTTTTCCGGGGATATTTTGACTTCCATAGGAGAACTATGCTGTTCATTGAGTAACCGTCAATCTTTTTACCAGTCCGCAGACCAGCACGAGGACTTTTTCATATTCCCATGACAACTGAAAGACAAATGATAAAATTCACCCATCTTTTGCTCCTGTATACCCAGATGCGCAGGGTTGGCAATACCGGCAATGAGAGCATCGTTAAACTGAACCTTGAGGTTCCCCTCGCCCTCGCCGGTAAACGAAGCATACCCCAGAAAGCTAAGGCGCAGATTGGCCCCATGGAAAAACGCTTTCTGGACTTTCACTTTTCCTGAATCGGTCGTTAAATCAATATAGGAATCATCAAATTCCATATTCGCCATGGCTTTCTCCATGGGAGCCAGAGGACCATTGAGGGCCCCCCTCTGCAAAAAAGAATCGCTGATTCTGCCGGCTCCCGTTTTAACCGATAAAGAAGCCTTCAGCGTATTTAAAAATTCATTGGGAGAAGTGCCCGAAAAAACTCCGCGCGATTCTCCCGACAATCTTCCCGTAAAAGGAGGTTTCTGGTTGAGTTCGCGAAACAGGGCAACCGAATCGACCCCGGAAAAAGAAGCAGAATACGCATGCGTTTTTTGAATTCCCCTGGATAGAGAATACATACCTGTCCATTTTCCACCGGACATACGCAGAGATATATTTTGCAACGAAATTTTTTCTGCATCAATGCTCACACTGGACACAAGAGATTCTGCGGAAAGGCCGTAAATGTCCGCTGTTTCAAAACGAAGTTCTACTGTACCAGCGACAGAAGATTTACCGGATCCTGAAGGCAGGTTGCGCAGGGACTGAAGAATATGCCGAAGATCCACATTCTTTCCGGAAACGCGCAGCGCAATCCTTTTGCTCTGCAACGAAAACATTCCCTGTATGTTCACCTGTGTACCAAACAGTTGCAACGGTGTCTGGCTTATCTCCCATTCAGAACCCACCAGAGAAATTCCAACAACGGGTGCACGAAGTATTTCATGCGTGGGAACAGACAAAACCAGCGACGAAGCAGTCAGAGATCCAAAAGCGACGCGATTCTTTTTTACGGCAATCTTTCCAAAAAATTTTCCAGAAATGCTGTAGGAAGAATTTTTCAGCAAGGGAGACAGTTCTCCCGAAACAGCAATGCCTGCTGTCTCAACGCCAAAACGATTCGCCATAAGTGGATCTACCTTGAACTGTACCCCGCCGCTGTTTCCAGAGAGGGTTCCCGTAAGCTCCTGCGATTCTTCATGAAACAGTAAATCTGCTGAATCAATAGAAACATTTTTGTCGCGAAACAAAAAGGAAAGTTTTTCCGGGGAAAGTTTCCAGTCATGTCCGCTGCGCTGTGCGCGTATGGTTCCAGAGATACGTGAAACAGGACTTTTTTTACCAATCCATTTCAGTGGAGGCGTGTAAGCCTGAAGAATAATTTCTGCCTTCTCCGGATGAAACTCCCTGTAACCCGCCGCGTTATCTGGTATTATTCCAGATAGGTTCAGCCGGGCATTTCCGGAAGACGAAGCATGGCGTACCGATACCGTTCCCGGAGAAGATTTTTTTTCCCGGCGCGAAATAGAGACATTCCACTCCTCTGCTGTTCCATTTTCCCGTGACAAAATGCGAATTTTCTGGAGAGCCAAATTGCGGGGAACGGGCAGGCTATAGAGCCCATTCCCCGGCCCCTTTTTTTTAGCCAGAAGACTTTCCAGAAATTCTTCTGGCACATCTGCATTTTGAACTGCAAAATACAAAATCTCCGGATTTCTGCTGAACAGGGAAAACGGGTGAGGAAACAACTCAATCTTTTCTATTTTGACTGGCCGGGTTGAAGAAGGAGAGAGAATCTCCAAACCCTGTATGGTGAGAGCAAGCTTCCACGAAACAGAAGCCTTTTGAAGACTGATGTTCCAGTTCGTTTTTTCAGATACCCGCTGGGCAGCCGAACGCGCTATACTGGTAGCCGGAAAAAAAATAAGGAATAGCGAAACAGCGAGCACCAATGAGGCAAAAATGCCCGCTGCAATAAGCCAAACCTTTTTTTTCATGAACGCGGATGATATTTTTTATGGGTCTGCGCAAGCTCCGGCGAAACGAGATGCGTGTAAATCTGCGTCGTAGAAATGTCAATGTGTCCTAACAGTTCCTGCACCGCGCGAAGATCTGCATGGTTCTGGAGCAAATGAGTTGCAAAAGAATGGCGCAGCGTGTGAGGCGTAATATTTTTCTCGATTCCGGCGCGCTCAATGTATTTACGTAAAAGTCTCCAGGCACTTTTTCTGGAAAGAGCACTTCCTTTTTTTGAAATGAACATAAATTCGGAATCTTCTTTTTCTACCAGAGACGGACGCACATGTCCCAGATAATTGCCAATGAGACCTGCTGCCACTTCTCCAAAGGGAACCAGTCTTTCGCGATCTCCTTTACCTGTTACGGTGAGAAGAGAATTGCTCAAATCAATATCGTGCACTTTGAGATTGCAGGCTTCAGAGATCCTAAGACCGGACGAGTATAAAAGTTCAAACATGGTTTTATCGCGCAGCTCAAGTTGATTCGTTTCATCAAATACAGAGAACAGATGCTGCACTTCGTCGCTTGTTAAAAAATCCGGCAGAGTCCGCACAATTTTGGGAGACTCTACATTCAGCATGGGGTTGGATTCCATGACATCGCTTTCGACGAGATATTTGTAAAACTGTCTTAAAGACGCAATTACACGGGCTCTCGTGCGGGTGGAAAGAAGGCGATCCGTTTCTTCCCGTAAAAATTTTTTAATATCGTTACGAGTTATTTCAGTAAGATCTTTCTTACTTTTTGAAACAAATTTATCGAGCTTTCCTATATCAGAAAGATACGAGAAAATACTGTTTTCGGAAAGACCTCTTTCCACTTCCAGATACTGCTGGAATTCTTTTACAATTTTACTAGAATTAGCACCCACTCTTTACCTCTTTGTCGCATTCTTCCCTTTGGCTCAATCCTTAAGCCGGGGAATGCAAATGAATTATGTTACATTCATCGGAGAAGCTCTGAAGTATTTTAGCGATTTTATGTCAGATGCTAAAAAAACCTTTCCCATCCAATGCAATTATGCGTTTATACCCCATGAGACGGGCATTTCTTGCCATTGTATTCCTGTCTGCCGCTTCTAACAGTGCGGCAGACTTTTCTCTTCCCGGAGGAATGTATTCTTCTGGCTCTTACGGCGCGCGTTCTATTGGTTTCCAACCAGCCTTTACTCTCGAAGACAAGGGAGGACTTTCGTATTTTGTTTCTGCCAGACCGGCTTATGCGGTTTCTCTGAAACTCAGCACTATTCCCGATCCTGATTCCACTCTATTTTACGGTGCTACTCCAGAAGCCGGAATTGTGTTTCGCAACTGGTTTGAGAACATGGCCATTGGCCTGTACACGGGTTCTGCGACCTCAGCATATACGCATTTTTCCATTAAAGGATTTCTGGATTTGGGTGGAACTGCGGGAACTGGAACCATTGATTCCACCACAAAGGGAAACGATACGCGCCTGGGACTGGCCTTGCAATTAAACGAACACTGGATTCTGGACGGCGGATTATATTTTGGCTGGCAGCAACCGCAGGAATTATTTAACGCAGAAATCTCGTTTTCTACCATTAAGGTGATTCTTGAATCAAACGAAACGAGCAACACCATGGGTGGTACTCTTGCAACCGGCATCCAGTACCGCGAAAATTCTTCTGTCCTGACAGCAAACATTATCTACCCCGCATATCTTTATTCCTCTACAAATGCAGCTTCTGTTGCCAGAGTCTATAGTGGATCTACCCTCTTGAGTGTAAGTGACAAACAAGACAGCCTGCAGTATAGATCCTTTGCCGCGCCAGAAATGCGGCTGGGCATTTCGGAAAATATTTTTTCATTTCTGCGCGTATTTATCGATATGGGCATACAGGTTCCCTTTGAATCGTCGCGGGAAACTCTGGAGTACGAAAATTCAAAATACTACCATTTTAAGGGAACAGAAACGAGTTCGTTTACGTATTCGCCGACGCTTGCGCTTTCGGTAAAACTCCCGGCCTCCTTTTCCGTATCGGCGGGCTATTCCTATGCGTCGGACATCAAGGAATCGGAACTGACATCTGGGGCGAATACGATCATCGAGAGAAAAGAAGAAACCACCAAAAGTTATTTTTCGGGTACATCCTGGACAAAAGGCAATATGGCCGTATCATTTTCGCTCATTTACCTGCAGTTGCAGAACGATAATTCAGATATCAAAAAATGGGATGGCAGCGCAAGTAAAGATTCGGATAACCAGATCAAAGCTGGCATTCTGCTCGCTGAAATAGGATTTCATCACAAATTCTTGGAGTAACCATGGAGAAAGCAGAAAAGAAAGCGCTACAAAAACAGAAGGACGCTGAATATAAAGCGAGAGAGATCAGGTTTGGAATACGAATCAAACTGATTCTCGTATTCTTTGTCCTCATTTTTTCGATTGCCCTAGGTCTCACGATTGTTGCCACAAACCAGCAGACTTCTTCTCTCCTTGAAGAAAAAGAAAAACAGGGACTCATTATTGTAAGAGCTTTGTCTTCGAGCATTAAGGCAAGGCTGATTGACGTATTTGCCAGCCATGCGGACACGCTTGCCGGGCTCAAGTCGACAGATGACTTTGCCGCCTTTTATGAGGAACAGGGCATAGCGGATCTCATTTTTGAAGACGTCGACCAAGTGACCACGCAACCAGACGTGGTCTATGCCTATATTCTGGGCAAACACAACATTGTTTTAGGCCATACGGACACTAAGGTAGAACCATACAAACCGATACAGTTCATTCAGGGCGTTGGCAGTTATTTTGAAGCACCCCATCTTGTTGACAATAAACTGCGCCCTATTATCAAGAAAATTCAGTTTGGAGAAAAGAAAGAAGACACCATTGACTTTTCTTACGTTCTTGCTTTTAAGGAAAATGCCCCCATTGAAGAAGCCGTTGCAGAAGTGCATATAGGGATTTCCCTAGCATCCGTAAACCACCAGATTTTTATGACAAAGGTAAAACTTCAGTCCGTAGGTTTCATTGCCATTATTGCCGGGGTTCTGATTGGGCTCCTATTTGCCGCCGTAATTGCAGGGCCCATCATTAAGGTAACGGAAGGAATGAGAAAAGTATCCGAAGGGGATTTTCATGCAGATGTGACCGTAAAATCCAGCGACGAGGTGGGCCTTCTCTCGCGCACGTTTAATATCATGATCAAGGGAATGAGTATTCTCGTTTCCCCCGAAGTGGCGCAGGTGGTTCTGGCCGGAGGCGACCTGCTCAAGGGCGGACAAAAGCGCGAAGTTACGGTTTTGTTCTCGGATATTCGAGGCTTCACGACTATCTCTGAATCCTTAACGCCGCACGAAGTAGTATTTATGCTCAATGGCTATCTGGAGCTGATGACAGAAGTGATTCTGGAATTTGGAGGCGTTGTCGATAAATTTGTGGGCGACGAAATTTTTGCTGTGTTTGGTGCCCCGTTTGATCACCCAAACCATCCACTGGCAGCCTGCGCTACGGCACTCGGCATGGGAGAAGATCTCGCGCGGCACAATTCGGAGCGCAGGGCAGAGGGAAAACCAGCGATTAATATTGGCATTGGTCTCAATACAGGCGACGTGATTTCCGGAGCGATGGGTTCTACCAAACGGGTAGATTACACTTCCATTGGCGATGCCGTGAACCTGGGTGCCCGATTAGAAGGTACCAATAAAGTCTACGGTACTCTCACCATTATCTCAGAATTTACGTACGAAAAAGTACGGGGCGATGTCGTGGTGCGCGAGCTCGATCTGATACGCGTGAAGGGAAAAAATGAACCGGTTATGATTTACGAACTCATTGCGCTTACAGAAAACGGAACAAACAAAGTGAACCAGTTCCGGCGCACCAAGCCCGTTGCGTCCGAGGGCCTGCGTGCAAAAGCTTAATCCCCGAAAAACCTCTGGCTGAAATTGGACAATAAAAAAGGCCCGCTGTGCGAGCCTTTTGAAGTCGACCGGAAGAAACCGGCCTGGTAACCATGTTACGGAATTGCTGTAATTTTGCCTACAGAACCATCCGCAGCAAAATGTACGCGCTTGTTTTCCGCAGGAATGTCTACGTATTTTATGGTTTTTTCATTTTCGAGAACGGCTTTTCCACGAACTTCGCTGACTACATTGTAAACGATTACTTCGGCTGGCTTGCCGCCCTCATAAATGACAACGGAGTCGTCTTTGCCATCCTGGTCTTTGTCAAAGAAAACGCGATCGACTGTCATGTTTTCGCCACTGCGAACCATTTTAATTTTTTCTTCGGCTACATTGTTGCCATCTCTGTCCATCATGGCGGTGGCTTTATCGCCGTCGGGAATTATTTCTCCAATTTTCTGCGTTTTCGCGTCGTCTCCGTAAATAGGAACCGGCTTGTTATCTGCCTTTTTTTCTTTGCCGGCGCAATTGGCAAAAGAGAAAGCCATTGCGAGAGCGAGTGTTGTGTGTACAATTGTAGCGGTTGTCTTCTTAATTGACTGCATAAATACTCCTTGCGTTAATCCTTGTTACATTAAACAAGATGCTTTCATTTTGCCAATAAAAAAAAGAAATCAGGGTCGGCCTCTATTTTCCTAAGTAAGCTCTGAAAAAGTTTGCCTTCGGCTCGCTTCGCGTCGCTCCGCCGCTTCGCGTTCAGAGC
>DYPL01000141.1 GCA_020719945.1 Turneriella parva
AAAAAAAACACGCTTTTTTCTAAAAAAAATCCTCAAGGATTTCTGCAATCTTACGAGAATAAAGCAAAAGCCGGTTAACAAAAAAACACAGCGTCGGTTAAGGGCAGGGAAGCCCTAATCGGAAAATCGGTTTACTGTTTCAAGGAGGAAACAAAATGATTATCAATCACAATATGTCTGCCGTCAATACGCACCGCGTGTTGAAATTCCAGAACTGGAGCATGGACAAGGATATGGAAAAACTCTCCAGCGGCATGAGAATCAACCGCGCTGGGGACGATGCTTCCGGTTTGGCGGTCTCTGAAAAAATGAGAACCCAGATCAATGGTCTTCGTCGTGCTGAACAGAACACAGAAGATGGCATGAGCTTTATCCAGACTGCAGAAGGATATCTGCAGGAAACACAGGAAATTGTACAGCGCATTCGCGTTCTCGCAGTTCAGTCTGCCAACGGTATCTACACAGAAGAAGACCGCCAGCAGATTCAGATAGAAATTTCTGAACTCATCGACGAAATTGACCGCATTGCTTCTCAGGCAGAATTCAATAAAATGAAAATTCTGACAGGTTCCTTTGCGAGACTCAATCCAACATCTTCTATGTGGTTCCACATGGGCGCGAACATGCACCAGAGAGAAAGGGTATATATTGAGACAATGACGACTGCCGGACTTAAACTCCGCAATCCGACTGTTCTCACATTTATTTCCATCTCTACAGCAGGTAAAGCAAACGCAGTGATCGGCCTCGCCGACGAAGCGCTCCGCCTTATCAGCAAACAGCGTTCTGACCTCGGTGCCTACTACAACCGTCTTGAGCATGCCGCCAAGGGGCTCATGAACGCTTACGAAAATATCCAGGCTGCCGAATCCCGCATCCGCGATACAGATATGGCAGAGACCATGACCAGCTTTACCCGCTACCAGATCCTCACACAGGCGGGAACAGCCATGCTCTCCCAAGCCAACCAGAGACCGCAGAATATTCTTCAGCTTCTCCGGTAAACCAGACGCCGGCGGTGCAACATCCGCCGGAAACCCAATGGTTGCCTAGTGCAACATTGTACATATAAATCGCCGTACCACTCTAACCCCGAAGCCCCCACTCTTCGGGGTTTT
>DYPL01000079.1 GCA_020719945.1 Turneriella parva
AATCCACCTCTACATCCTCTCCCCACATTGATTGACTGCATGTAAAGCCATCACAGCATAGCCGCAATCTATGAACCCCGTCCATGTAAAAAAGACATTAGCTGCATTCATCGTTTTCCTGGGAGATCTCGCAGGAATACTCGCTTCGCTCAATATAGCGCACTATTTATGGCTGGGGGAATGGCATGCACATTATGCTATTACCCAAGAAACCATAGCCCTCGCAACGGTATTGATCACAATACAGTTTCTGTTCAATACGTATTCCTACTCCAAAGAACTCGCGTACTCGCCATCCCTGCGCTTTTTGGCAGCCCATGGTGTTTCCCTGCTGATATCCATGTCGGTTTTGTTTGTGGCGTTTCGGTACCAAGGCGGGCTGTTAGGGCGCGGGCCCATGCTGCTTGCGCTGGGATTGTTCTTTATCCCGGGATTCCTGATGCGGCGGGTGTTTTTACAGAAATTCGGCAAGGCTGTTCTGTCGGGCAGCTACCTTTATATTACCAGTTTCCATGCGACAAAACAATTTATGGCAGATCTGGAGAAAAGTAAACCCAGAGCAAAACTCGATATTTTGTACGATCCCGCAGTAAGAGCCAAAGCCATCATAGAAAGCCTAAATGAAAACCCTCAGGTAAAGGAAATTGCTGCCTGGACAGAGATAGATACATTTCTCACAAAAAAATACGATGCAGTACTGCTTGGATTAAGACAATCGTATCCGTCTGACCTCTTAAAAAAACTGATGCCAAATCGCTTTAAAGGGCTTCCGGTCTACGATCTGAATGACTATTACGAGCTGAATTTTCACAAGGTTCCGGTTTTTCATCTTAAAGAAGGATGGTTTGTGTTTGCGCATGGTTTTTCCCTGCTGCACAACGAAATGGCTCTGCGGATAAAAAGGCTGGCGGATATCCTTTTTTCATTGCTGCTGCTGGTTCCGGGACTGCCCATCATGCTCGTCACGGGACTCATTGTGCGATTCACAAGCCCGGGGCCTGCTATCTTTAAGCAAAAACGCGTCGGCCTGAATGACAAAGAATTTATGCTGTATAAATTTCGCTCCATGAGGCAAGATGCAGAAAAACATGGCGCACAATGGGCGGTTAAAAATGACGATAGAGTAACGCCATTTGGAAAATTTATTCGTCTCGTCCGCCTGGACGAACTGCCGCAATTGTTTAATGTTCTCAAGGGAGATATGAGCTTTATAGGTCCGCGCCCTGAGCGCAAAGTATTCAGCGACGAATTGGTTAAAGAGATTCCCTTCTACTCTCTGCGGCATCTGGTTAAACCGGGGATTACGGGTTGGGCTCAAGTGAATTATCCGTATGGTGCTTCGGTAGAAGACTCCCGTCAAAAACTGGAATACGATTTGTACTACATTAAAAACTACTCTATCTGGCTGGATGTTCTCATTGTGCTTAGAACCATCCGCGTGATCCTTTGGGGCAAAGGGCGGTAATGTCCAAGAGCGTGCTCATTACTGGCGGGGCCGGGTACATTGGCTCTACCATTGCTTCGTATTTTAAGGATGAAGGGTGGACACCTGTTGTACTCGATTCGCTGGTGAGGGGCAACCCTGAATTTACAAAGAACATCAAATTTTACCACGCAGATATTTCTGACCAGAATATTCTAAAACAAATTGTCTCGGAAAACGATGTGGAAATCGTTATCCACGCGGCGGCGCTCGTAGAAGTACCGGAGTCGGTAGAGCAACCGGCTCTGTATTATCGCGAGAATGTAGCAAAAACACTTTCGCTGTTAGAAAATATGCAAAGCGTTGGTTTGCGCAAAATACTGTTCAGCAGTACTGCAGCGGTATACCAAGCAGAAGATGGAAACATGGTCACGGAAGAATCTCCGCTTTTGCCCTTGAGTCCGTATGCAAAAACAAAATTAACAGTAGAGATGATGCTGCAGGATTTGTCTCATGCGGGAAATATTCAGGCGGTTTCGCTGCGTTACTTTAATCCCATAGGGGCAGATCCCAAAATGCGTTCGGGAATGTTCAAAAAAAATGGATCGCACGTGATGGCAAAGTTGAGCGATGCAGCGTTTGGAAAAATACCTGCGTTCAGCATAACCGGAATCGATTATCCTACTCGGGATGGTAGCGGGCTGCGCGATTACCTGCACGTGTGGGATTTGGCGCGAGCACATTTTCTTGCGGTAGAAAAATTTAATGATATTGTAAAAGAATCAGCATACCAGGTAATAAATCTTGGAACCAGTTCGGGCGTAACCGTAGAAGAACTCGTGGCAGCCTACCAGAAAGTTTTGGGGAAAAATATCTCAATAGAAAGAGCACATCGCAGACCTGGGGATACGGCGGGCTCTTTTGCTAGCTCAGAAAAAGCCCGTCGGCTTTTAGGCTGGCAGGCTTTATCTTCTCTGGAAGAATCCATCGCTACTGCGATAGATTGGGAAAAAAGAAAAATATAAATGGCACTGCCGATACGTCCTTCTCTTTTTATCCCCGGCGGAGCAAGGGATATAAGAGATTTCATTAGACGTAAAAGGCGAACCGTCGGCTTACGAAGCTATTAGGTACCCTCTGAAAAAGTCTATCCATGGACTTTTTCAGAGGATACCTTCGCGTTTAGAGCTTACCTAAATGTATCGAAGGGCTAGGAGTTCTCACAGGAGGGATATTGGGCTAACTATATAGAATAGATTTTCCCCAGAATCTAAACCGTTCGCATATAGGCCCTTTCTTATATTGAATGCGGCGTCAGCGCAAAAGCGGGGGTCTACCCAGAAGGGGGCAGAAAAAATATTCTGGCGAAAATGGCAGATCGCAACGCCCACACGAGCAATAGATTAAGTAAGCTCTGAAAAAATCACGTTGTGTAAAAGGCATTGATGTGAACGTATTCTTCGGTTAAATCGCAGCCATAGACGCGCCAGTCGCCATCGCCAATCCCAAGCTTTACTGTCAGCAAAAGTTCTTCGTTCTGCTTTAAGTAAGAGCTGAGCTCAGAAAGGTCTGAATACTCTTTAGGTGGGTTACCCCAAAAAATATGTATTTTGTCTGGATCTATTTTTACGCCTTCGGTTTTTCCGACCGCCATAAAAATGCGTCCCCAGTTGGGGTCGCCCTGGTAAATGGCAGTTTTTACGAGAGGTGAGTTGATTATGCTTTTGGCTATTTTTTTAGCCTCTTTATTGCTTGCAGCTCCTTCTACATCTACGACAAAAAGTTTTGTCGCTCCCTCTGCGTCAAAGGCGAGATAACGGGTGAGCTCTAAGGCGAGATCATACAGGGCAGATTCAAATTCATTTTCATCGACTTTGCCGACTTTACCGTTAGCCAAAATGGCTACCGTATCTGAAGTAGAGGTGTCCGAATCTATCGAAAGAGAATTGTAGGTTTTTTCGACAACACGTTTCAGCATTTCATTCAGCTTTTTCGGGGAGATCTTTGCATCAGTAAAAAAGTAAGAAAGCATGGTGGCCATGTCCGGCTCTATCATTCCGCTGCCCTTGGCCACGCCAACCAGAGAAGCATTGCCGATTTTGCGGGAGCCAAATTTGGGGAATGTATCCGTGGTCATAATGGCGGCTGCAAAATCCTGAAAGCTGTTCCCGGACTTCAGTTTTTCTGAAAGGCCTTCGAGATCGTTTAAAATTTTATCAACAGGAAGTGGGCGACCAATAACCCCGGTAGAAGAAGGAAGCACATCGTTTGTTTTGAGTGAAAGTTCTTTTGCTGTCTTTTTGCAGATCTCAACTGAATCCTTATAACCCTGTTTACCCGTAGCGACATTGGAATTTTTAGAATTCACGACGATGGCCTGCAATGTTCCACTGGCAATATGCTCCCTGCCAACCAGGATGGGATTGCCCACAACTTTGTTTCTGGTAAACATGGCGGCAGCTGCGGCGGGCACCTCCGAGTAGACTACGCCAAGGTCAAGAGTATTGTCTTTTATTCCACAGGAAGAAACGTATATGGAAAAACCAGCGGGAATATGTTCAAGAATTTCGGGACGCTTCATTCGGCCAGAATATTGGATTATGTCACATTGTCAAGCCCGATGCAGCCAAAGTCTATGCAACCCGGAGAGATATCTGACAGACTATTGAAGATGCAAGTAGAAAATCTACAAAATTTGAAGGGAATCCGCGACAATGAGCTGCGCAGAAAATCGGACCTGTTGATCACGGTTCTGGAAGCAAAAATTATTTAAGAGGGTTGCCGAAGGATAGGGCTTGCCAGGAATACATTTTATGACTGGATGAAAAAGTTGAAGGACAATAACTTTAGTTTACTAAAGCTAAAAAAACGAATCGAAGAGACCTCGCCACTCGCCGCGAAAAAACCGCCTGCGGTGGAGGAAGCAGTTCTAAAACTTAACGAAGAGAAAGGCAATTCCGACCGATTACTCGCGCATCAGCTACATCAATTACATTGAATCGAAATGTCTTATTTATCCGCTTGTAATATTTTGAAGCGAAAAGGCATGTCTCCGAGTTTTACAATTTAACAAAAATTGAACAAGCACTTAGAAATTTGCCAAGCCCACAACAGAACCACCCCCTCCGGTGAAAAAATATTTCCCGTCCATCAAGGCAATGTGCGTTTAGCAAAATTAAATCATCCAGGAAAACTGGCTACTGTGCCCTGCGCGGGTAGCGCCACCCCTCCGCCGTTCAACTCCTTTCGCTCATTGCCCGGCAAAGGCTTGCGAAAAAAAACTTGCTCCCGCGTGAGCGTTCACCTGAATACCACATGCGCAAAACCCTTCTCGCCTTGTTGACCCTTTTCGCAGTAAACGGACTATATTCTCTGGAAACCGAAACGCGGATTTTTGCGGGCGGGGGAAACAGTCTTCAGAATTTTCAGGTGGTCAATAAAAGTGATTACCCGCACCGCGCGGGTTCTACGGGCATCCATGCGTCGGGGGATTTTCTGCTGCACATGAACCAGCTCGGTTACATGTTAGCAGCTTCTGGAGCCACCATTAAAAATGCCGAATTCCCGTGGAATGGCGATGCCGAGTATCTGGGCACAGAGGGGTCTGGCCAGTATTACAATATTGATAATCGACTCGGCTGGGTGCGGCAATTTGACAGCACGCATTCGGGACAATACTTTTTATTCTTTGGACTTCGCAAATTTGAGTCGCGGTACCACGTCGTAAAAGCGAATGATTTTCCGGAAGAGAGCGATATCGATTTTTATGGGTCTGCCTGGCAGATTGGTTTTACGCGCCGCGACCGCGCGTATAACGGGCCGAACATGAAACTGGATATTCGCTCCGGTTTCTGGTACAGCAAGGGCGGCAAAGAGAATTTTGCCGTAGACGGAATTTTAGAACCAGCGGTTGAAAAAGATGGCGGCTCCATTCGCGGCATTGGCATGGAGGCTGGAGTGTCCCTCATGGGAAAAACGGATCGTTATGCTCTGGAGATTCTCATCCATTCGGAAGATATGCTTTTGCAGTCCGGGCAGTTTCATCTGCTTGGTGGAATGGATTCTATTCTGCTTGGCGTGACCCTGCGGCTGTAAGCCGGAAATAGATGCATCTGGGAGGTTTCCTATGCCCAATGAAATTATGTATTGACGTTTTGCTCTAAATTTCGGCTGCTGTGTTCAGCAAACCCGATTGGCCTATGCTTGCAAGTCCAAATTTGGCTGAGTCATTTGTGATTTACAAAAAACCAGCCCTAACCTACCAGGAACAGGCGGAATACGTTCGATCCTCGCACCGCTTGTGCAGTTT
>DYPL01000142.1 GCA_020719945.1 Turneriella parva
TTGCCATTGTCGTTGCTCAGCTTGAGCGCCATTTCCTCCATGTAAGAACAAGAGGGAAAAAAAGAAATAAACAGCAGCAGGCTGCCTAACACTGCTCTCAATTGTTTTTGTTGCATGTTAAAACCTCACTCCGGCAGATATCGCAAAAAAAGGATAGAACGATCCGTTTGTCCACAGCAGCGTTGCGTCGGGTTCCGCAAAATATCGGCGCCTCCCAAAATTAAACAGATAACCCACCGTGCTTTGAACACCAAAACCTGTCGTAATTCCAGAAATAATATATGGCCCGGTGCGCAAAACTGCATTATGCCAAAAAAATCCGGCAAAGAGAGTACCGCTCTTAAAATAAATATTTTCGGCGGGAAAAAGACCAATTCCCGCACCTAAAGACAGCCAGGGAAGCGCAGTATACTCGTAGTTGATACTTCCGGCAATCGCGTATCCAAAAGCCTGTCCAAAAACCGCATGGAAATTTTTTGGGGGAATAACAGGCGCTGCTTTTTCCGTGACCGGTTTGGCAGCCACGGGTTGTTTTACTATGGGAGCTGTCTCTTTAACGTCCAGGCGAAAATCCTTTTTCGCTTTTATTTTCATTTGGGCTGCCGTGTACAAATACAATGATCCAATAAATTCGTCGGAGAGCGCTTCTATTTCCGTGAACATGGTGGAATCAGTAGAGACAATTTTTTCGGCTTCTGTAATAACTTTTTTTTCTGCAATGGAGTAAATTCCAGCATGGATTAGAATTTCTGTTTCCGATTTTTTCCTGTAATTGCCAAAAACAGCATAGTCAATTCCCGCTGTATAGCAAAGTCCGTCGAGATCATTGGGGTTAAAGGATGTTGATGATGTTAACAGAACGTCGGCGAGTTTTTGGTTGCGCTCGCGGTTGGGAAGTTGAAAGATGAAATTTTCGTTCATGCGCAGAATAATGGTTTCAGCAATGCTGCTTCCAATGTACGAAATATCTTTGCGCGGCGTTTCGTTGAGGAAGTTAAAAACGGCAAGGCGGGCCGGTTTCTGTTCCAGAGTAGCTTTGGGAAAGCTATTGGAAAACGGCGAGAGTGCTACAAGTATTAAAAGAGAGGACAGGATTAGTTTTTTCAC
>DYPL01000080.1 GCA_020719945.1 Turneriella parva
TGTCGGCAGTTAGTACCCTGCGCGCAGCGCCCCCCTGTGCTTGACGCAACGTCCAGATATCCCATTAGGACGCATGCACGGGCTGCTCAACGATCTCGGAATTGCCATTCTCGTGGCAGCCGTTGGTGCATCGGGAAGCAAAAGCCTCCGGACTATGCTTCTTTTAATCCTTCTGGTGTCTCATATGTCTCCTTATAAAAGGCGACATTTTTCCTGAGAATGGGGGAAAGGCTGGAAGCAGTATACACCAGAAAATACATGGTGGAATAAGGCCTCGCAGCCTCAGAAAAAATCTATCCGTTTACTTTTCGCGCAACAGAGATAATATTTCTGTTGGGTTAGCCTTTGGATTCACTCCCCGGAAAATTTTGAAAATCCTTCCCTGGGAATCAACGACAACCGTATCGCGGGAGCACATTCCCATAGTAACATTTACTCCAAACTGTTTTGCCACAATGCCTTTTGGATCACTCAGAAGGGAAACAGAAATATCATGTTTTTTAATAAACCTGCGGTGCGATTCCGGAGAATCTGTGTTGACTCCGTAGATCTCCGCTCCCTCTTTTGCAAATTCGCCTTTAAGGCGGGAAAATTCTTTAGCCTGCGCCGTACAGCCTGGAGTGTCGTCCTTTGGGTAAAAGTAAAGAATAAGCCAGTTGCCCTCAGGTCTTGCAATATTAACAGTCTTTTCGTTTTCGTTTTTTAAAGAAACCGGCTGCATGGGATCTCCCTCAGAAACGGCCATGGCAGCAGCGAGTGGAAAAATGGCTGGAAAAAACTTTTTAAAAATATTCACAGGTCGATGATAATAAACGGGATAACGTTTGTCCAGTTATTTTTTAAGTACGCTCTGAAAAAGCTTCGGCTCGCTTCGCGCCAGCCGCTGCGCGAACAGAGCTTACCTATCGAATTTTCATTAACAGCATGGCAATATCGTCGTTGAGCTGCGATTCTCCCGCACCCAGTATTTTTCTGCCCGTAAACTGTTCAATGTCTAAGGCAATTTTTTCAAGAATTGCAGCAGGGCTCTGCAAATGATTCGCAGCAAAGGCGTTATAAAGTCTTTCTGTTCCGAACAGTTCCCGCTGAGCGTTCATGGCTTCGTTTGCCCCATCCGTATATAAGAGCAGTGTATCGCCACTGTGAAAGGCAACCTCACCAGAGACAAAATTTTTGAGAAAAAAATCGTTTTCGTCCATGCCCATCGGTATGCCCTCTCCGGGAATTATCTCGCGCTTACCGTCTGCCCGCAAAATAGAAGAATCCGTATGGCCCGCAGTACCGTATTTAAGGACTTTTGTTTTGACATTGTAAATGCCTATAAAGAATGTAATGAACATTTCTTCGGGAGTGGTTGAAAACAGGCGACTGTTGAGAACAGAAAATATCTTTCTGATCTCTGAAACCTTGAGAGAAATGAGCAGCTTTAACTGGGCCGAAAAATTGCTCATCACGAGAGACGATCCAACGCCATGGCTCGATACATCTCCCATGCAGATTGCAAATTCCTCGTCATTGATGGGAATCATATCGTAATAGTCCCCGCCTACTCCAGACATCGCTTTATAGAATCCGGACAAATACACGCTGTTCTCGTAAGCAGAAGATAGAGACTCGGGTAGCAGCTTTCGCTGCACAACCTCCGCAGCGACAATCTGAGAACGCATTTCCTCGCCCTTGCGCAAACCGGACATCATGGAATTGAGCGTTCTGCCCAGAGTGCCTACCTCGTCGCGGCCCCTTGCAGAAAAATCTATAGCGAGATTGTTTTCTTCTGCTACACGCTGTGCTGAACGAATCATGGCAGACAGACGACCCACAAGAAGCCCGGCAAAAAACCAAGCGAGCACGATAGAAAGTACCATGCCACCGGCAAGAGTGACGACCGTGCGAACGGCAATGCTGCGAAGTGTTTGGTGTGCATTTTCCATATCGAGCACAATGCGCATATAACCTGCATTGTTCTCCGTAAAGACGGCGCGACGGGAGAGCTCTTCCATGGGAGTGGTGTCTGTCTCCCACATTATTTTTTCCAAGTTACTGCGCGAATCCGATAAAATTCCGTAGAGTAAAACTTCCAACTCCTTAGCGATGCGGCCACTGGCAACAAGTGGCCTCGATTCAGAGACTCCCTGCTGTATCCACGTTCGCAGATTGCTTCGCGTCTGGTTAATTTCTTTTCTGTACTCTTCGCTCAGCATGTAGCGCTCTGCTATTCCCGCGTGGTGGCGTGCAGACAGAGCAGCCTTGTCGTGCAGAAAACTGTTGTGAAGAGATAGCGGGGCATCGTGCAGAAAGGCAGATTGATTCAGATTCCAGTTTTCTATTCGATACTGAAGCCAGTTTGCTTTGTCTTTTTCTGCTGCAATTTTACTCTGGATTTTTTGGTTTTGCTTTTTGACGCTTTCGGATATTTCCCCGAGCTCCCCGCTGGCAGTTTTGCCTTCGGAATGCTTTTTCTGTATCTCTTGTGCCCTCGCCTCCAATTCCTCTATCCGGCGTTTTGCAACGTCTAATTTCTTTTTGTCCTTATCTTCCACAGGAAATATGGCACTCATGTCAATGGCATATTTCTTGCGCGTTTTCTCATATTCCGTATAGAGATCTGCTATCTTTTTTTCTCTATTGTTTTTGTCGGCTGTTTTGTCTTTGCGCTCCTGTGCAATATCTTTTTGTATTTTGCGAAGGGAGGCAATGTATTCTTTTTCCATGCCTGCTATGTCATGGTAAAGCTTCTCGTTTTTGGCCCGCAAACGGGAAAAGGCTTCTAACAGAGCCATGGAACGCCGCGAGCTTTCGGGAAAAATAAATACAGGAGAATACACAGTGGCATATCTTTCTTCTGAAATGGATGGGGAATTCTGAAACATGCTGGAATCAAAATGCGCAGAACCCGCCGCCTTGTTCCACGAATCTCTATATGCCTTGCGTTCAGCTTCTTTTTTAGAAAGATCGATCTGGTGAACGGGAGAATAATTTCCCTTTTGAAGATTTCGGCTGTCAAATAAAAGCGACCCGCGCGTATTGAAAGACTGCAGGCGGTAGCGAGTTGTATCCAGATTGAGAAGACTCAGTTGCTCTTCGGTGCCGCTTGCCAGCGTGGCAGACATTGCCTTTTGCTTTTCGCGACGATTTTCTATCAGGCTGGTTTTGCTGTAGGTTCTCGTGACTTTTTTTTCTTTGGGAATAAGACCAAATAGAGAAATGGGGGCCCATTCGTTCTGCTTTTCGGTATAGGTTCTCGTGACGGTCGATTTTACTTTTCGGTTGAGAAAAAGATCGGCCTCTCCATCGCTCAACAGATTGCCGTCAGAGTCGCGCAGTCCAGATTTTATTTCCTCTTCAAGATTCTGCAAATGGTCTTCCGAAAAATATTTTTCACTGGCGGGAAGCCTGCGCCCGTTTATTTTTTCGGCCAGAATTTTTTTTCGGAAAGGATACACGGAATCGAGAGCCTTATTGAGAGTAAGCTGCGAAGCCAGCATATTGCCAAGAGCATCGATCACAGGTTTTGTATCGCTCTCCATCTGCTGCACCAGCTCCGAACGCGCGGAACTGTATTGCAGATAACCAGTACCACCGGCAATGAGTGCGCTTAGAAGAGATGCAAAGACGGCGAGTTTAAGGCGGATGCCGGGTGACAGCAGTTTTTCAAGAATCGTGAACCATTTGCGAAACATCTATATTCTCCATAAAGAAAAGGCAGTTGCCATTGGGACTGCGCCTGTATTTTACGCGGATCATGTTCCGCAAAACGTGTAAACCATAACCACCGTCTCTGCCAGCTGCATAGCGGGCACGCAGATCCGGGCCTGGCAGCTGTAAGGGATTAAACGGAACCGACTCGTCTTTCATTACAAAAAAAAGAAAAAAGCCGGCCTTGCGAAAAAAAAAGTGAAGCGGAACACTCGCCTTGCCATGCTCAATGGAATTAGAGGCCGCCTCGTCCACGGCCTGAACCAAAACGAGAGCCTGGGCATCAGAAAGAAATCCGTTCGCGGATTCGCGCACCCAAGCTCGCAGTTCTACAAGAGCCGAAAAATCAGGGCGGAGAAAAAATTCCGCCCGACGGCTCACTTTGCCCCCAGCAACTTTACGGCATCGGCAACGGCAGGAACCATATTAATGCTGCGGGCCGTGAGAGTCTTAATCATGGGAACAATGGCCTCGGGTACGGCTGCAAAAACAAGATCCGCACCGTTCTTAACGAGCTTGCGGTGGACGGCAGCCGTTGCTCCTATTCCGGCAGACGCAAAATAGAGCAACCCGGAACAATCGTAAACAATTCCTTTGGGAGCATCAGATACGGCGTCAAGGGCCGACTGCAACTGCGTTACCGTGTGGGCGTCTACCTCGCCATCGATTTTAATAATTCCAATTCCGTCTTTTATTGAATGCGAAACATTGAGAATAGTGGACATATCATACCTGCCTGTTAATTTCTTTCCAGAGGTTTCTGGATTCAATCATTTGATAGAGAATGCGCTCCATCTTGTCAATTTCAAAAAAGTAGAGACTATCGGGATTTCCCTGAAAAATATGGGCATACTTGCGGATAGCCTGTATGGTACCCGGAATTTTGCCCTGGGAAATATTGCGGGTAATAGAATAATAGAGCTCAATAGCTATAAACTTATAAAGACTGGCGCGAAATCCTGGCTCGCGATTTTCCAGAGCGATCACAATTTTATCGATAGAGTCGTGGTCATAACGGGAATCGTCGGAATAGCGAATCATGTACTCGGAAATGAGCCGACGGCAGCGCGGAATGTCACCAGTTTTTGAAGCCATTACAATCTGATTTAGAAGTTTTGAAACATTTTCCTGCAGCTGAATTCTGCCGGGAAAGTCCGATAATACAACGGGCGAAAAAGCGCGAGCAATTTCTTCGGCAGAGTAACTCTCTAAATTTTCAGAAAAAATCTGCTCTGCTTTTTCGTTCTGTATTTTCTGGAATTTCCGCAGAGGTGGTTCAATAATGCGGACGAGCTCCTTAGCCTCTGCCGTAGCAGCCACGCGAATATGGTCTTGCATAAGCCCCAGAAAAAAAAGAAGAGCGTTGCCGGCAGAGCTCTCGCCCTCTTCAATGGCGCGGGCTAAAAAGCGCTTGCCAAGGGGCCCAGTCATGTGCGCGGTAGATGGATTGCGCGCAGCGTTCTCGAGCCGCTTCATCATGTGGCCAGAAGTCTCCAGCTGCGTGCCGACCTTCCAGTCTGCATCGCGCAGTGGATCTAAAAGATATTTCTTAAACACGGAACGCCCCGAAGCAGCAGCCAGGCGAATCATTTTAATCAATTCCTGGCTGAGCGCGGGTGGAATAATCTGCATACTATATTTTTCTAATGCCACCGTTGCAGTCAAGAAAGTTTGTGGTTTCTTCAGGATTGCGCTTCGCGCGGGGAACTCCTGCCAGTTTACATTGAGTAGCCCGCAGAGCGGGAGTATCAAAATGGCAGGAATTAATTGGCAGCCACAGATGGCTACAGATCTATTGTCCATTCACCTGCGGTGGGCTTTTTGTTCTTAATGGAGTCGCTAAACCATTTTCCGATAGCACTCAGCCCCTCGGCTTCGCTACTGCGATCATTTCATGTCGGGGTAAACTAA
>DYPL01000143.1 GCA_020719945.1 Turneriella parva
AAATGGGTGTGGTCAATTGTGGTAAGCTGGTCACCGGAAAAGCAAACATTTTTTTCCGGAATCTCACTTTCTCACATGCATTTTTGCTCTTTTAATGCTTGCCGGGATACCATGTAACATGTATTTGAATCAAGAAAAATGATTCGCAGTTTCAAAGATAAGTTTACGGAAGCCCTGTACCATGGCAGCAATTCTGGCAAAGGAAAATCTTTTCCGCCAGAACTCATTAAAACTGCACAGAGAAAGCTTGACCGTATTCACTCCGCCGCAGACCTGATTGACTTGAAGGTTCCTCATGGAAACAGGCTGGAAAAATTGAAAGGCGATCTGGAAGGCTGGTACAGCATGCGGATCAATGACCAGTTCCGAATTATTTTTCAATGGAATAACGGAGACGCAGACAAAGTCTCTATAGTAGATTATCATTAAGGAGTATATATGTTGCCAGCAAATAGAATTCCAACGCATCCCGGGGAAATCCTTCTCCACGAATTTCTGATTCCTCTGGAGACAACGCAGGTGGAGTTTGCAGAGCATATTGGAGTCAGTGTTCAGAGGGTGAATGAAATTGTGCGGGGCAAGCGCGGTGTGAGTCCAGAAACAGCATGGCTATTTTCCCAGGCTCTCGGAACCACGCCGCAGTTTTGGCTGAATCTTCAGACAAACTATGATCTTGCAACCAGCAAACCGGATACAAAGGTCAAACCTTTGAAAACGAAGAAATAATTTGTCGCGCTGTAAGCGATTTTGTAAACTGATCGCATGGCACGCAGAACAGCAGTAGCAGAAATGGAAGACCCGCAAGAGATTCTTGCCCAGGCAAAGCGATTTGTCAAAAATGGAAAAGGCTTTTTAACCAATATAGAAATTGAATACGACGTTTACCAGGACGATAAGCCTGTGCGCGAAGCCAGTGGCATTGGTTATCTTGCCGCACTCAAAGCAATAGACGCGTATTTGTTTGCGAAAGGCTATGTTGAGGAATCTCCAGAATCCATCATCGACTACCAGAACAAAATAAAAAGTATCCGAGATTCGCAGATGAAAAAAGCTTTGATGAATAATCTTATAACTGCTTACCAGAACCTGCA
>DYPL01000144.1 GCA_020719945.1 Turneriella parva
AGGAGACATTATGAAAAGAGTCATAGTATCCATTGTAATTCTGGCACTTGCCTCCTGCGCTACAGACGAGCAGAGAGGTGCAGACTACAAATCAGAATCGTTAGCCGAGGTAAATTATACCACAACCAATTACGATTTTGATGGCGGTATTCAGTCCCTGGTTAACACAATAAGCGCATTAGGTGCAGGGCAAACGGATTCTGCAACAACAACAAGCATTACCGGCGTTGTCACCACGGCGGCCAAACACGAATTTGAATGGGTTATGGTGGGGCTGGGGAGCACTTCTACCGCGCCAACCAGCCACAAATATATCAACCATGCCTTCTGGATCCAGGATCAGAATGCCGGCATTCTCGTCTTTTACGACGAAGATTATGACAACAACGGCAAGGTAGATCAGGATTACAAACGAGCCATTGTCTCTGCCGGTGACAAAATTAGCATAGAAGTAACCCACGTAATGAAGTACAATGCAGCCGGGGGGGCCATTCCCATCGTTACCAAATTCAATGCTTCTACATTGCAACTATTGTCTTCCGGAAACGATATCTATTACCAGACAAAAACGGGAGCATTCGATGCAAATGATATTGGAAAAGTGTTCCGTGTAGAGGGCACGACCGATTCCACCCCCCTCTACGTGGAGTACGATGAAAACCTTGTACCCATGGCAGATGGAACGTCTTGCGAAGACCCCCCTGTTGGAACGAATGGCCCTGAATGTCCAAAGTTAACCTACCAGCCAAAGCAGCAGACTTCTTTTATTTCCAGCATCAACAACACGTGGAAATTTCAACTCAGCGTTTCGCTGGTGCGCGGCACTCTGGACAGTTATGCCCTTGGCGAAGGCCACCAGAGCTATAATATTGCCGCAGGCACAAACGTCGTTTTAACCGGTCCCGTTTTTAGTCCCAAATATTTAGCCGATGGTACGAATAATACAACGGCTGTGGCGCTCGTGGGGCTTATGCTTGCCATTACCGACAAACCCCAGGTATCCCAATAAGGAGAATACTATGAACCGCAAGTTATGGCTACCCACTCTTTTCCTTACCGCCACTCTGTTTACTAGTTGCTCTGG
>DYPL01000081.1 GCA_020719945.1 Turneriella parva
AACCTGAAAACAGAAATACCCCGGCCAATACAGCAACTGCAACAATTGTAATTTTCTTCATAATGTTATCTCCATTAAAATAGCTCAGAATGTCAAAGGTTTATTTATACCGTTCAATGCAACCCGGAGACATATCTGACAGATTATTGAAGGATTTTGCTTGAAAAAAAATCCAGCATAATTTGAAGGGAATCCGCGACAATGAGGTGCGAAGAAAAGCGGCCCTATTGATCATGGTTCTGGAAGCCAAAAATATTTCAGAAGGTTGCCTTGCTCCGGCTAAAGTATTATTATACTATTTAGTCGAACTCTAAACATTGAGATTACCTTCTCACCTCTGCCACCGCCGCGTAGCGGACAAAGTTGCAAAACCGAATTGATTCGAGCGGTAGAACAGAAGGTCTAAGCGGTCCAAAACCTTCGCCCGGCGCAGAATCAATGGAATCGTTCGCGAAATTCTTCGCGGGATAAACCACTTGCGGCTAACTCCCGCTCAAAACGAACGCGCTTGGAAACATAAGCAGAGGACAAGGGAATCTCCAGCTTGGCAGACGTCTCTGAATAGCCTGGCTTTACGTGCAGCGTAAACGAATGGCGGTCTATTCCGCTCTCGTCCAGCAATATTCCAACCATGGTAATGCCCAGCCCGGCGCCTTCGCTCTCGTCGCTATGAGCGAGATAGACTTCGAGCAGAGACGAAAACGACTTTGCATACGAAAACTTTTCACGAACGCGGCTTTCCTCAGCGGCCAGTATAGGGAACATGTTCTTCACTTTGATGTTGAGAACATTTGGATTGTAATAAAACGTAATGATGACGGGAAGACCCAGCTCACGAAAGCGAGGCAGATTTTCGCGCAAATTTTTTTCGTTGAGCTTTTCCTTAAAAACGGCCATGCCCCTGCGATACTCTTCATCGTTCTCGGGATCTAAGCCAAGCTCCGTAAAAATCAATCGCTTGTAATTGGCCTTGGTTGCGTTAATGGCCAGCTCTTTAGCGGCGGGGTACACGATGTCGAGAAGGTCTTCCCGGTTATGCTTTTGGAGAATCTGATGGCAGATGCTTTCCAGGATTTTTTCACCGTAATCCGATAGCACGAAAGATTTTAGAGAAATAGTTTTACCGGATTGCACGGCCCGTTCAATCTCGAGCATATCTGAATATTCTTTTTCGGGCGACATGTAACAGTCGTTTAACTGCTGCCTGTCCTGTCAAATTCTTTCAAAACCCGGACAGAAAAAATAATTAAGTAAGCTCTGAAAAAGAATCGGAATTTATGTTGACTCGATATTAACTGTATCAATATTAACTGTATCAAAGCAGTGGGCCTATAGCACTGAAGTTCCATAACCAAAGGTGAAAATGAAACTAAAAAAACAAAATCGATGGATGGTTCTCTACTGGATTTCCCTCCTCCTTCTGGTTATTTCGTTTGCTGGAGCCGTCTGGAGTCTAACCGCCGGTAAAACCGCTCTCACTATTGTGGCATTCTCTCTGAGTGGCGTTTCTCTTCTCCTCCTTATCCACAAAACCGCCGAACTCGTGAGCGAAATTACTACGTCCAGCGAGCGGCAGTCTTCTTCTGCCATCCGCTTTAAGCACCTCCAGTGGAACTCCAAGGTGCGCGACTATCTCGATGGTCGCTCTGTCCTGCGCAAAGAAGAAGCTGTTTCGCACTTTGACTGTCCTCTCGGAAGAAGTAGTTTTGCATCTTAACGAACTCGAACACAGTATTTCAATTACGGAGTAAACATGAGCACAACTGGCAACGGAAACGATATCCTCTTGCAGGGATTTCACTGGAACTTAACAAAAACACAGGGAACCGGCACATTCGACAATAAGTCGCTCAGCTGGTACACAGAACTCACTCGGCTCGCACCCAAAATTTCCGCCGACGGTTTCACCATGATTTATCTTCCCCCGCCCTGGAGCGATGATTCCGAATGGTATGGCCACGGCAAACATGGCGGCGGCGAAGGCTACTACTGGCACGACTTTGATCTAAATTCCCGCTATGGCTCAAAAGAAGAATTAAAATTACTCGTGGCAGAAATGCACCGCCACGGGGTAAAAGTTATCATAGACATTGTCATTAACCACCGTGACCGCACGCGCATGCAGAAAGACATCTGGCCCTACCCCGGCGAAGCATGGCGCACCGCAGGAGACGACTCCGGCGGGCGATTTATGGACGGCAGTGCCGATCTCAATCTTACCAACCCAACTGTGTATACGCGCATACAGCAGGCTCTTTCTGAACTGCAGACAGATGTGGGCGTAGACGGCTGGCGCTGGGATTTTGTCTGGGGTTTTGATCCACAGGAAGTGCGCTCCCTTATTTTAGACACAAAACATGCCGAATACTTCTCTGTTGGCGAATACTGGCAGGACCGCGCCCACGGCGACGATCCCATGGCAGAGCGCTACGGAGCCAATGAAAAGCTTCGCATTCTCGGCTGGATGCGCGAGAGCGGTTCTGCCGTCTTTGACATTTGTCTTAAGCGCGCCATCAATACGGGTGTGGCTTCTAATCTTTCGCGCGGTATCAACACTTCCGTCGCACCCGTCGAACGTTCCTCCGTGGTAACGTTTGTGGATAACCACGACACGGGTGCCTCCCCTGAGTGCCAAGCCAATAATTTTGGTCAGCGCGCTTGGGAATGCTCACCCGATTTTAAATCGCGCGCATATGCTTTTATTTTGAGCATGCCCGGACTGCCCATGGTGTACTGGCCCGATCTATACGACTGGAATGTTCCCGGCATTCTCGAGCTCATTCGCGCCCGAAAACTGGCCGACATTACTGCTGCTTCTGAGTACACAGATTTGTCTTCTTCGTATGGTGGTTTTGCCGCCATCGTGCGCAACCAGCGCGGCGAAGATTCTTTGGCTATTGCGATTGATTCTGCGTTTGTTGCCCCACCGGGTTTTACTTTGTTTGCCAAACATGAAAACGAGTGGGCGGTGTATTTGAAGTCGTAGCGCTGCCTTAATTCCCGCGTCACTGTTTACATGGGTTAGCCCACGGCAGTGGGCGCCCATTTGGTATGAAATGGTTTGCGCTTCGCGCGGGGCACTTTCTTTCCGACAGGGGTTACTTTGCCGCCAAAGTGGCTACTGTTTCTTTGTTAATTCTCTCTGCGGTGGGCTTTTTGTTCTTATGGGGCTGCAGTCCTCGGAGTGGCGACTGGTTTTATTGCGCCTAGCGCCCTCGTTCCACTATTTGCGCAAAGTGGCAATTAAACGCTTTTCGTGGAGTAAAAGTTCCAGACCGTCCTCAATATCCTCAACGACAATGTCTGCGGCGGAAAGAGCCTTCACACTCAAACCTTCGCTGCCCATAACGGCAACGGAAAGCTCCGCACGCTTAAGCATGGAGGCATCGTTATTGCCGTTACCAAAAGCAGCGACATGTTTTTTTCCAAGCTCTTTTACATACTCTGCCTTTTCTTCCGTGTGATCCTCTGAAGAGAGAACATGAACCGTAACATTATATGCAGAAAGTTCGGATTTTACAGAGCCAAAAGTATCGGCAGTAAGTACATGAACAGAATAGGTAGAAATTAAAGTGGGCAAGAGATCCGCAACCTCAGAAAGAAGCCTGCCATCCTTTGCGATAGTGCCGTTGTAATCGAGAACTATGTGCTTAATCTCGAGAGTCTTAAAATTGGGAATTTCAATCATGGCTTAATAATCCGCAAAGGCAATTTTTGTCAAACATTCTTTGCGAAGGCATTCTGCAACCCGGAGACATATCTGACAGATTATTGAAGGATGCACGTAGAAAAATCCAGCATACTTTGAAGGGAATCCGCGACAATGAGGTGCTCAGAATATTTTCTGACCAGAAATACAACGGCGAACCACCGTACAGGGCAACCATTCCAGTAATCTGTTCTGTCCGGTTAATCGTTCGCCCGCATGTAAACGCGAATATTTTTACACCTATTCTAAACGGCAAAATGTCATAAATATGTATTGACAATACAGTAGTGTCCTGTCAGAAGATTCGATGTCGGCGAAAATATTTTGCTAAGGAGGAAATATGAAATCACTCAAGGAGTTTGTTATAGACGACATCATCATAGCACAAATCCGGGAAACCCGGATTATACCAGTTAATTTTTACAACAGAAAAGGACAGCTCATTATTCCCAAAAAGCAGAATGCCAGTGCTGTGGAAATTAAAAAGATCCTGCATTTTGCTCGTGACAGAATTTATTACAATCCTTCCGATTCTATTTCCGTGTCAGGATTGAAGGACATTCCGGCCCCGGAAGGTTTCAGCAACACAAAACTTATCTCCGCAGAAAAGACATTTCATTTTTCTATTATTTACCAAAATTTTTTACATAAACTCCTCGAAAACAAAGTAACCGAAGCCGATTCGCATGAATTGATTCGCGTCATTAAGGAATATTTTTTGTGGTTTGAAAACCAGACAGACGTTTTGAAAGGACTGTTAAATGTAAATGAAATCGGTCTGGAAATGAATACCAAATATTCTGTCACCATGGCCATCAAAAGAGCCATCGTTATCATGGCGCTCAAAAGCAGAATTATCCTGCGAAAAAATAACCGGAACCGCGAAGAAGCCGAGCAAAAAGCAATAGAACTCACTCTCGCTGCCCTGCTCACGCATGTGGGTCTGGAACGACTCAACCACATGCGTGAAAAAACAATCAAGGGAGACGATATCAATTATGTGAGGCAATATCCCTTGGTATCGTATATTCTGCTCGCCCCTATACCCGGAATTCCCGAACGCGTTAAGACATTGCTCCTCGTGCATAAAATGTCCTCGCCCACAACTCCCAACAATAATTCTCCCGATAGAAAATGGCTTCTCGAAAAACTCCACTCCATCGCTCTGCGCCATGCTAATTCCGGCAACCGCGCCCTTGCCAGAGAATTTGTGAAACAAATAAAAATATTGCAGCAGGGAACCGGTTACCATTCATCTGCCTCGCTGTTATCTATTGCCTCAGAAATGGCTTCCCTTACCACGAAAACTCCGTGGAGACCTGCCCTTTTCTCGGAAGAAGCAGTGCAAATTATTCTCAATGAATCCCTGTTTACCTATAACACGGGTATCGTCCAAGAATTTCTGGATTACGTAGCTGTCTCCCTTTCGCAGAATATTAAATTTCTCGTCAAAAATAAAGTCGTCATCCTGGAAGTAAACGAAACAGGTCAAAAAAACCACTATGAATTGGCTATAATTCTTACCGAAGGATTGTACCAGACAAGGCCTGAAATCATGCGGTTAGGTCGCATTGTCATTCGCGCTAAAAAAACAGAAAAGCAGAAAATTGTTCCATTTTTCGTTCCTGCCAGTTTTGAGGCCGACCCCCGGCTCGTTGTGTATGATCTATCCAAAGACAAATCGCGGCGGATTGTCTATGCTCCCGATTACGAACTTCACGGAGAGCTTCTCGAGCTGGCCCACCAGGCTTTAGAGGATGCCCCGCCATCGGCACGGCCCCGTCTTACGGAAATTCCGGCATTGATTTAGCGCGGTATTTGCATCTATGCGAAGTGGCCCGAAGTGGACTGC
>DYPL01000082.1 GCA_020719945.1 Turneriella parva
CGAGCGCCGGTGGTCGCGCGGTTTCCCTACGGGAAAAGCGAGGAAAGTCCGGACACCGGGAACTAACGGAGCCAGAGAATCTGGATGCCGTGAGGCAATGGAAAGTGCCACAGAAAATAAACCGCCCTTTGCTGACAGCAACGGGCAAGGGTGAAAAGGCGAGGTAAAAGCTCACCGCGTTTCCCGAGAGGGAAATGGCAGGGTAAACCCCTCCGGGTGAAATTTCAAGCAGCTTTGTAGTGGTTCCATGGCGAAAGTCGACAAAGCGGGTAGAAAGCGAAGACGCAGCGGGTATAATCGTTGCGCAAGATAAATGGCCACGCCGTCTTCCGACGGTACAGAATCCGGCTTACAGGCGCTCTCCCTTTATGGGATTACAGTTCAATCGTTAAGACAGGAATTTTTAGATTCTTTTGGCCCTCGGCAAAAAAGGATACCTTCCTGCCAGACTCTTTGTAGTCGAAAAAATCGGCACTTCCGCCTACCAGACTTTGCATTTCGAGCAGGCGGCTTCCTGAATACATGCTTATGCGCGTAACCCTGCCTGGATTGCCTGCAACCTGCCATGAAAATGTGAGACCTTCTGTCTCTGCTTTTACAGCGAGATAGAAAATGGCGCCGGGTAAGTTTTTCTGGGCAAACCGAAAAGAGGCCGATGTGATGAGGTTGTCTTTGGCATCGGAGCGCAGGGCCGGAAATGGCGTAATGGCCAAAGGAACCAGATTGCCAAGGTTTTCGAACGCGAATCCTTTTGCAATTTGTGACACGATGAGCTTAATGCTCTCGGTAAAATTTTTATCGGGAAGTGGTTCTGCCAGCGTTTCGGCGTGGTCCAGGCTGTCCCATATTTCTGCCAGAAGAGATTCATCGTCCGGAATTTCTACTGCCTTGTCCGTTTTTTTGGCTGTCCAAACGGATTGCAGTAATCGCATGAGTTCGAGTTCATTCGGCTGGTTATTTATCATTCCTTTGTCCAAATCTGACATGTCAGACCTCCTGAGTCTGTAGTTTTTTGCGCAGACTGTCAATTGCTTTTTTAAGTCTTATCGATAGAGAATTCTTTCGGATTCCAAGTATGCGGCTGATCACGTTGTGAGAAACGACTCTTTTGGGTTTGTGGTATTGTTGAATTAATTCCTGGATGGTAGCGTCTTGCGGGCTGTGATCAGCATTGCGCAATTTTCGGATAGTAAGCATGTTGATACGTTCCATAATTTTATTTCTTTTTGTTCGTTCTACCTCGGACTTGCGGCAGTAGAATTTAAGATATTCTCTGTAATCTTTAAAGATCGAGGCACCGTTCTTTTTAAGCAGCATTCGAAAATGGCGAACAGCAAGGGGAAAACCAAATGCCATGCGCAGTGTGATTTCATCAAAAATCGGCAATTGTTGTAGAACAGCGTAAAGCTTCTCCCGCTGTTCTCTTTCATGGGAAGAAGGCTCCAGCGCGGATAACGGCGAAATCAGCAGATCCTGCTCTCCATCCACAAAGGTACGAAAAAGTACGTATTCATTTTTTCGGCTCACTGCATCGACAAAATTTAAATACATGCCGCGCAGCTTTACAGAAAAAAAGATAAAGAACAGAATTTGATACTCCGGCTTATAATTCGAAAATATGGATTCTATGCGGGAGTATACGTAAAGGTAAAAGTCCGCTGCATCGTCGTCGGATGCCTTGAATCTTTTTTTGGCATAGGAATAAACATAGTAATGAACTTTTTCCCAGATTGCATTTCTTTCTGGCGTGTCAGGTTGTGTCTTTGACCAGCCTTCATAAAGTGCTTGAAATTCTGTCTCTATCATAGATTATGCCTCAAATCTGTATATATTAATCCCGATCTGCCTGTTCTGTATTTTTTGTCTTTATACTATCATCGGGATTTTAGGAGAAATGTTTATGAAATTTGCTAAACTCGAAGGCTTAGGAAATGACTACCTGTTTACCGAAGACTCTCCCAAAAATCCTTCTCGGGCGGCTCGTCTTCTTTGTGACCGCCATTACGGCGTAGGAGCCGATGGTCTTGTCCTTATCAGCAAACCCCATAGCCCCGATGCGGATATTCAGATTCGTATTTTTAACCCGGATGGTTCCGAGGCGGAAGTGTGCGGAAATGCCATTCGCTGTCTTGGCAAATACCTGTACGATCGCGGCAAAACCGAAGAGCAAAAGCTAACGGTTGAGACAATGCACGCGCATATCCCCACTGTTCTCATGGTTCGCGATGGCCGAGTTTACCGCGTAAAGGCAGACATGGGTGAACCCATCTTGCAGCGCGCCAGAATTCCGATGCAGTGTGCTCCCGGCGAAGAAGAAAATATGGTCATGAACGAGAAAATCTACATGGATGACCATAAAACCTTTGAAATTACAGCGGTTTCCATGGGCAACCCGCACGCCATTATATGGGTGGAGGACGTAGACAATTTCCCTGTGGAAAAATACGGTACTATCATCGAAAATTATTCTCTGTTTCCCAACCGCGTGAACGTGCATTTTGTGCAAATGGTGGATGAAGACCAGGTTAAACAGCGCTCCTGGGAACGCGGCGTGGGAGAGACTCTCGCATCGGGAACCGGTGCTGCTGCGGCGGTAGTTGCCGGAGTACTTTCTGGCAAAATCAAGCGCAAAAGCAAAGTGGAACTTCCCGGTGGTATCCTGGAAATTTACTGGTCCGAGAAAGACAACCACGTTTACATGACAGGTCCCTGCAAGGACGTGTTTGAGGGTGAGACGAGCATAATTTAATCCTTCTTTGATGCGCCTTGTCCGGTGCGCATATTGAAAGAAGGATCGTCTTCTTAAAGAGCAGACATGGACTGGAGCAAAACCTTCTCGGACAATATTTCTTTTTTGAACAAAAGAAATCTATGGCTTAATACGGAGCCACTTTTTTTATCTCCGCAAGACCACGAAGCACTCGATTCTATTTTCAGCGAAAATCCACCCCGCTATGAGCGCAATGGTGTGTCCTACCATTCCCGGCGGGATCCAGCGAGAGAGGCAGCGCGGCAGGCCGAATTACCAGCGGGAAAACATGCGATTTTGTTAGGTGTTGGACTGGGATTTTTGTTGAAAGAGCTGTCTTCCCGAAAATTCAAAACTGTTATCGTGATTGAGCCAGATCCATTGCTGCTTCGCGCTCTTTTGGCCCACATTCCTTTTTCTACTCTGGCTGTGGAGATTTCTGTTTATTCTCCAATGAATGTCAGCACAGAAAATCTGGAATTGATACTCGGATGGCTGCAAAGTAAAAACGCAAAGGACATCGTGATCTACCAGCACAGGAGTGCAGCCGAGGCAGAGCCTGCATTGTATAACCCTCTATTGTCCCGCCTCAAGGTGCTTCTTGAAAAGCGTTCCATTAATCAGGCTACTTTGATAAAATTTCAGCGACTCTGGAATCGCAATATTCTCATGAATGCAGGCATGATTGTGCGCTCTGCCACGCTGGCGAATGTGCTGAAAAATGTCCATTGTCCGGAGATCGTGATTGCCGGAGCCGGGCCATCGCTTTCTGATTCTTTGCCGGAGCTGAAACAATATCGCTCTCATTTTTTGCTCCTCGCTGCTGACACGGCTGTTATTCCTTTGCTGCGCGGGGGTGTGATCCCCGACATTGTTTTTTCTGCCGACCCACAATGGAGCAATCATTTTTTTATTCAGCATGCGGACGCGGCAAAGTCTCTGTGGCTTTTTGATCCCGTTGTCAATTACAGCATAACGCACCAGCTTGCTGAGAAGGGAGGGCGGGGTGCCTGCTGGGACAGTCCCTTTATTCCGGATACAATTCTCAGGGATGGAATAAGTCGAGGGGAGATTTCGCATGGCGGCTCGGTTTCTACCAATGCATTCGATTTTGCCCTGCGCGCGGGGGCCAAAAGAATTATCATGGTTGGACAGGATTTGTCTTTTCCGGATGGGCAGGCTCATGTTCGCGGCGCCGCTTTAGAATCTGCGGTATTCCACAGGAACAACCGATTTTGGACGATGGAAAATCATAACTACAGGCAGATGACGGCGTTACCCAAAATTCCCATGGCTGGAATAAACGGGCAAAAGGTTTTTACCAATGCCAAGCTTCGTGTATTTTACGAATGGTTTGCAGCGCAGGCCATGCTCCAGAACCAGTCTGTGGAATTCATTAACGCCACAAAGAGAGGAGCCGTTTTGCCGGGTTTTACGGAAAAAGCATTTTCGGATATTGCATGGAGCGAGGGAGAGTGCAGATTCTCTGCTCCCGTTGCGGAAAAAAAAGAGGACAGGCAAGGCGTAGAACGCTACAAAAAATTAAGCGATGAAATAGAACTGTTGCGGGATACGTACAGACAGAGTGAACAATTTGCAATAAAAATGGATCGTGAAATTCAGCCAGAAAAAAAACTGCGCTATATGAGAGATCTTAACAAAAATGACGACATCATTAGGAATCATCCCGATGCGTCGCAGATGATTGGCCTCAATGCGCAAAGCCTGATCCTTGGAATTACCGAAAACGACCAGGCACCGGCGCAGAATGTTTTTTACGGCACGATGCATAAAGCTGCGAACGCTCTTTCCCGAGAAGTAAAGAGAGCCGTTCGCATGCTGTCCGGAAAGTGATCTTAATCGGTAGTTTTACTTAAGTAACCTCTTAACGCGAAGCGAGCCGTAGGCAAACTTTTTCAGACCTTACTTAACAAATCCAGAATTTCCTGAAAAATATTAGGATTCGCAACCACAATTTCCGGGACAAAAATATCGACTTTGGATCCATCAAATTTGCTGCTGAGTCCACCAGCCTCTTCCAGAATAACGAGAGCGGCTGCGGTGTCCCATGGCTTGAGGCCTTCTTCGTAATAACCATCTAAGCGGCCTGCCGCTACATAGCAGATATCGAGGGCTGCTGAACCAGTGCGACGTATGTCGTGGCAGTTGTGGAGAAACGCGCCAAGCCGTTTGAGCAGTCTGTCCATGATAGAGCGGCGGTTGTAAGGGAACCCCGTTCCAAGCAGAGAAACCGAAAGCGATGCGGCTTTGCTCACATGGATTCTCTCTCCGTTGAGCCAGGCCCCGCCGCCTCTGTATGCGGTAAAGAGTTCGTTAAAGAATGGAGTGAGCACGGCGCCTAGTACGGGCTGTTTGTCAGAATCGATGAGTCCTACGGAAACGGCAAAGGCGGGAAACCCATGGGCAAAGCTGGTTGTGCCGTCCACGGGATCGATTACCCAGGTATACCCAGAGCTGCCTTCGTGGGTGTTGCCCTCTTCGGCGAGAATGCTGTCGCCGGGAAAAACTTCGCGCAGTCTGCCAAAGAGAAATTCTTCGGATTCTTTATCTGCCGCTGTAATTAAATCTATGGTGCCTTTGTTCTCTATTTGTTTGTCTTTTTTAAGATAGCTGTTTACGATTTCTCCGGCCCGGCTGATGATTGGCACGAGCTGTTCCATTACATGCTGGAGTTGTTCCGTTGTCATGGGGTATTGAAAAAAGTGCCGACACAGAGAAAAGCAGGAAAATTTGCACAACGCGTTTCGACGAGCAGCTGCGCGCGCATGG
>DYPL01000145.1 GCA_020719945.1 Turneriella parva
CTACAAGTTATTATTAGGTATCCTCTGAATGCGAAGCGAGCCGAAGGCAACCTTTTTCAGAGCTTACTTAACAGATTGGTGCAAAAAAAAGGGCACGGCAGGTGCCGCGCCCTTCAGTTGCCAGGCTTTCACCAAGCAAAGAGAAGATGTTCTCTGCAAACCTGCTTTGCCGGGAGAGCGAACAGGCCTGCTGGTTTTTGTATCGGGTAAATTGATTTGTAAACTTAAGTAAACTCTGAATCTTTTTAGAGTTTACTTAACTCACACAGGATAAAAAATGAAAAACTGGAACTGGAAAAAAATTGGATCGAACGCTCTTCAGATTGTCTTGTTTCTTATCGCAATCTGGGGAATTCTCACATGGCAAACGAGAAACCTTCTCAAAAATAAAGAGCTGGCCCCGGATTTTACTCTTTCCTCTGTTGATGGCACTGTGCATACTTTAACCGAAGCGCGCGGGAAGAAGGTTGTATTATACTTTATTGCTCCCTGGTGTTCCATTTGTAAAACCAGCTTCCCTACTTTGAACACTTTGCGCAAAAGCAAGTCTGCCGATGAGATTGTTATTTACGCCATTGCACTTTCTTACGAGGATCCTTCTGAGATCCAGGAATTTTTACGCGACCGCCCTGCCACATTTCCTGTTCTACTTGGCACTCCAGCGGTGCACTCTGCCTATCAGGTTCAGGCTTTTCCCACCATGTATGTTCTCGATGAGGAAGGCCGCGTTGAGAGCAAGTTGATTGGTTTATCTACCAAGATGCAGCTGGCGCTTAAGTCTTTGTTTTGATTTTTTGTGTAGATTGTTCGTGGATATATATTTTATTGCATGCTCGCAGAAAGTAAGTTAGGTTCCATTTCTGGCTGAAGAGCAATATTCTTCCTATGCCATCCGTGGCATAGGAAGTTAGGAGTCTATAAAAGTGCTAAAATTCTTTTTTGATGTAAAAACCAAACGTCATTTTGCAACAACTTTAAAAGTGTTCCCGAAAAAAAATGTGAAAAAAGTATATGCTGCAATTGCATATACGCAAGATGACCTGTTGGTAAAGA
>DYPL01000029.1 GCA_020719945.1 Turneriella parva
TTGGGATTATGTCCCATTTTTGGGGAAACTTGGTAGGTACCAAACCATGAGTATGTGACATAATATGGCGCTGTTTGGTAGGTACTAAAACGCATAAGTATGGGACATAATCCGGCCAGAATAAGCTCAGGGCGCAAATCATCAGTTTTTAGCCGTAGCTTGCTCGCTGCTTAAAGAGGTAATTTTAAAATTTTTTTAAAATTTTGAATAAATAGAGGTTCTCTCAACACAAAAAGGCAGGATCAATCACGGTGTCCCGGCGCGAAGGCGTGCGGTTTTCTGGATACTCCTGCATAAAATGCAGCCCTCTCGATTCGCGACGGGAAAGAGCAGAAAAAACGGTAATGCGGGCAAGAATGACGAGATTCCTCATTTCAAGAATTTCACGATTGAGAACTGTCCGCTGGTAAAAATCGTCAATCTCCTGATACAAAAGCTCGATTCTTCTTTTGGCTCTTTCCAAGCGAAATCTTGTTCTTAAAATCCCGACATAATCCCACATGATCTGTTGAATTTCCTTTAGATCGTGGTGCACCAGAACCCATTCCGAAGCATTCTCAGCTCCACCTTTGTTCCAGGGAGGAATGGCAGCGTGCATGCTTCTGCGCGACTGGTACTCTCCCTCGCCTGATTTTGCTTTAATATCGAGATAGGCACGGTGAGAAAAAACGAGAGCTTCGAGAAGTGAATTGGATGCAAGGCGGTTGGCGCCATGCACGCCGTTAGAAGCCGATTCTCCGCTGGCATATAATCCTTCGAGATCTGTGCGACTCCAGGCATCCACGATAATCCCGCCACACATATAATGAGCCGCAGGAGTAATGGGTATGAGATCCTGTGTTATATCTATCTGGTAACCCTTTTTGAGTGTTTCATAAATATGTGGAAATTTTACTTTTGTCTCTGCTGCATCGAGATGCCGCAAATCGAGGTATACCCTTACTGCGCCCGTTGCTTTGAGCACTTTGTCTATGGTGCGCGCTACAATATCGCGCGGCGCCAGCTCTGCCATGGGATGCACTCCCACCATAAACCGGTTTCCGTTAGAATCGACAAGCTTTGCGCCGTGCCCGCGAATCGCTTCGGTTATGAGCAGCGGAGGTTCCGTTGCCGGCACAAACGCCGTAGGGTGAAACTGATAGAACTCCATATTGCGGACGCGACAGCCCGCGCGAAAGGCAATCGCAACTCCGTCGCCCGTTGCCACCTGCGGATTGGTTGTTACGGGATACAAGTGCCCGCCTCCACCGGCGGCAATCATGGTGTAGTCAGCCAGAAATGTTTTGATTTCGCCAGACTTCTGTTCGAGAACATACGCCCCCATGCAGGTTGTTCCAAAGCGAACCTCTCCCATGTGGTGTTCGGTAATCAGGTCTACAGCCATATGCCATTCGTAAATCGAAATATTAGGATGATTACGGACTTTTTCCGACAAATAATCCTGGATCATTTTTCCTGTTTGATCCAGAGCGTTTAACACGCGTGGCCGTGAATGCCCACCTTCGCGCGAAAGCTCAGGTTCACCGTTTTCGGATAAATGAAAAGGCATTCCCATTTCTATCAGCTCGCGCACGAGTTGTTTTCCTTCGCTCACAAGAATGCGAACGGCTTCTTCGTCGCAGAGCCCAGCGCCGGCCTCAATGGTATCGCGCATGTGGATTTCTTCGGAATCTTCGGGAGAAAGAGCGGCAGCAAGGCCGCCCTGGGCATAGCTTGTGGCCGTAATGTCTAGGCCGTCTTTGGAAATAATTGTAACGACAAATTCTTCGGCAGCTTTTAGGGCAAAGAAAAGACCTGCCAGTCCGCTGCCAATAACGAGAACCGATGGTTTAGGATTCATCCTTTTTTTTCCTGGCTCTCCGGGGTTTGGGTTGTTCCGGTTCGGATGATACCTCTCCGGTTCTTTGTTCTTGGTACAGCGAGCTGATTCCGAGATCGACCAAATTTCTGGAAACGAGATCCATATATTTTTTGAGCTGTTCCATTTTTTCACTAAACAAAGAATTTGTTTCTTTTCCACGCAGAGGTTTTTCGAATACGGGAATACCCATTTCGGCTGCTCGCGAGACAATCGCGGGAGTCAGGGAAGAGGCAAGCAGAATAAAATCTGCCCTGCAAAATCCCGGAACTGTGCGAACCACCTCATCAATAAAATCGAGCCCCTTGATATTACGCTCTGTATTTTGTTCCACAATCACGAGTAAATAACCGGCACTGCGAAAAGGGCCCCCTTTTACAGTGGGTGCGGGGATAATTTTGTCTTCGTCTACAACGGCTGCCTTCTTTTTATCTGTTCCAAGCTGTCCTGTTTTTTCAAAGTATTCCAATAAAACTGACTCTGTGTCTCTATCGATAAAGGATCCTGCCTCGCGGAGCATTTTCTCTGCCACCTGGAATTTAAAGGCCGATTCGTAATGAAAAGGAAAGGCGGAAAGATTCACCTTGAGAGTGTCAATATAGCTGTGGTTATCGTCAATTATCAGTACTTTGTAAATCATTCATTCCTCGTTATCGGTTTCCCTGCCAAAAGGGATTTTCAGAAACACGGGGGCAATCATATTATAATACATGGCCTCATTGAAATCCATTTTTTTTCCGATAACTTCTTATGCCGCATTTCTCCGGAAACAAAAACAGAAATTCTATAACAAAACAAACGTTACCATTCCATCTTATTCGAAAAATTTTTCTGTATGCCTCCCCTGTCCTGTTTTTCCTTTTGGCGACATGGTTTGTATTTTCGTATCTCCAAAAAAGTGGTATTACACTCATAGAAGAATATATCTCCGAAAACAAATGGGACAGCGCAGAACAGATATTAAAAGAAGAACTGGAAAACCGTCGCTTTGCCATGCCCAGACTGCTTCTGTATGGGAGCATTATTGAATTTGCGCGCAACGGACTGTCCGACAAACATTACACGGAAATGCTGCAAAGAATGGATCCAACGGGAATCTTTATAGAGGAATCGTTTTTGCGGCGCATGGAGTTGTTTTCGAACCATCCGGATGCAATCGTGCTCGCCACAGAATATCTTCGGCTTTACAAACCAAGGCATAATGCCATGCAGATTTTGCGGTCCGTAACTGAGCAGAGCAGTTTTGATACGGCTCCCACAGGTTTTAGTGCCTTTTTCAGTAATCACGATGCCTTTACCCTGCTGCGCACTTCGCAAAGCGGAAAAGTCTTTATCCGGAATCTCGATTCGCAGTCCGGAGAAATCACCGGAGAAATTCTGCCCGGCAAAAAAGTTCTAACGGGGGCTGCCGGCTCCACAGAAACCATCGGAGGAAAGAACGGAACCTGGCGGCGCATCCTCAGCGAAAACGGCGAGACCGGCTGGGTCTTTGACGCCAATCTTACCCCCATCAGGGAAGATTAACCTTTCCTCCCCCCGAAGATTTGGCAGGTGCCTCTTCTCTTTTTTCGAGAACCTTCCAAGGATTGTCCGCAAAATCTTTCGAGAAGCGATCGAGTGTGGCGGTGGTATTCGCAAGATTTCGTAAAATTCCAAGAAGATCTTTTTCGGACAATGTCAGCATGGAATTTACGCGCAACACGGAAGAATTAAGATTCACGAGAAGCATTTGCAACTGGTAGCGGCTTTCTCCGCTGATGTCGCTCAAAGAACCAATCATTTTATCTACGTTGTCGAGAATAGAACTCACCTTGGCTATCATCTGGTCCAAATTGACAATACTGGTGGCAAACAGAGTATCGCCATGACCCAGTCTGTACGCTCCGGTAGTTACAGGAAATAACTGAACCACGGGTTCACCAATCACATTCTGGTTGGCAATGTTGACCATGGTGCCGCGATACAGTACCAGCTCTCTGTCAATAAACACTTTCGCCTTAAAATAGACAGATGTCCCGAATATAGGAATAATATCGCCTACCTCTCCGACAGTATAGTTTTTGACCCGAATCGGTGTTCCCTTTTTAACGCCGGCAAGTTTTTCCATGCGAAGGTAATACATTTCCCGGTTGGAAATAGCGTTGTAAGCTATAGCCACAAGAAGAGTAATGATGAGAAGTGAAGCACCGCCAATGATGAACAATCCCGTAAAAATATCGAATTTCTGCTTAGCCATAATTTCTCACTGTTTGTAATACGAAGGCATGGGGCCATCGGTTAAATCGAGATACTGCCTTACATAGGCATTATCGGTCTCCCGCAAATCTTTTCTTGTGCCGCGAAAAACAATTTTTCCGCCAAAAAATAAATAATAATCTTCCTCGCGACCGGGAATGTTAAGCGGAGTATACGACGTGAGAACGAGCCCTGCTCCTATCGCATCAAGATCTTCGCGCAGCGTTAACAATATTTTGTGCATCGAAAGGGGACAATGTCCCTCAAACGCATTGTCTATGACGACAAAGTCTGGCAGAGTAATGAGGGCCCTCACGAGCGCCACGCGAAGCTCTTCGGAAGGGCGCAGCATTTGGGGTCTTGCATTTGCTGCATGCTGCAGCTCATAGCGGGTAATGTAATAATTCGCGCGCTGCGAAAGCTGTGCTCCGGATAAAGATTCATGGTAGCGCACCGGCAACACAATATTTTCATAAGCGCTCATATTGCTGATAAGACCCCTATAATAGGAAACGTATCCAATGCGGGAGCGCAGTTTTTCGAGAAGCTTTTCGTCTTCCAGAACGGGGTTGTAGCCGAGAATGCGCATTTCACCGGAATCCGGGGCATACTCTCCACCAAGCAGCTCCATGATACTGCCCTTGCCAGATCCTTCGGGCCCCAGGAGAACGGCCACATCTCCCTTGAAAATATCGAGCGTAATTTCTGAAGACTGTAATCCCGATACGGGACTGTGAAAAGATACATTCCTGAATTGTAACGCTGCTTCCTGCCATTCCATAAGTTGTAAATTGATTGACGACGGCGTACAATCTGAAACAGGGGAAACGTGTTGTCAGCTCTATTTCTTTCTTTACTGATTATTCCGGCTATCCTCCTTTTCTTGTTCTCACTGTTGTTGCCGTTAGACCTTGCCATCGTTGCTGCCGTAATACAGGCAGGAATCACGATTCTCGCGTTTGCGCTGTATTTTCGAGGTCACAAAAGGAAACGCGGCAATTTCTTTAAGGCCGTTTTTTCCATGTTCCATCTTTTGATAGCGGTCAGCATTGTTGCCGTGATTTTCTTCATCATTATTCCCGCCAAAAGCCGCGAGAACCATCTGGCTGGAACCGATCTGATTCGCCGCTTTTTGCAGAAAAACGACATTCTACCACCCGCTTCGGACTCCACGATTTCAGATACTCCGATGGAGGGAGAAGACCTACCTGCACCCGCCATCATTATAGAAGAAACAGACGCCAACCCAGAAATCTGATTGACTTATTGATTGCCTTTCCAGAATGGCAAGGATCGCGAGGTTGCACATGGATAAGGAAACACAAATACCAGTCTGGAAAAAAATACTCCTCGCCACTCCAGGCGTGCTTCTATCCATTTTCTTAATCCTCGTTTTTATTATTACGCTGCTTCCCATCATCTCTTGGTGGGGTGGACTTGCCGCTCTCATCGTTTTTGTTGCAGTCTTTCTGGTTCGCCGCAACGCCATACAGCAGGGAAACACGCCACCGCGCAGTTACGCACGCTATCTTCGCTGGTCTTTTGCATCCATTGTAACGGGACTCCTTCTGCACGGAATTGTGAGAATAGATTCTGCTATACAGGTAGATAAACTGAGAAAAGAAACTGTTACAGAGAAAAAGCAGGCCATGCCGATACAGTAGCATGCTGAACTTTTCGTCTCCCACACTCAAAGTATCCATATCCGGTCTGCGCGGAGTTTTTCCGGATGACCTGAATGCAGGCAATCTGCCGCAACTGCTCGAGGCTTTTTCCCGTTCACTGCCCCCCGGAGACATTGCGATAGCCCGCGACAACCGGCCCACCGGACAGGCATTTCTATCGATTGCCGCCGGAGTATTCGCTTCGCTCGGTCGCAATGTTTACAATCTTGGACTGCTGCCCACGCCCGGAATTAAAGCGTATACAAAAATAAACAACTTGGCCGGAGCCGTCATGCTATCGGCAAGCCATAACCCTGTCGTTTATAGCGGGCTCAAATTTATCCGTGCAGAAGGATTCTTCTTTGACGAAAAACTCAACGCTCAGTTTCTGCGCAATCTTTCCTCACAAAGCCAGCTCTGGGGCAACCTTGAATCCATTGGCGTTATTTACGACAAAACAAAAGAGGCCGTAGATCTCTATATACATTCTATCCTGGATTCTACCGGCATGTTTCATTCTGGTCTTTGCGTGGCCATAGATCCGGTCGGATCCTGTGCCATTGGCTCTGCCCCTGCCCTGCTGCAAAAACTGGGAGCACGGGTAGTGACCATCCACGGACAGGAGACAAATTATTTTCCCCGCCCGCCCGAACCAACGGCAGATGCACTGTCTGACCTGTCAGAAGCCGTGCGACACAACAACTGCGATATTGGTTTCGCCTTTGATCCCGACGCAGACAGGCTTTCCATCGTGGATGAAAAAGGGAATCCTCTCGGAGAAGAATATACTCTCCCGCTGGCCCTTCTCGCTGCGCTTCCCGAACGCAAAGGCAATGTCGTCGTCAATTTATCCACAAGCCACCTGAACCAGTTTGTGGCCGAAAAATTTGGCCGCACTCTGTATCGCTCCAAAGTGGGCGAAGCCAATGTAGTAGACGACATGATTGCCCACTCCGCCGCTTTTGGAGGCGAGGGAAACGGAGGCGTAATCGATCCGGGCATCAATTCTTTTGGCCGCGATGCCCTTGCAGGAGTTGCCTGGATTCTTAAATTGCTGGCGCGGGAGAATAAACCACTTTCGGAAATTGTTTCCAAGCTGCCTTCCCTCGCAATGGAAAAGTCCAAACTCGCACTCAAGGACCCTTTAGAAATTCATCATCTGTACGAAAAAGCGCGCGACGTTTTTCCGGACTTTGCTGCCAATACTTCGGATGGCCTGCATTTATCGGCTGCCGGTGGTTTGCCGTGGATCCATATTCGCCCATCCAACACGGAGCCCATTGTGCGCATTATTGCAGAAGGCGCAACCCCTGAGGAAACAGCTTCTCTGATAGACAGACTTAAGTAACTTAAATCAAGGAAAAGTCCAAAACTGCCGATGACTACAGCGTGAAACAGATTTTTCTTTCGTTTATAGTTGCCCTTCCCCTGTTGGCGGGACCAGAAAGCTTTGACCATCTTGCAGCGTGGAAATACCCGGAAGCTATGATTGTTCCCGATAAAACCAATGCGAAAGGACCCGTGAGCGAAACGGTTCTGGTAAACGGAAAAGAAGTCGCGTCTGCAACCTATACCTACAATGCCGCCAACAGACTCACACAGGCTACCTACAGCGAAAACGGTTTGAACGCAGGCAAAAGCATTTTCTCCTATGCAGAGGGAAAACTGGTTACCGAAAAAATCTATGACGCCGACAACGCGGTAGCAGAAACAGTTTTGTACGATTACGACAAATCCGGCAAATTGGTTTCTTACCAAGTGAAAGCAGAGGGTTCCGCAGACATATCTTGGAATTTTAAGTATACGGCACAGGGGCTTGTATCCGGAAAAAAAATCGAAGCAAAACAATCCGCAGAAAGTTTTATCATTGAGCGCACAAATCCAAATCACATTCTCCAGCAGATTTTTATACCGCAAAGCAGCCATAATGAACTGGCCGGAACCATTGTCTTTGAATACCGGGATGGCCGCCTGGCAAAGCGCATTCGTACCCTCGGAGAAACGCGTTCAGAAATTGTGTATCGTTACGAAAACGATCGCCTGGTCAAAATGGAATTTTATTCTTCTGCCGGGGCAGAACCATTGCGACTCATCAAAAGCCATCTGTTAAAATACTGAACCTGCGGATGCATTAAAATCGCGAGGGATCGAATTCTTTCCCGGCAAGAATTCTGGCTTTGAGCCCCTCGCGCAAAAGAATTTCGTTTCGATTAACAGAAAAGCGAATCCGGAGAGCAAAAAAATTCTTAAAGACAGAAAGCTGTTTTGCAAACCGATTCAGTTTCACATAATCTTTTTCTGTTGTGACTATAAATGCGTCGCGCGGAATTCTACGCAAAATATTCTCAATATCTTTGTCGTTGTAAAGATGATGATCTCGAAAACTGATGCTCTCGACAGTTTTTGCCCCCAAAGATAACAGAGAGCGCTCAAAAGAGCGGTGCGAGCCAATGGCAGAAAGAGCCCATACCGATTTATTTTTAATAATATCTAATTTAAGCATTTTTCGGTCAGAAAGCGGAACCGAATAGTCTGCGGGCAGACCCACAAACCCAACCGGTTTGTGAACAGAACTGAAAATCATTTCATGGCGGGAGATATCTTTTAATGTAGTTTCTAACTTTTCGAGATCCGCCGGAGAAGCCTGGTCTGTCTTTGTGAGAATAACGATTTCAGAACGGCGCAACGCCTCCGGAAGTTCGCGCAAAATTCCACGTGGCAAAAGATGTCCGTTTCCAAATGGATTTGTCGCGTCTATTAAAACAATATCGGCATCGCGGTATAACGGATAGTGCTGGAATCCATCGTCGAGAATAAAGAGATTTGTGCCGAACTGCTCCTGCATTTTTTCGGCGGATAGATAGCGTTTGTGGCCAACCGCGACGGGAACGCCATCGAGAGAAGACGCAAGGAGATAAGGTTCGTCTCCGCTTTCTTCTGGAGTCACAAAAATACTCTGCCCATCTGAAATGATTCCGCCTGAGCGCACCATGCTGCCGCCATATCCTCGCGAAAGAATACCCACATTATAATTGTCTTTCTGTAATAGAGAAGCAAAATACATTACGGCCGGAGTTTTTCCCGTACCACCCGTTGTAATATTTCCAACAGAAATTACTTTGGCATTGGATATGGTTCGGGGTTTTACATTTTTTTTATTTAAGGTATCGCCCAGTCGATACAGGCCAGAAAGTGGTGAAAGCAGATTCATGGTTGATCCTTGAGTCTGTCTATTCGGGCCGTTTGCGAAATTAAAAACTGGTCGGCCAACACAATGGCAGCCATAGCCTCGACAATGGGAACAGCTCTCGGCAGAACGCAGGGATCGTGTCTGCCCCGGACGGAAAGGTTCACCTCTTCGCCTTTTTCATTGACGGATTTTTGTTCCCTGCTGATAGTAGCAGTTGGCTTAAAGGCTATGCGCATGGTAATGGGTTCGCCGTTGCTGATGCCGCCCTGTATGCCACCCGAGCGATTGGTGCGCGTGCGAATCCTGCCGTCCTCCATGTAAAACTCGTCGTTGTGGGCAAAACCCGTCATCTCGGTGCCAGAAAATCCGCTGCCTATTTCTATTCCCTTGGTCGCGGGAATTGCCATCATGGCCTGAGCAAGCAGGGCGTCCAGGCGATCAAAAACGGGGTCTCCAATTCCGGCAGGCAGATTTTCTACGAGCAGAGAAACAGTCCCACCCAGGGAATCCCCGCTCTGGCGGGCATCATGGATGGATTTCGCCATGGACTCGGCAAGCTCTGCATCTGGAACGCGAACATCGTTAGACTCTGCCTTTTCACGAATTGCGTCTGCACCAAAAGACAAATAATCTGGCGCTATAATTTTATGGACAGAAGAAACGTAAGCCGCAATTTTTACGCCGGCAAGCTCCCGCAACAGTTTGCGGGCGATGGCACCGGCAGCAACCACTCCAATAGTACTGCGGGCAGAGGCGCGCCCTCCCCCGCGATACGTGCGGTGGCCATAGCGGGCATGGTATGTATAATCCGCATGGGATGGCCTGTATACATTGGAAAAATCGCTGTAATCTTTTTCGCGGGCGTTTTCGTTATAGACAAGCATGGCAACGGGAGAACCAATCGTACGGCCCTCAAATACGCCCGACAAAATGGTGACGCGATCGTCCTCTTTGCGGGGCGTGCTGATGCGGCTTTGCCCAGGCTTGCGGCGGTCAAGCTCTATCTGTATGTCTTCCTCGCTCAGAGCAAGACCGGCAGGAATGTTTTCGACGACAGCACCTAGTCCAACACCGTGGGATTCTCCGAACGTAGTAACGCGAAATAAACGGCCTAAAGTGGAACCCATACCGCACTAACAGAATATCCGGACAGATTGTAAACCTTGATTGCCTTTTTTGTTTACGCAGAAAAGGGATAAATCTCTGTATCCCCATGAGTAAAAACAAGCAGCCATCCTTTGAAGAAGCGCTTGAAGAATTAGAACAAATCACGCGCACACTCGAATCCGGAAAAGAATCCCTCGAGAAATCCATGGAATTGTACGAACGCGGTACGGAGCTGCGAAAAATCTGCGAAGCCAAATTAAGAGAAGCCGAAGGCAAATGGGTTGTATTGCGCAAAGATGGTTCCGGAAAAACAGTCGCTGAAGAAATCTCCGCAGAAGAACTCACCGGAGATGCCCACAAGAGCAGACCCCAAAAAGCTCCCATCGATAAAATGTTCGACGACGAATCCTTTTAGCATGAATCAGACCATTCAACACATACGCGATACTCTCTCGGCAGAAATAGAGTCTCTAGAGCTAAACCTCCAAAACGAAAACTTTTTGTCTTCGGTCTATGAGGCAGCCAGGGTCATGAAACAGTCGAGCAACCGGGTCATTACCACGGGCCTCGGAAAATCGGGAATTATAGCGCGCAAGGTGGCCGCAACTCTCACCTCTGTGGGAGTACCCTCTTTTTATCTGCACCCTGCCGATGCTCTCCACGGGGATATGGGAAACATCCGCAAAGGCGAAGTAGTCCTAGCGTTTTCCAACTCGGGAGAAACGCGTGAAGTCCTGGAGTTGCTGCCACACATAAAACTGTTCATGGCTAAACTCGTTGGGGTTACGCAAAAAGCAGAAAGCACACTGGCCAGACACAGCGATATCCCAATCATTTTTTCTATCAGCAGAGAAGGCTGCCCGCTCAACCTGGCGCCCATGGCGTCTACAACAGTCTCCCTTGCCATAGGCGATGCCCTTGCTTCTGCCCTCATTGCAGAGAATAAATTTGAGCCAAAAGATTTCTCGCGATTTCACCCGTCGGGGGCACTCGGCAGAAAGCTGCTCACCAAAGTGCGCGATCTCATGCAAAGTGCGGACAACGCTCTCATCCGAAAAACGGATTCCTTTAAGGAGACTCTTGCAGCCATGGCGCGCTCCAACTTGGGCTGCGTTCTCGTGGTCGGTTCTCAGGGTCATCTGCGCGGAATTCTGACCGATGGAGACCTCAAGCGCATTCTCGATGGCGTAAACGAAAACAACGCTGCCATCTGGAAAAATACCGCTGCGGAAATCATGACAGCTAATCCCGTTACCGTCTCGGAAGATGCTCTTGCCGAAGAGGCCATTGCCCTGATGCACGAAAAGCGCACATACACTCTTCCCGTGATCGACAAATCCAAAAAGCCCGTTGGCGTTTTGCGCATGCACGAGCTGATTGGTTTTGCGTGAAATGAGACATTTTTAGTTCTTTTCGTAAACCGCAGGAACCCCTTATAATTTGAGATTTTTCCATCGTTCGTTTGGAAGCCCTACCCGGGCAGGGATTTTTCGTTTGAATAAAAATTTTGTCCTTAAAAGGGGCAATCTTTTCTTTGCCTTTGCAAATTCTGTAGGCGGGTCGTTCTCATATTTTATGTCTCATACCAAGGTTTTGGTATCTAACAAAGCAAATTCCCGTAAAACCCAAAGACATACCTGACAGATTATTGAAGGATTTTGCTTGAAAAGTAAAGTCCCTTTCCCAATATTGAAGTGTAAAAATCAAAAAAAGAATCAGCCGCCCCTGCGGCGATAAATCCAACCGGGCAACCTCGCCCAGCCCCCTACCTCGGCTGGTAAGAATCGCGAAAGTCTAACGTGGCAATCAATTGAAAGCGCACCATCTCCTTTAACCGGGAAAGTATCCGACCCTCGAATAAAGTGCCGTATTGCTCCGGGGGAGAATTAGACGTAAGTATTGTCGGTTTCTCGGACTCATAACGGGCATCAATGAGATCATAAAGCATGCGCTTTTCCCACTCGCTGTCTGCCTGCACGCCCAGATCGTCGATGACGAGAACCTCTGCGTTTGCGTATTCATAGAAAATGGTGTCGCCCGCGCCATAAGTTTCGCCGCCCTGCGAAAATGTGGCCCGGATTCGTCCGTAAAAATCGCGCGTGATTTTGAGGTACCTCACCTGCGCGGCATAGCGAAAAATCATTTCATTTAGTATAAGGCTGGCAAGCATGGTTTTGCCCGTGCCAGGCGGTCCAAAAAAATAGATCCCTTTCCAGGCTTCCGGGTTGTCCCTGAACTGGTCTACAAACCAAATCGCAATATCGAGCGCGGCGCTCAACTCCAACACGGATTGCCCATTGTTGGCATCCGTTTTGAAATCTGTAATTCTTCTAAATCGGTATTTGCGAGGAATATTGGATTTGTCAAAAATTTCGTTGAGCCTTTCTACACGGCGCCTGCCCGGCAGGCATGCGCACGGATGCAGCTTACGCTCTTCTACGTCATAAAAATTCCAAGGTGGAGTTTTGTCTCCCTTGCAGGTAGCACAGTGGTTAGTAAAACAATCGCACGCAACGAACGTCGGCTGGCCTTTTGGGGAATTCGTAACGCGGAAGCCCATACCTTCGCATAACGGGCACGATGAAATTTGTTTCAGTATCTGCATTATCTTAATAGCCTCTGAACGCAAAGCGAGCCGCCGGCAAAAAGTCGCTTGTGGATACACGGCGTCAAGCGGGTAAAAAATATTTGCTTTCCTGTGTTCCATTCCTCTTTAGTGCAAACAGCGGAGCAAACCATGTCAGAAAACAAGCCTAAAAAAAACCCAATCACCGGAATCATTGACTTTTTTAAAAACCTCTGGAGCGAGGACCTTTCCGATCCCGGGTTATCTGCCCAAAAACGTTTTAAGCAGATAACCCGTTTTCTGATCGTCTCTTACGATAAATTTATGCGCGACGAGGCTATTCTTCGCGGGACGGGAATCAGCTATTCTCTCATCGTGAGTTTTGTCCCCACGTTTATCGTCATTATGCTTTTTTCTGCCGGCTTTATCGACCTGGAAGCCTACCTGGCGCTGGGCAGCGAATGGGTACGCAAAAACGGTATCCCCATTGATCCCGAACCCTATATCCAGATTATCCGGGATCTCGATAAAAACAAAGGCAAAATTGGTGGGATTGGAGCTCTCGTCATTCTTTTCTCTGCCACTACAGTTCTGCGCAATACCGAAAACGCTCTCAACCGCATCTGGCGCGTTTCGCAGGATCGCCCCATGCTCCAGAAAATTTCCGGCTTTCTCATGGTCATGATTTTTGGCCCTGTTCTCCTTACCCTGGGAATCAGTTACGGCCAGCTGCTGCTCAATAAATTTGCCTCACCCCATCTGCGCAGTATTTCCATCACCGCCGACTCCATAGCCATCACCGGAGAAAAAAACGTATTTGATCTGTCCGACAAAAAAAGCCCCTGGAAACCCGTGCGCGCCGTTGCGCTCACCGATTTTTCTTTTGACAACCAGACCATTATTTTATCCCGCCGCGACAATGTAGTACTGTCCCGGGAGCAGATCAACAATGCTATCACCCATATCCCAAAACTGGATGTTAAAATACTTTCTACCGAAACTTTTGTCGATTACGCAACCACTTCCGAACGCCGCTTTCTGTTAGGGGAATCTGGCAGCCTGCTCGTTTCTGCCGACAATGGAAAATCCTGGCGCGCCCGCAGTTTCCTCACAGAAGAAAACGGATCCCTGCAGGGAGTTCGTTTTTCTAAAATACTCTTTTCGGGAAATACGGGAATTATTGCTGGTGCAAGGGGCCTGCTCCTGGTTTCCCGCGATGGGGGCGCTACATGGGCTCCTTCGTTCCAGCGCGCAGACAATGACATTCACAGCATTGCGGATCTTGGCAACGGTCGGTTTGCTGTCGTTGGCGATGCCCTTACTGCACTCATTTCTGAAGACGGGGGATCTACCTGGGCCAACTGGACTTCCTTGCGTTCCTCTTGGTCAGAGAAACCTGTCAATCTGCGCAGCATCAGCGTAAACGGCAACCTTCTTCTCGTTGCAGGTGAATCCGGATTTTTACTCACGTCGCCAGACAGAGGGGCCACCTGGAAACAGCATATCATGGCTCAATCTTTTGACTTCCGCTCCGCCGTTATTGTTTCCGAGGACAATTACATTGTAGCCGGAGAGCGCGGCGAGGTGCGCGTTTCCAAACGCAATGCGGACGGGAGCCTGCAATGGTATAAAATCCGCAATGCCACCAAATCTGATATTACCGAAATTGCATGGGATTCTGCGCGAAACAAGATTTATATGGTCGGAAAAAACTACAGCATTCTGGCCAACCACAATCCCATCCAAAACGGCAATCTCCAAAACCTGTCTCTGGAAATTGTCCAGAAAGCCCCGTTCTGGAGAAAACTCATTTCTGCTACAGGCAACGTAATTCTTCCCTTTGTTGTAATCTGGATTCTCTTTTTCCTGATGTACCGCATTCTCCCTTATACGCATGTCACGTATAAGGCCGCTGCCATTGGCGCCGCTACTACGTCCATTATCTGGGTTGTGTTCCTCATCGTGTTCCGTTACTATGTCGAAGGTTTTTCTTCCGGAACTTTTGCCCTGTACGGAACGCTCGCAGCTATTCCACTCATTCTACTGCTCGTCTATACTTCGATTCTCATTATGCTGTATGGCGCAGTCATCGCTTTTCTTGTTCAGTATCCTGGCGTCATCCGCCTGTCCGCCAAAAAACTGGAAAACGAAATCGCAAAAAAGCAGATCTGGTACGGGTTCCATATAGTGTACACTCTCGCGTCTTCCTTTGTGAAGGGGAAAGGCGAAGTCGCAGAAAAAGATTTGCTTAAAATCTGCAATAACGACCACGAAGAACTCGATTACATAATGGAAAAACTGACAGCGCTTAAATTCGCCATTGTCACTGACAAAAAAGAATACATTCTCGGAAAACCGCCGCAGGAAATCTCTCTCAAAACCCTCTTTGAGAAATTTGATCCATCCGATTACGAGATCCCCGCCTACTCTGAAAAAAATATTTTTATGAAAGAAACGAAAAAGATTTTTGATTCTATCGTTTCTGCACGTCACAAAGTTTATGACGGCGTCACAATGGCTGATATCATGAAGGGTGATTAATTTGGATAAACAAACAAAATTCGAGAATTATTTTAACAAAACCGAAGACGCTCTTTCGCAAATGCGGATCCTCATTGTAGAAGACGATGCGGATTCCGTAATGATTCTGCAGGCCATGCTGGGGAAAAAAGCCAGAGAAATTATTGTGGGGGTAGATGGAATCGATGGCCTCCAGAAATTCCGGGAAACAAAGCCAGACATGGTGATTACCGATATTGACATGCCCGGGCTCGATGGCCTGCAGCTATCCTTCGAAATTCGCCAGCACGATTCCCAGATTCCCATCATTATCTCTACCGCCCATTCTAACGAAGAATTTTTGCTGAAAGCAATCAATATTGGCATAAACGACTATATTGTAAAACCCTTCCACAAAAATGAACTTCTCATGGTTGTTTCGCGCTTTGCCCGCATTGTTTACCAGAATCGCGAAATTGAACACCAGCGCACTCTTATCCAGCTGATGCTCGATAAAAATCCCACCTATATCATTATTTCGGACGGGATCTTTCCTTTATACATGAACCATTCCTTCCTCAATTTTTTAAATCTGGAATCGTATGAGCAGTTTCGATCCATGCACGAAACTCTCGATTCCATTTTTGTCCCGATAAGCCATGGTATAGACTCTCTGCCCTTTACCTTTTCTGAATGGTTTAATGCCCGCAAAGATGATTACGACGAAGAACATTATCTGCAGCTTAAAATACATTGCGGCCCGGAAGAAAAAACGACAACCTTTCTACTTCACTTTTTTCCCATACCCAATGAAGACCGCTATATTCTGTTCTTTACTGACGTTACGTATCTGATTGCCGAAAAAGATCATTATCGCTCCCTATCTACTACAGATCCTCTCACTGGAATTACCAACCGAAAACTTTATGAACAGGAATTGTCCATGGAGATTGTCAAGCATGAGCGCTATGGCAACCCTCTGACAATGATCATTTTTGACATAGATCATTTTAAACTGGTTAACGATACATATGGCCATTCCGCAGGCGATTCCGTTCTCATTGAACTTACCCGCCTGGTTCGCGAACATATCCGGAAAACGGATATTTTTGCCCGCTTTGGCGGAGAGGAATTTATTGTGCTCACTCCCGATTGCGATTTAGACTGCGCACGCAAACTTGCAGAGAAAATTCGGGAGACCGTCGAGGAGCATACCTTTTCGATTGTAAAGACCATCACCTGCTCGTTTGGTATAGCCACGCTCAGAAAAGGAGAAAGCAAACAGGCCATGTTTGAACGGGCCGACGCTGCTGTGTACCTTGCAAAAACAAACGGACGAAATCGTGTTGAGGTAGAAAATGCCTGAAGCAGATTTTTCGCAGAAATCAGTTCTGTATGTCGAAGATGACGAGGACATTCGCATCAGCATGACTCGTTTTCTCACCCGAAGATTCAAGGAAGTGCACCTCGCCGAAAACGGCAAAATTGCTCTGGAGATGTACGAGCAGTTTCATCCCGATATCATTATCACAGACATACACATGCCCGAAATGAACGGATTAGATCTAACCAGGAGAATACGCGACAAGGACGCAAAGACATTTATTATTGTCATGAGTGCCTTTTCTGATTCCGAATATCTCGATGGAGCAAAATCGGTCGGCGCATCTGGCTATGTCAGTAAACCGGTACTGCGCGAAGATTTGCTTAGAGCTTTAACAGAAGCTGTATCATAATTTTTCTCTTGACGACTTCTCCCGCGAGTAGATACGCTCGTCAATACGCTGAAAAAATTCCTGCAGGGAGTTTAGAGCAATTAGATTTCACAGGGAGACAGACATGACAAATCACCAGACACTTTCCGAAATTATCTACAAAAACTTTGACCGCTTCCCCAACCACACAGCCATTCAATTCCGTATCGGCAAAGATAAAGATTTTACTAAAATAACATTCGCAGAATTCAAAGCAGACACAATCGCTCTTGCTTCCGCCTTCATTTCTCTGGGAATAAAACCCAAAGATAAAATAGCTCTCATCGAAGACGTTGGTTACCACTGGCTGCTCAGCGACTTTACCATCCAGCTCATTGGGGCCACAGATGTACCCCGTGGTACGGACAGCACCGGCGACGAACTCGGCTTTATTTTAGCTCACTCCGAAAGCCACCGCGCGATAGTAGCAACTGAGGAAGAAATCGAAAAAATCAAAATAGGTCTAAAAAAGCACAAGGGAAAAATCAACGAATGGATAGTACTCGATCTAAACCTGAGCACAAAAAAAAAGCGCGGGGTTTATACCCTTGGTGATCTGCTTGCCAAAGGCCGCGAGCTCGTTTCCAAAAACGCTAAAGAATATAAGGAAATTGAAAAGCGCATTGCTAAAGTGAAACCTGCCGATATTGCCACAATAGTCTATACTTCTGGTACAACCGGAGAACCCAAAGGTGTCGTTCTCACGCAGGCCAACTTTGCTTCCCAACTCAATATACTGCCGGAATATCTTAAGGCCGACGAAACAGACCGGGGCTTGACCTTGCTGCCACCTTGGCATGTGTTTGGCCGCATCATTGAATATGTTTTCTTTGTCGCAGGAGCCTCTATTACGTACACTGACATAAAAAATATTGGAGAAGATTTCCGCAATGTAAAACCAACCTTTGTACCCGCGGTTCCACGAATCTGGGAAGGTGTTTACAACAAAATTGTTGCTGGCGTAAAGAAATCCGGCAAAGAGAAATTATTTCTCTTTTTTAAAGACATTGCTATTCACTACACAAAAGCTAAAAATGCTCTCACCGGAAAAGAGAGAGTATTTGTTCCACTCTCGCCTCTTGCCGCCTTGTTGCACAAGTCTGTATCGGCTTTTGTTTTCGCTGCTCTCTACATCCCTTACCTGCTTGGCGACATTCTCGTCTTCAAAAAAGTACGGGCTGCCACGGGTGGATCCATGCGCGGCTCTGTCTCTGGAGGAGGAGCCCTGCCCGCCTATATAGACGAATTCTTTTCTGCCGTTGGCGTGAATATCCTTGAGGGATACGGGCTTACGGAAACTACGCCCGTTCTTTCGGTAAGGCAGCAACACAACATTGTTCCCGGAACGGTGGGCCACCTGATCCCTCTAACAGAAGGGAAAATCATCGACGCCGATGGCAACGACGTTACAGCTATTCCCGGAAGTCGCGGTACCCTTTTTGTGCGCGGCCCTCAGATTATGCAGGGTTACTACAAAAACCCGAAAAAGACGGGCGAGGTATTAGACAAAGAAGGCTGGCTCAATACGGGGGACCTGGTGCAGTTTACCGATAAAGGAATGATGTCTATTGTCGGACGCAGCAAGGACACCATTGTTCTTCTTGGTGGCGAAAATATAGAGCCAAACCCCATTGAGGACAAACTCAAGGAGCATCCGTTAGTTGATCACGTGATGCTGGTAGGCCAGGACAAAAAAACGCTCGGTGCTCTCCTCGTGCCTAACGAGGAAGAATTGCGCGCATTCTGCCAGGCCAATAATCTTCCATCGGATTCTCTCGCTCAGATGACAGCCAACGAAGCGGTTCATACTCACTATAAAAAAATAGTGCAGCAGCTCGTTTCTACAGCAAACGGTTTTAAGAGTTACGAAAAAATTACGGCTATTCATTTACTCAACAAGCCCTTCGAAAAAGGGGAAGAACTAAACAACACGATGAAGCTGAAAAGGCATGTCGTGCAGGAGATGTACGCCAAAATAATAGACGAAATCTTAGGTTAAAATGACCACTATTATTGTCGACAGGGTTGGCAACACGAATGTATTTAACATTATTAAAAATAATTCGGTTTCCAATCCTGTACTTGTTGCAGACGAAAGTTTGTATTCCCGTACCGATGATGATTTAATTGCAGAATATCTCGAAGAACTCCAAAGCATTGCAGGCAATATGTATTCCGTTGCCGAAATGCACTCAGATTTTAATGAAACACCTTTTTCTGGACTATCCTTTCCGCATTCCGCAAGACTTCGCCAGGCGGGGTATTCCTTCTATCGACAGTTCTTTCCAGAATCTATCCAGTCTTACATCCGAGAAACCACCGATTCTTCTGTCCTGTTTCACATAGCCCCTCCTCTTTCTGTTATTCCCTATGAATTACTCCACGACGGATCAAATTTTCTCCTCGAAAAATTCTCTGTAGGCAAAATAATCAAAGGACAAATGACTCGAGACTCGGCAATTTTGGTACCAACAAGGCTTAACGTTCTCATCATCGCAGATCCCGCAGAGGACCTAGAATGGGCCCGTCGCGAAGGTGAAACTTTATTTGAATATCTCAACGAAGAAGCAACAACCAATCAAATAAACGTGGAACTGATTGGTGGAAAATCAGCAACAAAACTGGCCCTTCTCAATGCGCTTCCCGGTAAAGACATTATCCACTATGCCGGGCATTTTCATTTTTCCGGTACACCCGGGGAGAACGGGTGGGTTCTCTATGCCGATAAAATTCTTCATGCGCGAGAAATTCACAACAGTGGATCTACCCCTCTTCTCTATTTTACCAATTCCTGCTCGAGTGCTGTTACAACAACTTCTGCAGCGGGACAGTGGCACACCCGTTTTGCTGCTGCATTCATTCATTCTGGAAGTACCAGTTATATTGGCACAAACTGGGACATACCAGACTCTCGTGAAACCCTGGAATTCACGATGGATATATATCGCAATATTCTCAAGGGCATGTCTATTGGCAGTGCGCTTCAAAAAACAAGATTAAACAGGTATGCAAAACATAACACAAACGATCTTCTCTGGGCCAGTTACATGCTGCTTGGCAGCCCCGATAATAAACTCGTAGAAAAGAATTCCGTACCAGATTTAAATTCGAGCATACTGGATACCGAAATGGTTTTATCGCGCTACCCATACCCTATAGCGCGCAGTTACGCAAACCTCACTTCTCTACCTGCTCAAGATAACGCAGAATATTTCCGCGATAAAACGATTGCTTTATTCCATTTATTTTCATCCATCCTTGCCTACCTCGGAGCCCTGATTCTTGCGAACTACCGTTTCATGAAATTTCCTCGCAACCTCCTGTTTGACAGGCGCGATACGTTTTCCCTCCTTGAGAATACTTTTTCCGCCCTCGCCTCGATTCGGGCCCTTAAGGCTTTTCCCCTGGCTCCGAACCTTGCAGAAGTGTTGTATAGACATAAAGACAATCTGTACCGAATGTACGAGTTTGAAAAAAAATATACGGAAGACCAGCTGCAAAATACCGATCACGAAAGTCTGATTATTTCTCTGGAATTTTTTCTCGAAAGCATTTTGATCGATCTTGATTTTTTAAAGCATTATGGATTCTATTTTATCACGGAACCGGGACACAGGCAGCTTTCTCTGTCAGGAACAGAAGTTTTTCACACCATTACAGAAATTCTTTTGCCTACTCAGATGCAAAGCGATACAATTCACGAACTACTCGATAAAACCCAGCCACTTGTTGGCCACTGCGTATTCTACAATCCTGTTAAAAAAATATTTCTCGATGTAAGTCCATTTCTCGATCTACAGATTACGCAGGATGAGTCGGGAAAAAATAATTACCGACTCGTTTTCCGGGATATTCCTGTTCCTGTGTAAAAATACCAGCGGTGAATTCCCAAAACAACGGAAAACGAAAAGAACAATAGAATTGTCGGGGAATAGAATGATAGAGAATACTGATAGAACGTTTTTTTCTGAGCATCGTCCTGCACGAGAAAGTTTTTCTTCCCCATTAAATACTTAGCAACGGAAACCCTCTCGCGATTTTCAATGCCCGGCAGGATTCTGTGTTTTCCTGTCTCGATTTCTTCCCTTTTTAGTATGGACAAAGGTTGAACATTGGAGCGGGCCGGTTGCAGTGTCTCGAGCAAAGAAGCCTCCCCGCCATAATAATCTCCCACGACCGGAAAAGCAATTGAAAGAAAATCCGAAATTCCCTGGTCAAGCGTTTGCCGTTTTGCAAAAATCCCTTTGGTTCGTTCAAGGTTTAGCCAATAGAGATTTTCCTTGATGTAAAGATTTTCGCCTGTTTTTTTCCAGCCAGCGGGAGAGTCCCACGAAACCGTAAGCGACGGCTTTTGTCCCGCCGACGAGGAAGGCAGTTCTGAAACTATAAAATCTGCTGTAGCCCCCTGCCGGATTCCAAATTCTCCGGCAGCGTTAAAAAAATTCCAGAGAGCAGATCCGCCCACTTCCGGACGAGTGAAATATTCGTTTTTTCTAACTAATAGAACGGCTTTCAAATCAGTCCATACGGAAGACTCAGCACTTACTGCGAGTACTGCATTTCCTTCCTGGATGTTTTTGGTATCGACATACAATATTTCGAACCCATTCCCAAGTATCCCTTTCTCTGACTGCACAATGCCATCGAGAGTGACTCGCATTCGCTGCGGCTTTTGCACGACATAGGAAAATGCCAAAGCACAGCGGTCGGAACAGGAAGAAGGGACGTGAAAATCATAGAACACGGCGCCCGGTGCCTTAATCGCTGCCTTTGTTTCTCCCTGCCCAGTGCTGTCAGAAAAATCTGTTTTTCCCGGTTCGCCTGGATACACGCACAGATCTTCCCGGTTCCACGGTAGACCCGATGCGGTTACCAGTGGAATGGCAGGATTCTGTTGCGGTAGGGGGTCCAGCAGAAGAGTCATGGAACAAGAATTATCTAAAACAAAGCCAAATGGTTTTGGGTGGTGTTTTTGCAAGCGAATCCCCGGGCCCACAGCAAACAGAAATCCCAGTACAAGGAAAATTCCGTAATGAAGATTTCTGTGAAATACAAAAAGGAAAGCTGCCAAGGCAAGAGCAATAAAAACAGATACGGGAGCAAAATCCCAGTAGATTTCAACCATGGGGGTACAGCAGACTGCGGGCATGCTCCAGAGCAGACTGGCTGATTTCTTCTCCGGCTATCATTCTTGCAACCTCTGATAGTCTTTGATCGGGTGTTAGCCTTGCAATGCGCGTTCCTTCCGAATCTTTGGAGACCTTAAAATGGGTTGTGGCACCAGGAAGAGCCGCTATCTGGTGAAGATGCGTTATCACGATTACCTGCGCTTTACCAGATAACAGAGCCAGCTTTTTGCCGACAGCCTCTGCGACGCCTCCGCCTACACCTGCGTCTACTTCATCAAAAATCATCGTGTACACGGGATCGGATTCAATGATGACTTTTTTAAGAGCCAGCATGATGCGGCTCATCTCTCCGCCGGAAGCAATTTTGCGCAAGGGACGCAGCGTTTCACCGGAAGAAGAGGCCAGAAGAAATTCCACGAGATCAAGGCCCTGCGAATGGATCACATAGCGCCTTCCTGATCCTTCCGGATCCGGGAAAACTCCATTTTCGGAATATTCCCATTTAATGGAAAGGCGCAGGCGAGTATCCTTCATCGAAAGATCAACCAGTTCGCGCTGCACTGCTTCTTCCAACTCTTTTGCTCTGCTTCTGCGCGTTTTAGAAATATCAAGAGCACGATCTATGAGTTCTTTTTCAAGTTCTGCTATTCTCTTTTTGAGCTTTTCTTCCTCTTCGCCAGAAAGTTCAATACCTTCTATTTCCCGGCGCGCTTTTTCGAGATATTCGCGAATGTCGGAAATGCGCGGCCCATATTTTCGAAGCAATGAATTAAGCAAATCAATTCTATCGCGAACCATGGATAGAGATTCAGGATCGACAAGCACCCGATCCGCGCGACTTCGCACGCTGCTTGCAGTTTCTTCTAACTGGTAATAGGCCTCGCGCAAAGAATTCAGCAGAGGGCTCAAAGAGGGATCGCTTTCTACTGCAGATTCCAGCAATCTTTCCACGCGCGACAGCTGGGAAAGAATGCTCTCCTCGTTTTCCTGGAGAACCCCATAAACAGAAGACAATTCTTTTAAGATAGATTCTGCATTATCAAGAGTCTTTTCCTGCTCCGTAAGTTCTTCGAGTTCTCTGTCATCTGCAAGTTCTGCCTTTTCAATTTCCCGGATTTCATGGGTCAGGATTTCGAGCCTGCGGTTTTTTTCTGTCTCGTCTAACGTTACAGATTCAAGCTTTTCGAGAGTTTCTTCCCGCTCTCTGTGCAGTCGCGACAGGCTTTTTACATCCGCAGCTATTCCGGCATAACGGTCTAATATGGCTCTGTGCGTGTCTACCTGCAAAATGCTCTGGTGTTCATTCTGTCCATGAATATCAACAAGATAGCGCCCAACGTCGCGCAAAACGGCAGAAGACACGGAGCGCGAATTTACAAAGGAACGCCCCTTGCCTTCAGTCGTGATTTCCCGCCGAATCGTCAACAGTTCTTCTTCTTCGTCGTAGAGTCCATGCTGTTCCAGAACCATTTTTATTTGTTCTGATTCAGGAAGATTAAAAACGGCTTCGACGACAGAGCGCGGCGCACCGGAGCGAATGAGATCCGTCGTAGCACGGGCCCCTAACACGAGGGCGAGAGCGCCAAGAATAACGGACTTGCCTGCCCCCGTCTCGCCCGTTATAATGTTGAGCCCGGGCCCAAAGCTGATGCGCTGTTCGCGGATCAGCGCAAAATCTTTAATGAATATTTCCTGGAGCATCCTTAGAAAATATGGTTGAAGTTAATGTACAAACCAGAACCTTCTTCCGAGACTCCATAATCCGCCATAATAATCACGGACTGGTTCCATGCAATGCGCAATCCAGCACCCTGTCCCTGCTTCCAGCCCTTTGGATTAAAATCGGAGGGTGCATCAAAGACGCGGCCAAAATCTACAAAGGGCACCAGAATAAAAGCAAACGACTGGCTCCCAGGAGTGAGCGTAAACATGGTCCAGCGGGCTTCAAAGTTCAGCATGCTCTTGGTTCTGCCCACAAAGCGATCCTGGGCGTATCCCCGGAGAGTGCGGTATCCACCCAAGCCGTATTTATTGCCGTCTGTAAAGCCAATTTCATTGTAAGCAAAAAAGGGCGCTTTTCCGTCTATAGTGGAATATACAAATCTGCCCGCAAAAACGAGATCGACGAGGGATGCCATGGGCGAAAAGTAAAAGCGTGGGGATACAGTATAACGCTGAAAGTCGTAATCAGAACCAAGGCTTCTTCCCGACACTTCTGCAACAGCGTCGACAAAAATGCCATTGTTGGGATCTGGTTCAAAGTCGCGCGTATCAAAGGCAATCCCGGCTTTAGCCGTATTGACAAATCCGCCGTGGTACCCAAGTGGCTTTGTGAGGTTGAGCAAAGTAGATGCCGACTTGGCTTCCTCTTTCCCTGTAGCAGAATTTTCGGCAGAAGGAATGGTCTCTCCCGTATAATCATGAATCGTCGTATGAGTAAACATGACGCCTAACTGGGGTCTTAGCAAACCGCCTAAGAATTCCCGCTCCACGGAAAATTTACCGAGAGGCTTTTCGTAGTCGTACTCATTGTAGTACGAGTTGGCGTTGCCACCATTAACTTCGCGCAGCGATTCATTGTAGTCTGAAATTTTTTCGTATGTTTTGCTATCGGTTGGGCTCACGAGATTTTTCATGGTGTCTGCACCCACTCCAAAGTAATTGGCGGACTTATTGCGATCGTAAGCAACCGAGGCGCGCAGTCGGTACAGCGTTCCCTGAAAATAGGGAGCATCCCAGTCTGCCACATGGTACTGGATTCCATTGGTTGTAGCAAAGTACTGAATATAAATCTGGTGGAGATAAGGAGAGTAGGCAAAGAAGGGATTCGATTTTTCTCCGTTTACGGTCCAGTAAGCGCGCACGCCATAACCAAAGCCCATATCACTGTCATAACTGATCAAAGGAAGTCCACCGGGGAAAGATCCTTCTTTCTTTTTTGCGAGATCATCTTCGGACATTCTCGTTTTGCCCTCTAAACCGGGCGGAACGGATTTATTTTCGCTGGAAACAACTTCTACGTCTCCAAGCATGCTCTCATTAAAATTCTGAGCAAAAGAAGTACTGGTTGCAAGAACTGTAGCCATCATTAACATTTTTTTCAACATATTTTTCTCCTTCGGTTTTATCAACAATTCCTATACCTCTAAAACAATTTCAGGGGTTATAGTATTCCAAACGAACAAGCGCTACGGTTTCATCAGTTTTACAATTCTGGCGGCTGCCTCTCTGACTGAACAGTCAGAGACATCCACCATGGCATGGGCAACCTTGCGGTAAAGAGGTTTTCTTCTGTCCAGAATTTCCTGCAGAGCGGCAACTCCTCCCGGCAGATCCGGGCGCGACCGATTTTTTTTAGAACCCTTTAAGCGGGAAAAAATCTCTTCATCCGGAGCGTGCAGATAAATACAAAAAAAAAATTTGCGCAATGCGTCAAGCTTTTCCGCATCTTCACCCTCTACAATGCCACCGCCGGTATCCAGAATAAAGAACTGCTGTTTTTCGGCAAACTGGAGCAGCATTTTTTTTTCGCGTGCACGGAATCCTTCCCAACCCTCCGAATTCACAATGTCGTCAATTCTTTGCCCGGCTGCTTTTTCAATCTCTTCATCGAGAGAAAAAAAATCAGCCGAGAACAGAGCCGCGAGCTCGCGGGCAAGACTGGATTTTCCGATTCCGCGAAAGCCAATCAAGGCAACCTTGCGCGTCAGTTCGCGTTTCTCTTGTTTCATTTTACGGGCCATGGCGTTCCTTTAACTGGCGCACTAGCGCCGATTCCATGGCTTGTACGGGAGCCGTGAGCCCGGTAAAAATTTCGAACTGCGCTACGCCCTGGTACAACAGCATTCTATTTCCATACACGACATGGAGACTCCTTGCGAGTGCAGCTCGAATGAGCGGAGTTTCGTGGGGATTGTACACAATGTCAAAAATAACCTGTCCCGGTCGAAGTGTATTCACGGGAATCACAATTTCATCCGGTGCTGGCCCACCCTTCATTCCTGCGGGAGTGGTGTGAATAATAATATCGCTGTCGACAAACCCATGGGAAAAACCGGCATAGCGCAGAAGGGAAAATTTTACCATACCAGAAAATTTCTGCAACAGAGAGCGTGCTGCATCTTCCCGGCGCGCAGCGACAATTATTTCTGCCGGTAACTCTGGAAGCAGTGCAGCCACAATCGCACGGGCAGATCCACCGGCTCCTAATATAGCAACTTTTTTTCCTGTCAGATCTATCCCCTCTTTTTTTAAGGACATAACAGCACCATACCCGTCCGTGTTGGTTGCCCACAATGCACCGGAAAAATCGCGGTACAAAGTATTGGCCGCTCCAGAAAGCCTTGCCACCGGATCGTTTTTTTTGGCCATTCTGAGGGCATGCAATTTCCAGGGAATTGTGACAGAGGCACCGGCAATAGAAAGCTGATCGAGTGCATGGCCAAGCCGGGAAGGATCGGTTACCGGCAAAGGCACGTATACGCCATTAAAGCCGGTTTCCTCAAACGCGGCATTGTGCATCGCGGGAGAAAAAGAATGGCTCACGGGATTTCCGATTATGCCATAGACTTTTGTATTGCCATCAATTCTCATGGTTGGTGGCCTTTTTTAGAACGGCTGCAACCCAGCAAACCGTTTCATTCGTGCTTTCAGAAAGAACGGGGAGAATACGGCGCACCATGGCCTCGTCTACCCTCTCCTCAAAGCGCATAACGGGAGAGCGCTTAACGCCGAGACCACGGGTACCTTCATCAAAACAACCCGTACTGATATGGCCATTGCGGTATTCAATTGCGTCGTTCTTCCAGGAAATCTGGAAACGCTCCGCCTCCGGGCCCTCTCCTTTAAGCCAAACGTGCAAAAAGAAATCTCTAAAAGAGTCATGGAACAAACGAGGCTTTTCATCCGGATTTTTTTTGTTCAATAAATCGGAACGAATTTCCATGAGCGCCATCAGCGTTCCCGGGATTCTTCCTGCAGAAGTTCTTCGAGCATGTATTCTATGATTTCGTAATGCACACCGGGAAAAAGCCTGCCATTCACGACAAGAGTTGGAGTTCCCTGAACGGGAACATTCGCAGCCTGAACAAGATTTTCTTCTACGGCTCTCTTAGCAGAAGAAGAATCCAGACAGCGCGCGAAGGAAACCGGATTTAGAGATTTAGAAACTGCGATAGATTTGAGATCTTCGCGGGAATGGCTCAGGGAATAAAATTCCTGGTTCTCGTACAGAACAGTCGTATAAGCCCAGAACTGGTTCTGCTCTCCGGCGCACCACATGGAGCGGGAAATAAGACAGGCTCCTTCGTGAAGCTGCCGCGACATCAGCTTGTTGCAATCCATGTCTAACGGGAAATGGGCGTATACAAGGCGAACCGTTTCCGGATGCTTTTCAGCAAAAGAATGCAGGCGCAGGGACATTTTGGAACAGTGGGGACAAAGTGGATCCGCAAACTCTACTATTTCGAGAACAGGCTCACTGGCACCAAACGATTCCATAGAGGCCGTGTGTAAGGCTATTTCAGGAGAAGCCTTATAGCGAGCGTAGATCTCCTGAAACGCCTGTTTAAATCTTACGTCGAGATTTTGTCCGCTTTCCGTTTTTTCCATGCCTGGCTGGGAAAGCGTCGATGCAAAAATAAAACCACCGGAAACCGGCACCAGAACAATCCCGACAAGCAGACCAATAAGCAATACGGGCTTTTTAGTACTCCAAGAAAAATCAGGAATCAGATGCCGCAAATTGAAACCATACTGGCGATGGTAAACCGTACCGGCACTTACAAAAATGAGGATTGTCGAAAGATAACTCATGTTGCAGAGCGGACAAAACACTTTGAGACCGAACCAAGCAATGACGGCCAGAATCATGTCGGCCACAAGGGCAGTAAAGGCGCCATACAGCGCAATCTGCAATAGAATTTTTTCGCGCATGAGAGCATAGAACAGGGAAGTGATAAAAATAAATCCGTAAAGGATATATCCATACAAAGCCGTGGGTAGAGAGAAAATTTCCGATGCCTGGGACTTGTTCACGACATTGCAGGAAGAATCTTCCCCCGTCCCGCAGAACTGGTCAGCCAGAGTCTCCTGGCCAATCGCGCTGTTGTGGTGTTCAATCATCATTCCGGAAATAATTATTCCGGACAGTGCTGCAAGAATGAGCAGCCATAAACTGCCTGACAATACGTTTTCGGTCTTTGTCTTCATACTCCGTGCTGTTCTTTCTCCGTGGTTTGTCAAACCTTTCTGTCTGCACGGTCAGATTTTGATAGAAAGAATATTCCCCAGGTAACACCAAGGAAAAAAATGGGTTGGAAAACGTTTGGGTCTGCATAGGGCGCTGTGCGCTCGGTACTTCGCCTCCAAGCTCCCAGAATATTCAGACTCGGCAAAGGCCAAAACATCGAATGAGCAAAAAAGTCTTCTCCCAATAGTGGCTACCGACTCTTTTTCCATTCAGCTGCGGTGGGCGCATGGTTCTCATTCAATCGCGATGTAAATTTCTCATTACATGGTTTGAATCGAATTATGTCTCATACTCACAGCTTTTGGTACCTAACAAACCCAACCAGATTATGTCTCATACTCAAGGGTTTTAGTACCTACCAAACCCAACCCGTATTATGTCACATACTCAAAGCTTTGAGTACCTACTAAACCCAACCCGTATTATGTCTCATACTTAAGGGTTTTAGTACCTAACAAACCCGCCAGATTATGTCTCATACTCAAGGGTTTTAGTACCTACCAAACCCCACCCGTATTATGTCTCATACTCACTGCTTTGAGTACCTACTAAACCCCAACCAGATTATGTCTCATACTCACAGCTTTGAGTACCTACTAAACCCAACCCGTATTATGTCTCATACTCACTGCTTTGAGTACCTACTAAACCCCAACCAGATTATGTCTCATACTCATGGCTTTGAGTACCTACTAAACCCAACCCGTATTATGTCACATACTCACAGCTTTAGTACCTACTAAACCCAACCCGTATTATGTCTCATACTCATGGCTTTGAGTACCTACCAAACACCGCCGTATTATGTCTCATACTCACAGCTTTGAGTACCTACTAAACCCAACCCGTATTATGTCTCATACTCACTGCTTTGAGTACCTACTAAACCCCAACCAGATTATGTCTCATACTCATGGCTTTGAGTACCTACTAAACCCAACCCGTATTATGTCTCATACTCACAGCTTTGAGTACCTACTAAACCCAACCCGTATTATGTCTCATACTCACAGCTTTGAGTACCTAACAAGCACCCGCATGAGACATA
>DYPL01000030.1 GCA_020719945.1 Turneriella parva
ATGCAACCCGGAGACATATCTGACAGATTATTGAAGGATTTTGCTTGAAAAGTAAAGTCCACGGAGAGACTTTTTGCCTGCGGCTTGCTTCGCATTCAGAGGTTATTAGGATTAAAAATCTTCTTCCCGCATTCTTAGTGCTTCAAAATATTTAAGCCACGCTCGATTCGCCTCAATCAAATTTCCTTTCTCGTGAAAACAAACACCCATGTTATACCAGGCCTCTGCCTCGGCCGGATCTGTTGCGGTAAGTTTTGTATAATAACCAATGGCCATATCGTAGTTTCCCGTTAGCTGGTATAAAAGACCCGTGTAAAAAAGTGTCTTCTGGTATTTTTCTCGTGAAAGCGGAGTGAGCGAAAATATTTTTTCTGATTTCTGCAAATACTGCAGAGCTGTCGAAAACGACTTATCGCGATTCTGCAGCGTTTCGTAGGGGGAATACAAAAGGGCTATTCCAGACAGATACAGAATGCTGTGGTTTTCCGGGTATTCTCTGGAAAGCGCTTGGCCGTACTCTGCTGCCTCCCCGTATTTTTTTTCGGACAGCAAAGTTTCCAGTTGGGAGATTTTTTTTCTCTCTTCACCCACGGGGTGCTCCGCTGCGCTCAATCCAACGGAACATAGAGTGAGGAATCCTGCAAAAACGAGCCGCATCAGCTTCGCAGCGGGAAACCTGCCTCTGCAAAGCGCGCTACGAGTTCGTTTTGCAGTTGCCTAATTTCTTCGCTTTGCAGAGTGCGCTTGCGGTTTCTCCAGGCTACCCCCAGCGAGACTGCTTTTTGTCCTGCCGGGATCTGCTCTCCTTCGTAGGTATCGAGATACTCCACGGTTTCCAGATAGGTTTCACTGCCAGCCGTTTCCCCCCGCGTTGCTTTTCCAGCCAGTTTGTACAGCTGCGCAAACTCAGTCGTTATGGGAGCCATAACGGTAATTTCAAAATCACTGCCCGGAAAACGGTTCACCGGAATGTAGCGGTTGAGAGGGTTTTCAAAGAACGGAAGTAATTCTTCGAGAAAAAGCTCAAAGTAAAAGACTTCCGCAGGTAGATCGTACATATCCCCCAGTTTGGGATGAATCTGTCCATAGCGGACAAGGGGATTGTCCGGGTTTCCTTCTGCGGCGATTAAGCCACTCCGCCCCGGGTGAAAAACTCCACCTTCCCCCGACAAAAAGATTTGTCTTTCTCTTGGCAGTCCGTTTTTTTCAAGAAGATGCGACAACAGGGAAGACAGAGATGCGAGCATTTCGTGGGCCGTTTTTTTTGCCTTTGCAACAGCTGCGAGAAATTTTTTTTCTTGAGGGAGCTCTTTGCCACCCTGCGGAATAAAAATTCTTTCGAGTTCAAAAAAGCGTAGATCCGAATGTTCCTTGTGGTTGGCCTCTACATTGTGCAGCATTCCCGGCAGAGGAGAAACGCGCATATAGGGCAGGTCAGCCGAGATGGGGTTCAGTAGCGCGAGCGGCTTATCGGCAAAACGATTGTCCGCAATAAAATCTTTTTCGCTATGAAAGTCGTAATTATAGACTTCGCTAAAGTGGAAACTTTCTGCCATTAAATCGCGCAGTCTGTTTTCGAGATCGCGCAGACTGTTTTTGGCTTTGGGAACTTCGCAGGGAACCATGAGCGGCACGGGCGCAATTTCGCGGTACCCAATAATGCGTCCAAGTTCTTCTACAAGATCTTCCGGGATGGAAAGATCGTGAACAGAGCGGTAAGTGGGAATTGTGGCGGTAAGATTGTCTCCGCTGTGTTCTATTTCCAATCCCAGGCTACCGAGAATTTCGGCAAGCCGCGCGTTATCCATTTCGAGATGGCCGAGGCGCGAGCGCAGATACGTAAACGTCGTCTCAATTGTATTGCGCGCCGGTTTGTCTGCATCCAACGTTTCAATAGAAGACATTTGTAATTGAGGCGAACTGATAGAAAGAATTTCTGCAAAACGATATATCGCAGGCTCCGTGAGAAGCATGTCCTGGCCTTTTTCGAACCGCATGGAAGACTCGCTGCGCAGCTTCAGTTGGGCAACGGCCTTGCGAACATCCTTTCTGAAAAACGTGGCCGATTCAAAAAACAGTTCGGTTGTTGTACTGCTCACTTCCGTACCAGCTCCACCCATGACGCCCGCAATCGCAACGGCTTTTTTTCCATCGCGAATGACGGCGATTTCAGTGGAGAGAATTCTCTCTTTGCCATCGAGCGTTTTCATAGTTTCAGAATCCTCCGCAAAATCGACCGACACGGATCCCTGGATAAAACTCCGATCGAAAGCGTGGTTGGGTTGACCCATGTCGAGCATGGTGTAATTGGAAGCATCGACAATGCTGCCTAATGGACGCATGCCCACGGCCATTAAGCGAACCTGTACAAATAGAGGAGATATGGTGTTCATTGCCTGCGAAAACAATGCAAAAGAGTAACGCCGCGCAGAACCATTTTGAATGGATGCTTTGGGATGATTTCCCGGAATATTGCTTACGGAAAAAGTAAAGTCCTGCAGATTGCGTTTGAGGGGTTTGCCTAACAGAGTAGAAAGCTCGCGCGCAAATCCGTAGTGGCTCCAGAGGTCGGCCCGGTGCGTAATCGATTTGTTGTCAATGTCAAGGATCGTGTCGTTTGCGCCAATGGCGGTTCTCATGTCTACGCCAGTCTCAAAAGAATCTGGCAGGGTGAGCAGGCCGGCAGATGTGTCCTCTCCCTCTATAAACGCTATCCCTTCCAAGCCAAGTTCCGTGGCAGAACAGAGCATTCCAAAACTGTCGTAACCGCGAAGGTTACCAACCTTAAGCTCCATTCCATTGGGAAGTACAGACCCAACCGGTGCCAGCGGATATTTTTTTCCCGCCTGAACATTAGATGCGCCTGTGACAATCTGTATTGTCTCTTTCCCGGTATTGACTTTGCAGATTTTCAGTTTGTCTGCATTGGGATGCTGCTGCGTTTCTTCTACGAGGACAACGGAAAACTGAGACAGCCAAGGGAACAGCGGCTCTGTGCCCTCCACCTCGCAGGTTTTCATGGTGAGCAGGTTCGATAAATCGCGAAGATCAAAGCCTTCGAGATCAATATAATCGTTAAGCCAGTTGTAAGATAATTTCATTTGTGTTCCTTAATTAAATTGTTCTATGAATTCCACTTTTCCATTTTGCAGATGGCGAATATCTTCAATGCCGTGCTTGAGCATGGCCAGTCGTGTGAGCCCCAGCCCAAAAGCCGCACCCTGGTATTCCTGGGGATCGAGACCACCGGCACGAATCACGTTGGGATGAACCAGACCGCAGGGCAGCACTTCTACCCAACCCGTTTTTTTACAAACGGGACAGCCATCGCCGCCGCAAATAAGGCACTGCATGTCCAGCTCAAAGCCGGGTTCCACAAAAGGGAAAAACCCCGGACGAAGTCGCACTTCTACATAGTGCTCAAAAATTTCGGCGAGAAGAGTCTGCATCAGATGGAGCAGATTGGCAACACTCACATTTTTATCGATCACCATGCCTTCCATCTGGTTAAACGTGTGTTCATGGGAGGCATCTAATTCTTCGTAACGAAACACGCGGCCCGGAACGACAATGCGAAACGGAGCTTCGAGCTTTTGCATGGCGCGCACCTGAACCGGAGAAGTATGCGTGCGCAGCAGATTGCCGTTCTCTGTATAAAAGGTGTCCTGCATTTCGCGCGCGGGATGATCTTCTGTAAAGTTAAGTGCCTCAAAGTTATAAAAATCGCTCTCGACTTCGGGCCCATCGAGAACAGAAAATCCCATTGAAGTAAAAATCTGTTCCAGGCGACGCTGCACAAGCGTAACCGGGTGCAGATGGCCGGCCCGCTCACCTGCATAAAAAAAACGGGGAAACTGCGCAGGCGGAATAGTCGTGTCAATCCTTTCCGTCTCGGCAAGCGAGGCATAGTACTGCTCACCAAGTTCTTTTTCGCGTTTTTCAATGAGGGCAAGAATTTCGTCTTTGAGAGAATTGGCCAGAGCACCAATCTCTTTTCGCTCGTCAGGGGAAACATTTCCCAAACCCTTTAGAATTTGCGTAATTTGACCTTTTTTGCCAAGTGCATTGTGGCGTATGTCATCGAGCTGTTCAAGGGTTGAAGAATTTTGTACATGGGAACCCAGCGTACCCTGCAGTATCTGGAGTTCTGATTGTAGATTTTGCGCCGTGCTCATAAGGTAGAAGCTCAGTCTGCAAACAGCCTGTCAATGCAATGAGGGGGCCCTTCGGGCAGATATTGTTCGCTTAAATGGATTACAATCTGCTTAAGAAGGGTGAACTGTGTCGCCTGCAAAGAGTGGTGCTGCAATATGCGCATTTGTGGACGTAGGTCCTAAAGCATAGACAAAAATATAATATCGATTAAAACTTTATCAGGCATGGGCTTCATCCCTGTCAAATGTTTAATTAGTGACACCGACAGGAAAACTACGAAAAAAAGATTCAAAATCAACCGGCGTTAAAGGCTGGGAAAAGAAATAGCCCTGGAACAAATCGACACCCGCGCGTGCCAAAAATGCGCGCTCGTTATCCGACTCCACGCCCTCGGCAATCACAGAAAGCTCAAGGCTGTGGCCAACAGAAACAATCGCAGAAATAATGGCGTCAGATTGCCGGGCCGAGCCAATATCCCAGACAAAAGATTTGTCTATTTTTAGAACATCGAGAGGCAGGCGTTTTAAATACTGAAACGAAGAATAACCGGTCCCAAAATCGTCGATAGATAGCTTCAAGCCGAGAGCCTTGAGCGAAAACAGAGTTTTTAGAGTTTCGTCAATGTCCTGCATGAACACGGATTCGGTCAGCTCTAATTCTACATCCTGCGCGGGAAACCCCGATTCGCGAAGGAGAGCTTCTACCCGCTGCACATAGTCTTTCTGGTAAAACTGCTTGGCCGAAACATTAATGGCAATAAAAAAAGATTCGCCCCACTTTTGCCGCCACTCCATGGCCTGGCCCAGCGCCGTTTTCAAAATCCAGTCGCCTAAAGGAACAATCAGACCCGTCTCTTCTGCGAGTGGAATAAACTGCGAAGGCGGAATAAGCCCCAGATCAGGATGATTCCAGCGAACGAGCGCTTCCATCCCCACCGTTCTTCCCGTGGTTGCCTTGATAATGGGCTGAAACATAAGGTGAAAGGCTTCCTGCTCTATCCCCCTTCTTAAAGAAGTCTCCAGAGTAAGCCGCTGAAAAACCTGGTTGTTCATTTCGTGAGAATAAAACTGGTAGCGGTTGCGCCCACCCTCCTTTGCCTGGTACATGGCGATCTCAGAATTTCGGAGTAATGTTTTGGGACCAGCTCCGTCTTCCGGATACATGCAAATCCCTATACTCGCGCTGATATACAGTTCGCTTCTATCGATCGAAAAAGCAGGGCTCAGAATATTTAGGATTTCTGATGCGAGGTTGGCAACCTGGCTGGCCGACTGAAGCTCTTCGTGAACGAGCACAAATTCGTCTCCCCCGGAACGGGCCAGAAAAGAATATTTTTTGCGCAGCATTTTAAGACGACCCGCGACTTCCTGTAGAAGAAGATCCCCTGCTCCGTGAGAAAGAGAATCATTGACAATCTTAAACCTGTCGAGATCAAGAAATATTACGCCAATTCTTTTCTCTTCTGATCTTTCTATGGCAAGTGAAAGCAGTTCTACGAGATAGCTTCTATTGGGAAGATCTGTCAGAAGATCGTGGTTGGCGAGATAATTGAGCCGCTCTTCATTTTTTTTTCGAATCGATAAATCTGAAAACTGGGCTACATAGTTCCTCACCTTGCCGCCGTCATCGAGGACAGCGTTGATACTGAGCCACTCTGGGTATATCTCTCCGCTTTTTCTTCTATTCCAGATCTCCCCCTGCCAGTTGCCGGTTTCAAGGAGAGACATCCACATGGTTCGATAAAAATTCTCGTCATGCTTTCCGGATGCCAGGAGAGAGGGAGTTTTTCCAAGAACTTCATCGAGGCTGAATCCGGTAATCGTGCCAAAAGCTTTATTGGTATATAAAATGTTTGTTTTTTCGTCCGTGATGATAATCCCTTCCACACTGTTTTCAAAGACGCGGCTCATAAGGCGTGAGTTTCGCTCTCCTGCCCGGCGAGCCTGTAAATCGTCCAGAGTTTTTAGAGCAATGCGAAGGCGAACTCGCAACTGGCCCGGTGAAACCGGCTTCTCGATATAATCATTGGCACCCGCCTGCAATACGGTCTCCAGATCTTTTTGCTGGTTTTTGGCCGTAATCATGATGAGAATGCTGTCTTCCCCACCCGGCAGTTTCCGCAGTCGCTGCACCATTTCCACGCCGTCTATGCCTGGCAACATCCAGTCGATAATGCACAACGGGAAGGGTTCTCGTTCAAAGAGTGCAATTCCATCTTCGGCAGATTCCACAGCAGACACGGCAAAACCGTCTCTTTCCAGTATGCTTTTATAGAGCGTCAGCATAACGGGATCGTCATCTACGGCAAGGAGTAGGATTTTTTCCTGCGGGGGCACGCGTTATCTCTTTTTTGAGTCGATACCATTGTCAAACTGTTTTTCTACCCGCTTTGTGCAACCCGCTTTGTGCAACGATGAGAGCAGTCATTGCAGATTTGGTAAAGCCATGGTTTGAACAAGGCATATGGCACACAACAAACAATGCTTGAAAAAGCAGGCGGGCTAAAAATTTTGGGCCAATGCTCACCCTGCCAAACCTTCTGACCATAATGAGAATCATACTCATACCGGTATTCCTGTACTTCCTGATATTCTCAGAATCAGCAACAAGCAGAGCAATAGCACTGGGAATATTTATCGTAGCGTCGGTGACAGACTACTTCGATGGATACCTGGCAAGAAAACTACAGCAAGACTCCTCCCTGGGAAGATTCCTCGACCCGCTGGCAGATAAATTCCTCGTTATAGCAGCACTCGGAGTATTCCTCTACATAGACCCGCTCATACCACTGTGGATGGTGCTCGTCATCGTGGGAAGAGACATGCTCATAACACTCATGAGATACATGGCCATACAAAAAGGAAGCGAACTAAGAACCACGCGGCTGGCAAAAGCAAAAACAGCCTTCCAGATGACAGCTATCATCCTCATCCTGATCATATTCATCGTACAGGCAATCAAACCGGCACCTCTCGCACACGAAACCACAAAAACATGGCCGTACTACCTCATACTGGCAACCGTCATCATCACGGTCATGTCGGGAGCCAGATACCTCGCATGGAACTACCACGTGCTGCTGCCACCGTACGGAAAAAGAAAACAAGACAGCACGGGAAAAGAATAAAACTTGCAAAACTAAAGCAAATGCGCAGAACAATCCATGAACATCAAAGAATTTATTGCGACGGGATTCTACACGGGACTCATACCCATCGCACCGGGAACCATGGGATCCATCGCAGCAGCATTCCTGTCAATAATCGTGGCAATCTATTCGCCTTTGGAAAATACATTAGATTTTGTACTGCTGGCCATCATCTTCTCGGCACTCACGTTATATGCAGGAGGGGCGGTCGCTGACGCGACGGGGAACAAAGACCCAGGCATAGTGGTAATGGACGAATTCGCAGGAATGGCACTCACTCTCTCCTTTGTAAGCATCAGCGTGACAGCCGTAGCGGCAGCCTTTCTATTGTTCAGAATCTTCGACATAGTCAAACCGTACCCAGTGTCATCGCTGCAAAACATACCGGGAGCCATGGGCATTCTCTTAGACGACCTTGCCGCCGCCCTTTTCGCAGGTGCATTCCTTATCGCCCTGCGTTCCATGCACTGGATATAAGGGCCGGCAAGCACCAGGAACGTCTCAACCTTATACAACAAAATCAACTCTCAGCTCTGCCTGTATCGTCAAATCTATGCCGCCATCCATGAGCGGAATTAATGGCAGATGGCTGTCTGGCTTTCTTGCCAGAATATATTTTCTACCCCCCCTTTCGATGCCCTTCATCTCGATACGCCCACTGCCGTGGGCTACTCAATGTATACTAAGTTTATCCCGAGCGTAGCCGAGGGGCTCAGGGTAAACTGGTCTGCGTTGCAGACTACCCAAGGTAAATTTTGGGTAGTGCCCCGATGTTGGCGGGGGGAACGACCGCACATAAATAGTATAACTATCAAATTTATGTCACGGTTCCATAAGAACAAAAAATCCACCGCAGGTGAATTGACAAAAGACCAGTAGCCACCTCTATCGAAAAAACAAATATCTGGATTCGCCCAGCGCGGGTAGCGCCAACCAGCATAACTATTGACAAAGACAACCCAAAGCAGACAATAGCCCATGAAACGTCTTTTTTCCTTTCTACTCATAACTGTTTTGGCTGGAGCATGCGCAAAAAATGCAAATAAAACGCCCGAGGCAGCATACGCAAGCGTGCGCAATGCCTACACAACCAAAAACGCAAAAGCCTTCCTCGGAAACCTCACCGAAAACAGCCGCGAAGAAATCACGGGCATCATTGAACCCATCCGCGATGCCTACACAGCCATGGAAGAAAGCGGCAACGCAGAACGCGCCTTCGCAGAACTCGCCAAGCGCATGGGAGTCCCCGTAAAACAACTCGGCTCCCTCACAGAAGAACAATATATATCCTACCAGATGAAAGACGAAGATGGCGGCCATGGCGCCAATGCACGACTGTTCCCCGACAACTTTCTCTCGGAGCAGGCCCCAACCAGTGTAAGCATCACCGAAGACAAAGATAAAGCAACACTCGCCTTTGCCAATGGCGCCGCCCTCGTCTTCCGCAACGAAAACAAAAATTGGCTCCTCGAAATCAATTTTTCCAGCGTAGCGGACGTTCAGGATTTTTCAGAAACCGAAGAATTTCCTCAGTAAATAAACCCTCTCTGTCGGCCCACTCTGCCAGCGAAATAAGGCCCGCCGGACGGCCAACCCAAGCGCCCTGGGCCCGCACGCGAGGCAAATCGACAGAGCGAAAAAGTTCCCGGAGCGGAAGACGGGAAAGCGAAGAAAGAGAGTCTGGCAGGGCCGCCAGAGAAATGTTCCAGCAAACGGGCCGGTTTGCCAAATGGCAGACAGCCGGATCCGCAACCTCCCGTATCCAATCCGTACTCGGAATAAACGCCGTCTCTCGTATTAGTACACTACCCCCAACCGTGAGCGGGCGCAGCAGTTTGGCTGGTTCGGTTGCGCCACGCGAAAGCAAAGCACCAGAACGTTTGAGCGTCCAACGTTTTCCGGAATCGAGCAGATAATAATCGCCGCTCTTTCTCAGCAAACGAATCTGAAGTTCTTCCAGAAACTGCTCTAAGGCATTGGCAAATTCTCGCGGATAGTGAGAAAACGAAGAACGATCAAAATAGAGGTACAGAACCTGGTTAACGGCCATAAATGGCTTTCATCCGGTTGTAGCTTTCCACCATTCTTTCGCGTATTTTTTCCAGCCTGACTCCTTCGGGAATTTCACTCTTCGCAGCAGGATGCAGTGGGTCGTCTACTGGAATGGGCGGCAGAATATCTACGGCAATCACTCCGGGTTTAATCGTCATTGCCTGCTTGAGCGGAGCAACAGCGGCAGTGCCATACAGAACCACGGGAAAAATCGGAAAAGGTCCCTGGCGTGCCGCTACCAGAGTGCCCGCCTTGAAGGGCAGCATCTCGTCTGGATTCTCTGAGCGCGTTCCCTCAGGATAAATTAGAACCCGGTTGTTTTCTTTTAAGCGGCGGATAATTTCGCGCAGAGAACGAAACGCGGCACTTATATTGCCACGGTCCACCGAAATATATCCAAGCTTGCGCATGGCCGTACCTATAAGGGGAATCTTAAATATTTCTTTTTTAGAGAGGAACAAAAAATCATCCGGATAAAATCCTAAAGCAGTGTATATATCAAACGGACTCTGGTGGTTTGATAAAAAGATTCCGGGTTCATGGCGAATGTTATCTTTGCCGGTAACCTTTACGCGCGAAAAAGTAGAAAACACGGCAAGCTTGCCCCAGAATCTGGGAATCGCTTTAAGAAATCCTGCTATGGAAGCCGGGAGCACACTGGCCAGCGCAATAAGGATAATTCCAAGAAACAGCGTAGTTGGAATCATGACAGCTGCCCAGAAAACGAAAAACAGAGTGGAATATATTCTCCCGAACCATTTCATTGGAGTCCACAAGCTCTCCTCGAGACAAACAGTCAACAGGAATAAGATTGACCGCCTGTATCGCTGTTCCGGAGTGTTCCTGCCGGGATATTGCAAAAAATACACTGGCATTATGGCGTCGTCGCCAAGTGGTAAGGCCGAGCTCTGCAAAAGCTCTACCGCCGGTTCGAGTCCGGCCGACGCCTCATTCGCCCGAGTGATGGAATGGTAGACATACAGGACTTAAAATCCTGAGGCGTTAGCCGTGCCGGTTCAAGTCCGGCCTCGGGTACACATGCAGCCAATCATAGATTCACACTGTCATATTGATTTAACCATTCAAAAGGGAATTTCAGAGCAGGAAATTATTGCAGGCATAGAAGAGCAAAACGTGGCTGCTGTCATCCAAATTGCGGCAGCCCCTTCTACTGCGCCCTTTGCAGCAGAGCTTGCTCAAAGAGACCTCCCGTTTGCAGTCTATTACACCATTGGCTTTCATCCGGCAGAGGTCGGTACAGAAAACCCGGACGATGCAGAAAGGCTCATTCGCGAGCATGCGTCTCGAGAGCGCTTCGCGGCCATTGGAGAAATAGGTCTCGATTACTTTTACGGCTCCGAAACGCAGGAACAGCAGAAACAGGTCTTTCGCAGGTTTCTGCAACTGGCTGATGAATTGTCACTTCCCGTTGTCATCCACACCCGGGATGCCCACGAGGACACCATTTCTCTTCTTCGCGAATTTCCGCAGGTAAAACCGCTCATCCATTGTTATACCGGCGACGAAGTCCAGATTGAAGACTATCTGGCTCTCGGGGCCTGGGTTTCGTTTTCCGGCATCGTTACATTCAAAAATGCAGACGCCCTCAGAAAGGCTGCCTTGCGGTGTCCCGCCGAAAAGCTTCTCGTAGAGACAGACGCACCCTATCTTACCCCGGTTCCGATGCGCGGCAAAACAAATCAGCCGGGCTATGTTCGGCACACTCTGCGCTTTTTATCCGAACTTAAAAACATACCAGAAGACGAGCTTGCGTCCATTACGCGCAAAAATACGGAAGATTTCTTTTTGCTGGTTACGGACAAACAGGGGCTTTACTTAAGTAATCTCTGAACGCGAAGCGAGCCGAAGGCAACCTTTTTCAGAGCTTACTTAATTACAGCAGAGGAGACTATATGGCCAAAAAAGATTTTGCAGAACAACCGCTTACAGCACTCGAAGGAATAGACGAAAAAGCAGCCGAGTTGCTTGCCAACCACTGCGCCCTGTATACGGTGGGCGATCTCGCCGTTTTTCCCCCATACAGACATGCCCGCTCTCTGTGCATGCTCAAGGGCGTAAAACTATCCGAAGAGCAGAAAAAATTTGTCGCCAAAATTCTGCGACGCATGCCGACCCCGGGCAGCGATCTCTGCGAAGAAAAGATTTCCATCATGAGAGAAGTCAATCCCCCCATGGCGCAGGCCTTAAAAGTTGTCTTTGGTGTAGAGACCCTGCGCGAACTCGCAGATTTCCAGGCAGCTGAATCGGTTTCGGACGCAGTAGCCCAAGGACAAATTTTATCAATGGCCAGTTCAGACCAGAACCGCGAAAAACTGGCTTTGTTTATATTGCTGGCTCTCTCGCTCTCGGCTGTCTTTTATGCCGGCTTTCTGCAAAAAGAAAACTGGCGCAAGGGAAAGGGAGCAGGCCCAAACCAGCAACATCAGAAACAAGGACAGCCGCCGCGAACGTATACGGTTCGCAAGGGCGACAGCCTCTATAAAATTGCCCGCGAGCAGCTTGGTTCGCCGCTGCGGTTGCGCGAAATCTACCAGCTCAATCCAGATAAAACTGGAAAATTTATTCACCCCGACGATGTTTTGCAACTGCCGGCAGAATAATTCTCCTCGAAATAACGTTCGCTTCGCGAATAATTTGATGAGAGTGCCTCGACAAATCAGGATTAGAATCAATATATTATTTTTGCAGACGGCTGTTATATTCTGCTTTTCAGAGCAACTCGCACAATCAGATTTGGTGCAATGTCTCCCTACCTATCGAATAGACTGGACTCCATTGTTTTAGAAAGAATTAAAGCAATCTGGAAACACTATGAATTAACCATCGGCGTAAACGGAATAGACGCACAGCATGTATGGCTGGTAGCTCTCGTCATGGAGCTTGAATGGCATCTGCACAACAGTGCAGAAGGGGAAGTTCCCCCCATTTTTTCCGAGATTCTGCAGGAGGCGGTTTCGTATACCAGAGAACATTTTTCCGGAGAAGAACTCATGATGCACGAATTTCATTATACCGGTTTTGGAGAGCACCTCAAGTCGCACGTTAAATTCATAGAAGCAATTCAAAAAATCGCGGGAGAAAAAACTGAGCTAAAAAGAGAGCAGGCAGAAAAACTCTTCACCCTGTTAAAAAACTGGCTCATCAATCATATTGTAAAAGATGACAAAAGTTACAGCGATTTTTTCAAACGGCGAAAAATTCTCCCGGAAGTAAACGCCTTTTTTGAAGCCGAAATTAAAAAAGGTACGGTAAAACTACGCGAAGACCAGGTGGCTTTGTTAGACCAGATTATCGAAAAGGGAAATACGATTGAATGCACCACGCACAAAATTCTGGAACAGATCAAGGAAATGTGGACCCGTTATAACATGAAAATCGGCATTCCCCTGATCGATATACAGCATTTGTGGCTTGTAAAAATGATTGTGGACATGAACGAAGCCATGGATGAATCAGAAGTTACGCGCCTTGCCGTTCTCGCGAGAACCATCGAAGATACCATAGAATATATTGACGTTCATTTTCATACAGAAGAACTATTCATGGAAAAAATTGGTTTCCCGGAATTGCCTGCCCACAAAAAGCAGCACGAAAAATTTGTGGAACAGGTTAAAGCGAGAAAAGAAGAATTCGACAAGGGTAACCAGCGCAAAGCCATGAATCTTGTGATTGATCTTAAGGAATGGCTTACAGCGCATATCCTTATATCCGACAAAAAATATGTTGAAAATTACAGGCAGAATAAAGAACTCGCACAAAAATATTCCCGCGAGCTCATAGACTCTGGCGAGGCCAGCCTGCGACAAAACCAGATTAATTTGTACAAACATCTGGTTCAGGGAAAATAATCTTTTTTGCTTTTCAACGCACAAAGCAAAGCACACATACAAACATGCGGAAAATATTAGTCCTCGCAGGCATTCTGCTCCTGAACGCCTGTAGCGGCAACCCGGCCATTCGGCGGGAACTCAAGGCAGATGTTGAAAGTTCCGGCCCACTCGCCTGGAAAGTAGAATGGGTTAACCCGTCCGAAATAACCGATCTGGCTATCCAGTTAAATCCCACGCAAGAGCTGCCCCGCTCCGATCCACCCCCACTCACCTACCTGCGCGTGGAGGTCCACAATACAGGCCCCGATGCGGTTGGCCTGTTCTCCCCTGCTCTCACTGCCAGTGGAGAAGAATCCTACGAACCCATAACCCTTTCTCAATGGAAAGAACGCTACCCCTCGCCCGATTATTCATTGTACCAGTACAAACAGCTTTTTGCCCCGCGCGTTGGCAATGCTCTCCACAAAACGGAAGAGCTGCTGGTTCTGCCTTCCGGAAACAAGGCTCATTTTTTATTGCCGTTTCCTTTTATTCCCCCCGTGGAAAAAAAAATCAGCATTACTCTCCATGCAGAGATTTCCGGCGAGCGCGTTGCGTTGTCCCGCGAATACAGATTTACAGAACAGCGCTCCGATTACAAAAAACTGCAATAGGTAAAACCCGTGGACTGCCCTCTCTGCTTTTCCCCCCTTACTGATAACAAAGACGATTTCTTCTATGAGTGCTCTGTTTGCGGGGGCCTCGTCAAAGATTCCCGATACCATCTAACCAGTGAGCAGGAAAAGGCGCGCTACAAAGAGCACAGTAGCGATGTAAACGATACCGGCTACAAAGAGTACATTTCTCCTCTCATCAGCAGAATTCTCGACCTGTTTGATCCGGAACACTCGGGCCTCGATTTTGGATGCGGCCACAGTCCCGTTGCTGCACGCACTCTCCAGGAAAGTGGATACACGGTAACACTGTACGATCCGTTTTTTTATGCAAATCCCGATTATAGAAACCAGCAGTATGACTACATTTACAGTTGTGAAGTCTTTGAGCATTTTCGCCAGCCCGCTGCCGAAATAGAACAGCTTCTTGAAATTCTTAAACCAGGAGGAAGACTGCTCATCATGACACAGTTATTTTACAACCACACTGATTTTACGCATTGGCATTATCGTCGCGATCCAACCCATATTTTTATTTATACACCCCGCACAATTCAATACATTTCTAACCATTACAATCTGGAGTTGGAATACCATGATCACCGCACCATAATTTACAAGAAACCAGCAACGGATTAAACTTACTTGACTGCCATCAACAACCGTCGGCGATTAAGCATGGATTATAATAAAATAGATTCACTCAAGGCCAGACTGGATTCATACAGGCCTTTGAATCCTGCCATCTTGTCAAACCTCCACGAAGATCTTGTTCTGCAATGGACATATCATTCTAATGCCATAGAAGGCAATACTCTTACTCTGCAAGAGACAAAAGTAGCACTCGAGGGTATCACTATTGGTGGGAAACTGTTACGAGAACATTTTGAGGCGATTAATCATAAAGACGCAATCTTGTTTATGGAAGCACTCGCGCAAAATAATGAGGGTTTGACCGAACACAATATCAAACAAATCCATTCCCTGATCCTTAAAAATATTGATGATGCCAACAGCGGTGTGTACAGAACCATCAATGTAATCATAAGCGGAGCTGAGCATAAGCCGCCGCAGGGCTTTGAGGTACCTGCCAAGATGGAACACTTTATCAAAGAGTACCAGGTCAAAAAAGAGATTTTTCATCCAATAGAACTTGCTTCTTTTGTCCATGTTGAGTTTGTTGGCATTCACCCATTTATCGATGGAAACGGCAGAACCGCGAGAATTATCATGAATCTGGAACTCATCAAGGCAGGCTTCCCTCCGGTTGTCATTCCAGTAGAAAATCGATTAGAATATTATCAAGCACTGGATAGAACCCACACAACGGGGGATGCCGGTCTATTCCTGGCCTTGATGAAACGAGTTGTAGAAAAAAGTTTTGAGACATATTTTTATGCATTGGGAGAAGGTACATAAAATATAAACGCATACCATATTAGAGTTGACACGGAACAGGCGCGAAACAGCGTGTCGGTCATGAGTAAGATTGCTCTCGTATTTCCCGGCCAGGGCGCCCAAAAACCCGGCATGGGACAGGATTTTTATGAACAGTTTCCGGAGGCCAAAGCCATCTATGACCTCGGCTCCGAAAAACTCGGCGTAGATCTCGTACAAATCTCTTTTACAGAAGACCCCCGCCTCAATTTAACTGAATTCACACAGCCTGCAATTCTCACCATGGAAGTAGCCGCTCTTGCCGTTCTCGAAAAAACAGCAGGCCTCAAAGGCGACATTTTTGCCGGCCACAGCCTGGGAGAATATTCAGCCCTCGTTGCTGCCGGAGCACTGCGCTACGAAGACGCCGTCCAGATTGTCCGCCGCCGGGGTGCACTCATGCAAAACGCCGTTCCAGAAGGAAAAGGCGCCATGCTTGCCCTTCTACACGACAACATTGAATCTCTGGGATTAGAGCAGAAGCTCTCCTCCACCGGCGTTACATTTGCCAATTTTAATTCGCTCGCTCAGGTTGTCTTGAGTGGCTCCAGAGAAGGCATAGAAGAAGCCGAAAAAATCTTTGCTGCAGAATTTCCTGCCGGCAAAGCGATCCACCTCAATGTGAGTGCCCCCTTCCACTCTACCCTCATGCAACCCATCGAATCAGAGTTCATGGAATATCTGAAAAGTTTTTCTGAGTATATAGACACAGCCAAAGCGGCCACTGTTCTTTCGAACTTTTCGGGCACATTCCACGAGAACGCCACGTTTTACGAAAATCTCGTCAAACAGATCTCCGGATCTGTTCGCTGGGTTCAAAACATGCGCGTAATCAAAGGCGCCGCAGAAACCGTCTGGGAGATTGGCCCCAACCGCGTTCTCGGCAAATTTTTCACCGATCTGGAAGTAAATGCCGGCTCCATTATCAATGTGCGGGCCATTAAAAAAAACTTTCCAGACGCAAACCTTCCTTAGATTGAAATACACACAGGAGATATTATGAACTTCAAAGGTAAAAATTACTGGGCCCTTATTCTCGGTGGATCCAGCGGGTTTGGACTCGCTACTGCCCACAAACTCAGCGAAGCAGGCATGAATGTATGCGTGGTACACCGCGACCGCCGTGGCTCCATGGCTCGCATCGAAGAAGAATTCGAAAAAATCCGCGCGCGCGGAAATGGCTTTCTGGCCGTTAATACAAACGCACTGACTCCCGAAGGCCTACAGGAAGTCTTTGAGGAGCTCACAAAAGCCATGGGCCCCCAGGGAAAAATTCGCCTTCTGATGCACTCCATCGCTTTTGGCAATCTTAAACTCATAGCACCACAAAAAAAGAGAGAAAGCAAAACTCCTGCAGAGATGCTTGCAGAAAAACTCGGTCTGCCCGTTGAGCAGGTACAATCTGCCGCCAACGAACTGTTTGATAGCGGAAACGCCGAGTTCATCCACGTGGCAGACCCGGCAGAATACAGCAACGAGCGCTTCATTGAAGACGAAGACATGGCCAACACAATCTATGCCATGGGTTCTTCCATGCTTACCTGGACAAAAACGATTTTCGATAAAGGCCTGTTTGCACCAGACGCCCGCGTTATCGGCATGACCAGCGAAGGAAACGAAATAGCCTGGAGAGGGTATGCAGCCGTCAGCTCTGCCAAAGTAACACTGGAGTCCAACGCCCGCCAGATCGCCCTGGAGCTTGGTCCGTATGGCGTTCGCGCCAATATTATTCAGGCTGGCGTAACCGAAACGCCGGCCCTGCGCCTTATTCCCGGCAATCGCCACCTCGTTGCCTCTGCTCTTTTGCGCAATCCACTCGGAAGACTCACGCGCCCAGAAGACGTAGCCGGAGTGATTGCCCTTCTCGCCACCGACGAAGCCGGCTGGATCAACGGAACCCTCATTCGCGTAGACGGCGGTGAGCATATTTCGGGGTAACCATGGCAGAATCTAAAATCGCTCTCGTCACGGGTGCCTCTCGCGGACTCGGTGCTGCCATGGCTGTTGCCCTCGGCAAAGCCGGTTTTAAGGTGGGAATCCACTATAACGCAAACAGTGCAGCCGCCGAAAAAGTCGCAGCTCAGATTGAAAACTCCTTTCTGGTAGGCGCGGACTTGTCTACTCTTGAAGGTGCGGACGCCATTTACGACGTTCTCAAAAAAGATCACGGTGGACAGATCGACGTTCTCGTCAACAATGCGGGAATCGCTCTCGATAACCCCCTTTTTAAGGCAAGCCCGGAAGAATTTGAAAAAACGGTTAACGTGAATATGCGCTCCGCGTGGTACCTCACCAAGCGCCTGTCGCGCTTCATGATCCGCCAAAAATCGGGTCGCGTCATTAATATTTCCAGTGTCGTAGGCAGCATGGGCAACCCCACGCAGTCAATTTATGGCATGACCAAAGCCGCTATCGAAAACTTTACAAAAACAGCTGCCATGGAACTCGCAGAATACAACATTCTCGTCAATGCCGTCGCTCCCGGATTTATCCAGTCCGACATGACAGACCATATCCCGGCAGAATTTCAGGAAAAAATACTTTCCCGGATTCCGCTTGGGCGCATGGGCAATCCAGAAGAAATAGCCGAAGTAGTCGTTTTTCTGGCTACCTCCGGGACATACATGACGGGTACCACCGTGGCCGTGAACGGAGGACTCTATGTCTGATGTTCGCTCTGCCACTCCTGAAGAAATTCAGAAAGTCCTCGCAACGGTTCCACAGCAAAAACCCTTCCGCTTTCTGGACGAAATTTTAGAACTCAACTCAGAAAAAGTAGTGGGAAAATACACCTTCCGCGAAGACGAATTTTTTTATCCCGGCCATTTCCCCGGAAATCCCGTCACACCGGGGGTCATTCTCGTCGAAACGATTGCCCAGATTGGCATCGTAAGCCTCGGCATTTTTGTTTCTATGATAGAATCGGACGGCAAAGACGAAAAATACCTCACTCTCTTTACAGACGCCCAGGCGGACTTTATGGAAATAGTAAAACCGGGAGATACCGTGATAGTCACAGCCAAAAAGAAATACTGGCGCCGCCGCAAGCTTCAGGTAGAGGCAGAAATGATCATTGAACAATCTGGCAAAGTTGCCGTGCGTGGCGTGCTTTCCGGCATGGCAATTCCCGAGAACTAACATGCTCAAACGGGTAGTGATCACAGGACTCGGAGTAGTCGCTCCGGGCGCCAACAACGTATCTGAATTTTCGCGTCTTCTGCGCGAAGGGCGCAGTGCCATAACTCGCCAGGAAGATATGGCAGAGGCAGGTTTTAATTCGCAGGTTGCAGGCTCTCCAACCGGCTATATGGAAAATCTGGACCAGTATTTTACTTCAGAAGAACTTCTCGCCGTAAACGATCTCATGGTGCTCACTTCCCGCGCCGCTATCGATGCCTGGAAAGATGCCGGTCTCGAAGTTCCCGATCGCAAATCGGATCACGTTCACTGGGACACCGGGGCCATTCTGGGAACCCATCTTGGCGCTCTCGATACAGTAAATACAAAACTTCTCCCAAATGTGCAGGCCGGAAAAATCCGCCGCATTGGATCCTCTGCCGTAGAGCAGATTATGCTGAGTTCTCTGTCTGCCAAAGTAGGCGGACTTCTTGCTCTCGGCAACCAGGTATCTACAAACTCCAGCGCCTGTACCACCTCTTCCGAAGCCATCATCATGTCTTACCTGCGAATACGCCACGGTCTTGCCAACCGCATGGTGGCCGGTGGTGCAGAGGGGCGCAATATATTTAACTGGGCTGGCTTTGACGCCATGCGCGTGCTCAGTTCCAAATTCAACGAAACTCCTGAAAAAGCATCGCGCCCTTTAAGTGCAACAGCTGGCGGATTTGTCCCTGGAGCCGGGGCCGGCGTCGTCATTCTCGAAGACCTTGAAACGGCCCAAAAGCGCGGTGCCACAATTTACGCCGAAATTATTGGCACGGCTCTAAACAGTGGTGGCCACAGAATGGGCGGTTCCATGACAGCGCCTAATCCCATTTCTGTACAGCGTGCCATAACCGATGCCGTAAAAGCAGCGGGAATTAAAGCAGCGGACATTGATTATATCAATGGCCATTTTACGGGTACTTTTGCAGATCCATACGAAATCGCCAACTGGAGCACGGCCCTTCAAATAGAGCCATCGGAACTTCCTCCGGTCAACGCAACCAAGTCTGTCATTGGCCACACTCTGGCCGCAGCGGGCAGCATTGAAACCGTTGGACTGCTCACTCAAATGAAAGAAGGATTTCTGCATGCGTCTCTCAATGCAGAAGATCTCCATGAAAAAATTCTCCCCTATGAAAAGAGCATTGTAAGAGAACGGCGCGATGCGGATATTCGCATTGCAGCTAAATCCAGCTTTGGTTTTGGCGATGTAAACGGAGTCATGATTTTTCGTAAATTTGAAAAACAGGAGTAAAATATGGAAAAACGAAGAGTTGTTGTCACAGGGATTGGAGCAATAACCCCCAATGCTAATTCAGTAGAAGAATTTCGCCAGGCACTTTTCGATGGCAAAAGCGGAATTCGCTATTTTGCCCAGCTTGCAGATCATAATTTTTCTGCGCAGGTGGGTGGCCGCCCGCACGGCTACGAAAATAAACTTTCAGAATATTTCACATCGGAAGATCTGCTGGCCATGAACGAAGTCATGATTTTTGCCGGCATTGCGGGAATTGATGCTTGGAAAGACGCCGGTCTGCCCATTATCGATAGAAAAACCGACGAAGTAAACTGGAACGCTGGCGCCATTATCGGTTTAGGTTTGGGTGGCATGGATACCATTGCAGAAAAAATAATTCCCAACGTTCTCGCAAAAAAAATCCGCCGCATAGGCTCTTCCGCTGTAGAGCAGATCATGGGTAGTTCCGTATCAGCAAAACTGGGCGGACTTCTCGCTCTGGGAAACCAGGTAAGCTCTAACTCCAGCGCCTGCAATACGGGAACCGAAGCCATTGTAGAAGCCGTCAACCGCATCCAATTTGGCCTTGCCGACGTTATGCTTGCTGGTGGGGCAGAGAGTGGAGACATCAATATCTGGGCCGGTTTTGACGCCATGCGCGTGCTGAGCTCTAAATTCAACGAAGATCCAGAGAAAGCATCCCGCCCTATGAGTGCAACAGCCGGTGGTTTCGTACCGGGTTCCGGAGCCGGAATTCTCGTTCTCGAGAGTCTGGAGCATGCCCGAAAGCGCGGCGCCCGCATTTACGCAGAAGTAATTGGTACGGCTCTCAACAGTGGCGGCCACAGAATGGGTGGCTCCATGACCGCTCCCAATGCTACATCGGTGCAGCGCGCTATTGCGCAGGCCGTTGCCGATGCCGGCATAAAAGGGACAGATCTGGATTACATCAATGGCCACCTTACGGGTACATTTGCAGATCCGTACGAAGTAAACAACTGGAGAGTAGGCCTTGGCGTAACTCCCGAAACATTGCCTCATATAAACTCAACCAAGTCTATGATTGGGCACGGCTTGGGTTCAGCCGGGGGAATGGAAGCTGTCGCTCTCATTCTGCAAATGACCCATGGTTTTGTTCACCGCTCTCTCAACACGGAAGATATCCACGAAGAAATTCTGCCTTACGTGAACAGCGTTGCGGTTAACCGCATTGAGAAAGAAATAAAGATTGCCGCGAAAGCAAGCTTTGGATTTGGTGACGTAAACGGTGTTACCATTTACAGAAAGTGGGAAAACTGAAAAACAGTAAAACGAAAACAGGGAGAATAAAATGACTGAAAACGAAATTAAAGACAAAGTTGTTGAAATTCTGAAGCCATACGTCAGAAACACAGACAACCTGGGCTCTGTATCTAACTCTACACACATCATCACAGATCTGGAAGTAAATTCTTCCCGCCTGGTAGATGTAATCCTGGCTTTTGAAGATGAATTCGACATTGAAGTGTCAGACGAAGAAGCAGACAAAGTGCAGACAATAGGCGACGCAGTCGCAATGATCAAAGCAAAAATCTAATGCGTGCCCGCAATGGCGGGTTTGCATTATGGAACACGAGATGCCCGAAAAAATCAATCTGAAAGAACAGGCCGAACTCTTCCTGCAATGGTTTCTCGGGCAGCTTGTAATACTCCCCCTCGGTTTTGCGGTAATGGCATACCTTGCTTACGGCCTGAAGTATCGCATTCGCGATCTAAAACATTTGCGCGAACAATACCGCGAAATGATTCGTTCCAAACAGCCCATCCTGATTGCTTCGAATCATTTAACAATGATCGACTCCATTGTTCTTCACATGGCATTTAATTCCGTCATTGGATATTTTTTCAACTACCGCAGTCTCTCCTGGAACATGCCCGCGCGCGAAGTCTTTGGCACAAACTGGCGCTGGAAGTATCTCACCTATTTGGGCAAATCGATACCCGTAGACCGCAATGGCAGCAAGGAACACCACGATAAAGTTCTTCGCAAAACCATGTTTCTTCTCAATAAGGGAGAACCCTTCACCATATTTCCAGAAGGTGGCAGAACCCGCACGGGCAAAATAGATATCCAGAATGTGCGCTATGGAATCGGGAGCATCATCAGTAACCTGGATACAGACTGCCCCGTTTTATGCGTTTACATGCGCGGAGACGGGCAGAAGCATTACAGCAATTTCCCCAAAAAAGGAGAGATATTTTACATTAAGTCCGATCTCATTCATCCCAAAACAGACGCAACGGGAATTCGCGCGCACCGAGATTTAACCATGCAGGTCGTAAACAGACTGGAAGACATGGAGAAAGAATATTTTGAAAAACATAACCCTTCCGGGGAATGATATTGTAGATCTTAAAGATCCCGACAGCGCTTTCCCCTCAGACAGATTTATACAGCGAGTATTCTCTGCTCGTGAACAAAAGTTCCTGCTGCAATCAAACCCATGGGTGCTGTGGGCAGCCAAAGAATCCTTTTACAAAGCTTTGCGCCGAACCACATCCGTCCCTTTTTCTCCCGTTTTGTTTGAGGTAAAGGAACTTGGCTCTACGCATGGAACCATTGTCTATGCCGACAGCTTCGCTGAATTTCAGATACACGAAAATGCAGAATGGATCCATGTATGGATTTCTGCTCATCCACGCGATATGGTTTGCAGCGCGGAGTTAGGTCCAGACAACCCGACAGCTCGTGACATTGCTCTGGGTCGCCTCTCTCACTGGTATCCCCGGGAACAAATCCGGATAGAGAGAGAGCCACTGGCTGGTTCTCCACCCCTTCTCACTTTATCCGGAATTCGCATGGCAGAATTACTCTCTTTGTCCCACCATGGGCGTTTTGGCGCCTGCCTGATTTCAAGAAACCTGACTGGCAATTAGGCAAACTTTGAAAAAATTTGCCTTGCGGAAAATTCAGGGAGACCCATTTAATTTATTTTTTAAAATTATCAATGAATAGTTGATCCCTTAAAAAAGTTCAATAATGTGGGGGCCCCAAGTCGCAAAAACGACGTGCGGGGCTCTACCCCGAAGGGGGTAGAAAAATTCTCTGGAAAAAAAAACGATAGCCATTAGCTAATCAGGCCATTTTCAAAAAAATATTTTGAAAATTTCTTCACCCTTACACTGTTACAACAACTCAAAGAATTCGAGCTCGCCAGAGAGCAAAGAGGCTTCCTGCTGTGCTGTAACCGTTTTGCCCGATTTCAGTTTAATGGAGTCGGATTCTCTGCGCGGCTCTTCGCCCATGGCTGCAAAAATATCGGCAATGAGATCTCCGCTGTAAGCAAAGCTGCTCGTTTTGCCAAACGCTGCCTTCGCGCGGTGCGATGCAAACGCGAGACCCAGAATAACGTGGCGTCGCAACTCTTTAAGGTCTGCAATCAGCCAGTCGAGAACATGCGTATTCCAGGCATCGTTTCTTGCAGCGGCTTTTTCGTTGTAATCGTTGATGTAATTCACGCGCAGATCGTCGGCTTCCTTCTGCTTTCCTTCTGAAATCAGTTCGGCATATTTTTTTCCAAAAAAGAGATCAAACGATGCAGACGCTCCCATAACAGCCATCACCGTTTCGCGCAGCGCAAGATAGACAATGCCGGGCCGCAAAAATTTGCTGAAAGCGTGAATCTGTCTTCCGCCGTAATTTTGTTTTAGAACCACAGACACAACCGGCTGGCGACCTTCAATATTGACATCGAGCGATTCGCCCCCAATCTGCTGGATGCGCAGCCTCTCCTGCTTGGAGCCGGGAACAAATCCGGGAGCATTAGAGAGCATCACAATGGGAATATTGTGGCGGTTCATGATTTCCGTAAAAATCCTGTACTTTTCGGTTCCCCTTGCATCGGGCGCCCCACCCATAATCATGGGCTGGTCTGCTATAATCGCAACCGTCTGGCCGTTCAATTTGGCCATACCGGTTATGAGAGCAGGACCCGAGGCGGGATCGTTCATGGACGTAAAGAACGGCAGGAATGTGCCCTGATCTGCCACGCCATAAATTACTTTTGCAATGACATCGTAGGGCTGGTTAAGCTCTGCTGGCAGCTCCACGACTCCCTCTGCTTTTGCCGCTGCATTTTCCGTGCTGATGGGATGGAACAGATCAATCATTTGCTGGGCTACATCAAAGGCCTCGCCAAGAGAGCTCACGATAAACGTAGCTGTATTCTTGACAATATCATCAATATCGTTTTCGTCGCGGGCTACAAAGATATAGGCATCTGCATTGGAATTTAGAGCAATTCTCTGGAGACCCGTTTTTTCCGTGATTATGTTAATATAAAGCGCATCGCCTTCGCGCTTGCTCAAATCTTTGGTGAGATCAATTCGGGCGCGCAGGTTAACGTCGCTTGGCGCAAGGTTGCGGTGAAACCAGGTAGCCCCGTACACGAGAATTTTGGGCGTATTGGTTTTGCGGGCAATGCGAACCATTTCCTTTGCCTTGACAACAGCTGGAAAAGAACTGATTCCCAGATTGGTGCGCGGTCCCATGACAAGGGCGCGACGGCCACCCAGTCTCACAAAGCCACCGATCAAAGAACCCGATCCATAGTAATCTTCCTTTATGGACAGGAACACTCCGTCGTCGGCATTGGTTTCAATGAGCTCACGGTTAAGCACCTGCAGGCGATCCACTTCTGCGGGCTCTTCCTGGCCGACCAGGCGGCGTATGGAACCGAGAGACTCCTCGGGACCAAACACGCGATGGATTCGGCTGATGGTAGAAAGCATTGTGAGTTTGTCTGGAGCAACCACGTCCACTGTGCCCGTATGGTAACCGAGAACGGGAGCCCCGCCAATTTCATAGTTCGTGAGATCTTCTCCGGTAACCGAGCGGATTACATTGGAACCCGTAAGAACGCGGTACGATTCTTCTGTGTCGAGCATGACCTGGAGAGCCGCCTGCGAAGAACCGTATACGTCGAGCCCTGTAGAGGAACCAACGCCAACGGCAACGGTAAATACGGAAGCACCCGGTCTTGAACGTGATGGGATTGTTGCGTCCACCTCAGAAACAATTTCGCGAAGGCGTCTGTCCGGGTGAGAAGAAAGAATGCGGCGAATATCGGCCTGCTTTGTCATACCGAGCAGAGTGTTCACCATAAAGCCCTCGCCTGCTCTGTTCAGGGATACCATACCCTCTTTAATATTTGCTCCTGCTCCATCATTCCAGATGTAGAGGGGAATGGAGTCGCGGGCAGCCAGCCAGGCAGCAGCCATATATTTAAGACCTTCCAGATCTCCCGTGGCTCCACCGCTCACGCGGGAATCTTTGAGATAGAAGATGGCTTCGTTGCCGGCAATGCTACCGATATAAATTTTAGATCCAACTGGTTTGACTTCTTTTTGACCGGTTTTTGGATTCGTCCATTCGACGGCGTCGACAGATGGAATTTTGATTTCCTCTGCGACTCCTCCGTCAAACATTTCGCGCACCCAGATTTCAACCGGCCATTTCTCGCGGGACAGAATAGTCTGCACGCGTGGATCTGCTTTTCCGGAAAAATAGGGTGAACGCTCGTCCAGCTCGTCCAGAATGAGATCTAAATGGACTTTGCCGTGGCGCTGGGCAAAGGCTATGCGGCGAATGAAAACATCTCCGGTTTTTTTGTCTTTTACGCGGGCATTGACAACCGTGCGATCTATTCCGGTATTCGTAAAGAACGGCATAACTTTGGTTGCCACAAAAGACAGCGTTTTGTAAGAAATATCGCGGTCGGAGTCAGAAGGCAGATCTGCCTCTATTGCTTCCTCTCCGAGAAAAACTTCTACCCAGTTGTGTTCTCTTTCTTCAATGTTCTGGTAGGCGCGGATTACTTTTGTAGCCTGTTTGGAAATTCCCTCGATATCGGGAGAACCCGTAATGCGACCCGCAGGGTCTCTTTCAAAGCTTACGGAATCCATAAAGCCAACGGGAAGATACGAAAAGCTACCGGTTTCCTTATGGCGCAGGGAAAACATGAGAACATCGGGAGAGGGAGAGAACAGAGTCGATATTTCAATGCGGGTTTCCAGAAGGCCAAGCCGCTCATCGAGCACTTTGCCAAGCCATGCCGGTATGGGCTGGCCATTTCTGCCCGGTACGGGAGCAGAAAGCGACGCGCGAATTTTTTCGGCAAGCTGTTCTTCGGAATACTCATCAAATGCACCCATTGGGTTTTCTATGCTTCTGCGGTATTCGCGCAGATACTGGCTGGGAAGCCAGAATCCCATAGACTGCCCGTAACCGGAATGCTGGTGCTTTTTGAGGAACGCGATTGTCTCGCTGGCGAGAGAAGAGTCCCTTTCTGCCTGTTCCAACATAATCAACCTGCGAAGAGCCTGTAGAAGCGGACGCGGGAGAGTATCGTAAATATGCAGCAGAGGAATCAGGCGGCGCAAAAAGGCAGTGGCCGTCTCGTGGTTGTGGTTCGCACTTAAAATATGGAACAGAGTGAGGCGAAGCGGCGTGTTGTTGCGCTCTGGCTTTGCCTGCCAGTCGTTAATGCCATAATCGCGAATGAGATTGGATAGCACAATCTTGAATGCATTGTTGGGACGGTAGGACAAATCTTCCCAGCTTTGCAGATAGATATGCATGTCGGCAAAAAAGGAACGTTCGGAATCGAGAGTGGTTGCAAAAATCTGTCGCAGATTGGTATAAAAACTCAGCAGAGATTCAAATTCCTCTTTAACATACTCCTCAAATTTTTTGTTGCCACGGGCAATGCTGTCATAATCGATTTCAGAAATAAATTTGGCAAGCTTGCGCAGGTGAACTGGGTTGGTGTAAAGGCCCATGATAACGGCCTTTACCATGCGGAAGATGAGAGGCAACAGGGCTGGAATTTCCTCCGGCTTTACGGATCCGGCCTCGAGTTCAATAAAGCGCTCAAAGAATGGATTGGGTTCGCCGAGCAGAACGACATCAGCTGTTTTGTCTTCTTCTTGGGCTGCGCTTTTCTCTTCGGATGACTCGATGATAAAGAGAGGCTCGCCCTCGTTTATACTTTTCCCGATAATTTTTCCATCCGCTGTCTGTCCAATCACGAGGCGGTGCAGATCTCCATCTTCAATAATATAGGATATGCGGCCAGCAAAGGGAGCCTTTAGAGTGGTCTCCATTTTCATGGCGGATAGAATGAGCACGGGCTGGTCTTTTTCTACCCAGCTTCCAATTTCTATAATTTTGTCGTCTTTGTCTTTTTCAAGAGCGACAAAGGTAGACTGGAAGGGAGCGCGCTGCATACCGGGAGGATCTTTCTTTTCGCCTTTTCCACGAGCAGAAACCCTCAGCTTGAGATAATGCGTGGTTCCTTCTTCGTCGCGCATTCTGAGAATGGTAAACGTAGATTTTGGATCAATGCGAATGGGATAGTACTGCGTACCCAGGCGAATGAGATAATCGTTGGAATCTTCGAGTTTGGCCGTGAGTTCAAATTCTCCTGTATAGACGCGGTTTACATAGACGAGATAACCTGTCAGAGAACTCTGAAAAAATTCAATCTCAAAACGGTCGCCATACACTTCTACTTCGTAAGAATCGGGCAGATAGACTTCGCGCAGAGACTCCTGGGCATAGACGAGATCTCCCGCTGCTAACAGGCGCTCCGTCATTTGGCCAATCGTTGTGACGTGTTCAGCAAGAGAAGCAAATACGGCGCCGAGAAGCTTTTGACGGGAATCCGGTGTGGGATTGGAAAGCTCTGGAAACTGGTTGAGGATATAGTTGGTATACTGACCGCTGCGGAATTCTTCGTTGCGGACAATTTTTAGAAGCTGGTTCACGTTGGTGACGACACCGCGAATATAAATTTCGCTGAGGGCGCGTTCCATGCGGATGAGAGCCTCTTCGCGAGTGCGGCCCGTTACGATGAGCTTACCAATCATGGGGTCGTAATGGGGCAAAATCACGTCGCCTTCGCGGAATCCAAAATCGCAGCGGACGCCATTAAAAGTGGGAAGATTGAGTTCTGCAATGCGGCCCGGGCTTGGAGCATACTGGTTTTCTGTATCTTCTGCGTAAATGCGGGCCTCAATGGCATGGTGACCCGGCAAAAAGCGGTTCATGAGAGCCGTCTCAAAGGGGATCTGGTCTTCGCGACCGTCAAAGTTGAGAATCTGCCATTTAACGAGATCCACGCCAATGCCCTGCTCGGTAACGGGATGCTCTACCTGCAGGCGCGTGTTCATCTCGAGAAAGCCAAACTGGCGGGCATCAGGGTCGAGAAGAAACTCAACCGTGCCGGCCCCCATTCCGTCGGAATATCCGGAAATGCGGGCCATTTTTTCGGCCTCCGAAAGAAGCGACAAGGTAAGATAACTGTCGAGAAGCTTTTCGCCGCTCTCTTCTACCACCTTCTGGTTGCGGCGCTGAACGGCGCATTTGCGGATGCCCACGGCAGTACCATTAAAAATCTGAACCTCAATGTGCACCGGTTTTTCGATGAATTTTTCTAAGTAAAAAGTAGAATCGCTGTAGAGCTGAATGCCAATGCGCTGGGCAGAAGTAATGGCAGCCTTCATTTCGGAAGAAGCGTACACGGGAATCATCCCCTTTCCACCGCCACCCTTGTTGAGCTTAATGATAACGGGATAGCCGATTTTTTCGGCTTCTTCAATGGCCTTTTCGACGGAGCCAATATCTTTGGAACCCTTAAAAAGAGGCACGCTGTGCTCAAGAGCAAGAGAGCGGGCATCTAACTTATCGCCCACTCTTTCCATAACGGTATTGTCCGGACCCATGAAGATTATTTCAGTGTTGTAGAGGGCAGAAGCCTCTTTAATTGCCTTCACAAATTCAGAATTCTCAGAAAGAAATCCATAACCGGGATAAATGGCGTTTGCGCCAACCATAAGAGCAGAAGAAACAACGATGGGAATATTGGTATAGTGATCTAACGCTCCAATCTGGATGACCTCGTCCGCGTACTCATACCACGATTGTCCAGAGTCTACCTCGGCTACAATGGCCACAGAAGTTATGCCCTCTTCGCGCAGAGAAAGGAAGAAACGCTTGGCAATTTCTCCACGGTTGGCAACGATAACTTTCTGGATGCGGTGTGGTCGTTTGGCTGCCTTACTGCGGGAAGTGCTCCATCCCGGATTGAGTTCTTTGAGTAACGCAAGCGCCTGTTCAAACTGTTCTTTTTCCATATATAATCCTTTGTATTCCCAGAATATCCGGTTTCTCTCTGCGCGTTTCAGGAGGCCCTGTCCCCACCCTTCGAGCGGGGTAACGGCAAAGAACAAAATCCAATCAGCCGTTCAATTTGAAAATCAAATTTCTGCCAATTTTCAGGGTCAGTTCAAGATGCCCTATCCGGGCAGGACAGCCCGAAGGAAATATTGTTTCGCCAAAATAGTGGCAGATTCTTTGAAATTAGTACTCCAGTTTGGAGAACCGTTCTTATTGATAATGGCAATCTAATCTTTGTATCCCAAAAAAGCATATTGAATTTAAATACAGTGAATTTTGCCCTCTTTATACACAACTACAATACAATTGTCTCTGGTTGTTAGGTACTAAAAACCAGGGCGTTTTAGTACCTAAGTATGCCG
>DYPL01000083.1 GCA_020719945.1 Turneriella parva
TTTGAATAATTAAAGAATGCCATAAGTATATTTTTACAATACATCAATACAGGGATTCCATAAGAACCAAAAGCACACGCACTTAGCCCGGAATAATAGAACGGAAGCCACTTTGGCGGCTCAATAACTCATGTCGGCTGCAGAGCCAGTCCTCCCTTTCACTCCCACACCGTTATCTTCTATACATGATTCCCAGGCGAAATTCAAGGCCATTGAGCCAGAGCGCCGTTTTTTCAAATCCGTTGGAACTGCTGTCGACGACAAGTGGAACAAGGTAGTCATCTTTTTTCCGCAACGTAAAATCGCCGTCGGGGCCGGTTCCTTCCGGATTATCGAGAAGGCCAAACTGAACGGAGCCACCTCCCGTTATAGAAACATTCCCCCATTTTTTTAAGTGCGCAAATAATCCAACCGAAGATTGAAACCCAATCATGGGAGCAAACGAATACAGATCTGTACCGCTCGTCGTGAAAACCGTGTATTGCAGATAGCCAAGGTTGAGCCCGATAGTTCCTCTCAAAAATAAAAAACCCGGCATCACATAGTAATGGTACACAATGGCTGGCTCCACCACAGATAAATCGGCAAGCCACTGGTACGTTTTACCATCGAGCATGTACTGGTTTAACGCCTGGGGGTACCAGGAATACTTTCCGGAAAGACCAATATAATGTCTAAAGAAAGGAGAAATTAAAACGGAGAAATCCGCGCTATAATAATTTCTCAAATGGCTGGAATAGCGGACACTTGCATTCTTCATCCCGGTTTCATCTGTGCGAATGTTGGAAAAGTGCGCGTCGTAGTCATCGTAGAAGCGTTTTCCCCCGGAACCAGACATGGTCGTCTCCCATTCCAGAGAATGTAATCCCAACGTTGCCAGCAGAAAAATTACAACAATCCGCATTTTCATTCCTGGAACTGCATGTCGTATAATTTTTTATACTGTCCGCTTTTGGAAAGCAGCGTTGCATGCGTTCCCGTTTCTACCACTTTTCCTTTGCTCATGACGAAAATCATATCTGCTTCAAAAACCGTAGAGAGCCTGTGCGCAATCACAAATGTCGTCCTGTGTTTCATGAGTTTGCGGAGGGCCTTTTGCACCAACCTTTCGGATTCTGTATCGAGCGCAGAAGTTGCCTCGTCAAGGATCAGAATTTCCGGATCTTTCAGCAATGCCCTTGCGATGGAAATTCTCTGGCGCTGGCCGCCCGAAAGCATTAGCCCCCTTTCGCCTACCTGTGTATCGTAGCCATTGGGGAGTTTGGAAATAAATTCTTCGGCATAGGCCATTTTAGCTGCCTTAATAATTTCGTCGCGCGAAATATCCTCCCTGCCATAGGCAATATTTTCGGCAATCGTTCCATTGAACAGAAAAACATCCTGCGTTACAATCCCGATGCGCGAGCGCCATTCTTTGAGGGAATACTCTCTAATATCTTTTCCGTTAGACAAAATTTTTCCATCGACAGGATCATAAAAGCGGGGAATCAAATCGACGAGAGTAGATTTTCCGGCACCGGAATGGCCAACTAGAGCAACCATGCTGCCAACGGGAACTTCGAGCTGTATGCCCTGCAAAACCTTCCGCTGCGTTCCCTCATAGGCAAAGCCAACCTTCTCGAACTGGATACTTCCGTGAAGCTTTTCCAGTGGCTGCGGGTTCTGCGTTTCGTGCACTTCTCCGTGCATTTGCATGATTTCAAAAATGCGGCCGGCAGCGGCTCCAGAACGCTGGGCATCGCTGTACCAGTTTGCAATGGCCTTGAGCGGACTCATGATCACCATAATGGTGAACAGGAAGAGGAAGAAACTGCCAGCGCTCATCTCTCCGCCAAGAATGAGAACGCCACCATAGGCAATCAGTCCCACTACAATAAAAGAAGATGCAAATTCTACAATGGAGGGACCTAAAACATGGTAAAACCTGTTTTTCAAAGTCTGCCTTAGAAGATAATTGTTTAATGAGTCAAACTTTTGGGTATTGTGGGTTTCCATTCCAAAGGCACGGATAACGCGAATGCCAGAGATTAGCTCGTGCATGTGTCCGTTAATGGTACCTAAACCCGTCTGTTCGTTGCCGGCGGATCTTTTTACTTTGCGTGCAATCGCATTCACGGGAAGAATGACTATGGGAACGGCAATGAATGTAATGAGCACTAGTTTGTAACTGATAATGATAAGCAGTCCTACATGGGTAATAATAGTAAATATGTTAAAAATAAACTTTTCGAGTAGAACGAGTGAATTTGTCACCACGGAAACATCGTTGACCATTCTCGACGTGAGAGTACCCGATTTTTCGCGCACGAACAAAGACAATGGCAGGACAAGCATTCGCTGATATAGCGCTTCGCGGATATCCCGCACGGCCTGCAAGGCAGCAGAATTGAGAAACCAGGCCGTGCCGAGCACACTAGCCATGCGCAGCAGATACACGGGCAGTACGGCTACGGCAACCCCCACCATAAACTGGAGCGGATGGAACTGTTTCATGAACTCGTTTAATTTGAGTTTCAGAAGTGCGGGAAGACGTATGTATTTTTCTTCGACACTGGAAACAACTGCAGGTTTTTTTATTTTGACAACGGGCTGCAGCGGCATCAGAATTTCGATTCGGTGCGGATACTTTACGGAGAGATAAGCTGCCTCCTGCGGTGTAAAACGAAGCTGGTAAGGTTTCTCTGCCCCATACTGCAAAATGTCAAAAATGGGTTTGAGCGACGTAAGGGCAATGCCGTTAAAAACGGAGGCAAAGAGGGCAAGTACCACCCCCACAACAAAAATTCTTTTATAGGGTTTAAGAAAAGAGAGCAGTCTCCGGTATTCGTTCATGGTTCTCCTGCAATCGTCAGCGTATCAAATAGAATTCCGGCGGGACCAGAATATCGGCCCGTACGCTCCTGCTCTCTGGAAAAGCGTGCAGCGGAAAAAGCATCGCGAACATTCCCCGAAACCGATCCTCCGCGAACAGGAATTTTACCATTTTTTGTATGCAGATACCCAAGCCGGATCTCTGCCGAAAAGGCCCCCGTAAAATCGTTGGGCGAAAAGGCAGAAAACCGCACGAGTTCCAAAACGCCGGGTGAACGCAAAGAGGATAGGGATTCTTGGCCTGCCGTTACTTCCACGTTGGAACCGGCAGAAGTGCGCGGGAGGGAGAGAATATGGGCATAGCGCCCGTCTATCAGAAAATCCTTTACCACGCCGTTTTCTATCAATTCTGTTCGAGCGAGTGGAAATCCATAAGAATCCACAGGGCCCGACTCTTCTCCGCCCGGCACAAAGGGATTGGATGCAAGAGAAAAAGACTCTCCTTTTACATCCATATAGATGCTTTTGCCCCTGCGATAGGCAGAAAATCCGTGGAACAAAGCCTGCCCGGAAAGATGCAGCATATAGTGGTCAAAGAGCGCCCCCCTTCCCTCCTCCGAAAACAACACGGGATATGTTCCCGTTTTAGGTAGCTTTGCGTTGCCCATGTCAGACAAATACTGCGCTTCCCTTTGCAGTATTTCTTCCAAATCGACATCGTCTACATGGCGAAATGTGCGGTATTCTCCGATTTCTGGAGTTCCATTTTTAGAGAGAAGAATGTAATCTATATGCAGGCGGGATTCCTGCCACGTCGCCGAAAAGCCGCTCTGGTTATGCACGCTATTTTGAGTCGTTTCTGTAATAATTTCCCACGATGCCAGGGAAGAATTTCGCAGTTTTTGGGCAGAGCGTGACATGGTTTCGTTGAGAACCGCCGGAAGATCCTCGTTGACCTTAGCGTCATTCCAGGAATCGGAATGCGGAATCAGGGTTCCAGCAGCGGGAAACAGGTATTCGGGCGAACTGGCCCAAGATGCCAGAGCAGAGGCGCGGGACAGCAACCGTGGAAGAGCCGTAAAGGGGGGATGCAACTGGAGATGGCTTTCGCTGAACGATGCTTTTTTTTTGTGTAAACGCAGGGACACTTCGTTTTTGAAAACATTGCGCAGCGCCTCAGGAACGCCACGCGCTATATATAGTTCTTTTCGCCGCAACTGCTTCTCGTAAAGCTGGTAATTCCAAAAGCCTGCTAGGCGGACGGCTTCTTCTAATTCGCGGACGGGTACAAGCATATTGTCAGTTGCTGAATCAGATTTTGTTTGAAAACGAGTTTTTTCCTAAAAATGTGACCTATGCAAGTAACCGTATCCATACCTGCCACCTCTGCCAATATCGGGCCGGGCTTTGATGTCTGGGGTATGGCTCTGCGCCTTCGCAACGAATTCACGGCCCGCTTCAGAAGCGATACCGATGGCTCTCTTTGCCGCGTAACCTGGGACACTATTTCCATAGCAGCCGATCTCGAAACCAGAGAAGGCAAGTCTGCGCTCCCAGCGACAGACGACAATCTGGTCTGCCAGAGCTACCGCAACCTCATGCAAGAAGCCGGCGTGGCTCCCATTCCACTGGATCTGCACATTACCATCCGCATTCCACTGGAGCGCGGGCTCGGCTCTTCTTCTACGGCCATTCTCGCGGGAAAAACCATAGCCAACGAGGCTCTCCGCGAATTTTACGGGCGACCGTATTCCATGGATGAACTTTTTAATATTGCCGTAAAGGCAGAGGGGCACCCGGACAACCTGGCTCCCGCCCTGTTTGGAGGCTGGATCCTCAGCCTTCTCGATGCAAACGCCGGGTCGTACTATCCATTTTCTCTGCCAGTGCGCGCACCTGTGCAGATTGCCGGCGTAATTCCGGCCATTAAACTTTCCACAGAAAAAGCCAGGCAGGTGATCGCCAAAGAGTACAGTTTTGACACGCTGATTTTTCAGCAGTCCCGCACCGCTCTGCTGCCGCATTTGCTTTCGCGCCCCGAATGGACTATGGCAGACGAAGAAGGCTTTCGCCTGGCCATGGAAGAAAAAATTCACCAAGAACAGCGCGCCACATTTATTCCCGGCATGCGCGAAACCTTTGCCTACTGGAAATCTCTGGGCGCTTACGGCTCGTATCTCTCCGGCGCTGGCACCACACTTCTCGCCTTTTGGCCTAAAGACGCCGATCCCCTGAGCCTTCATCTCGCTGCCGAATTTTCTTCGCGCAACATTGACGCCATTCCCTTCCGGGCAGACATCGACCGCGAAGGCCTTACGATAACAAAGGCGTGAGCCCTACCCGGGCAGGGCTGTATTGCCGACAAGAGTTAATTTGTCTCCAAGGTGGCGCCTCGTTCTATTGAGTATTCTTAAGCCGTGGGCTTTTGGTTCTTATTAACCAGCGAAGTA
>DYPL01000146.1 GCA_020719945.1 Turneriella parva
GGGGGGTAGTCACTTAGCTCCTCCTGAGTTACACTGAGCATATTCTTCTTTGCTGGAGGGAATATGCTGGTTGATAGAAAAAACTTGCCCAGTACGCACCGAAAATTTGTGCAGCAATTTTCTGACGATCAATCATGTGCTGCATTTTTAGAGAATCTCCGATGGCCCGATGGTTTTTGTTGCCCTGTTTGTCAAACGACAGGTGAGCCTTGGCGTCAATCACGTGGAAGACTTGTTTGTTCCGCATGCCGTCATCAGACATCAGTGACCACCGGTACGATCCTGGAAAAGACAAGAACGCCATTGACTATCTGGTTCGATGCCGCTTGGCACCTGACAACCGCTAAAAATGGGCTTTCTGCTAAAACTTTGGAGAGAACCCTGGGCACCTGCTACAGAACTGCTTGGGCTATACTGCAACGGTTTCGTGTAGCCATGGTGCGTAGCGAACGTGAAAAGTTGTCCGGCTTGGTCGAGGTTGACGAAACACTCATAGGCGGTGTCAAGCAGGGTGGAAAGCGTGGACGCGGCATCAGCAATGCCGTTGTAGCTATAGCTGTTGAACTTATGGAACCTATGGGTTTTGGACGAATACGAATGCGTCATATTGAGAATGCCTCTGGTACTAATCTTGGTGCATTTGTATGTGATGCTATAACCAATGGAGCAACTGTACATACTGATGGCTGGACTGGTTACAATGGATTGTCTGACCTTGGATATGAGCACAAAAGGACTATCCTTTCCTCATCGGGTGATCCAGCACACGTTGCAATGCCTGGTGTACACCGTGTTGCGAGTCTTCTGAAACGATGGATATTGGGTACCCATCAAGGATCGGTGGTGCCAGAGCATCTTCAATCCTATTTGGAAGAGTTCACGTTTAGATTCAACAGACGAAAGTCAAAAAATCGTGGTCTCGTTTTCTTTCGTCTCATGGAGCAAATTGTTACAACAAGTCCAATCACGGTTGCTGACGTAACAAACGGATATGATTGGGGTCATGGAAGCAGGAGG
>DYPL01000084.1 GCA_020719945.1 Turneriella parva
ACTGCGTCGCTGCTTCGCGGAACGAAGGCCAGAGCGAAGTGAGCCGAGGGGGATCAGGGCGGCTGGAATGCCAAAAATAACAAACCATTCGACTCAAAAATCCCAATAGTACGGAAACTACTGTCTCAACAAGCGACCCGCAAGGGTCTTACAGCAAACCCCGCGCGGGTAGCGCCCATGACTTTTTTATCTTTTTTGTTGTCCGGACAGGAAATTTTTAATTATTGTCTGCCATGGCTCTTCTGACACGCGATATAGTGCATCGACTTAAAATAGTCATAGAAAAGAGCGGGCTGCGCAAAACGGAATTTGCCCAGCGGCTCGGGATTTCCCCTTCTGCCATCCACGAAATTCTTTCCATGCGCCAGACATCTCTTTCTGAGCTTTTTTTAAAAGCCATACACAGAGAGTTTCAAATCAGCACAAACTGGCTTCTGCACGGGGAAGGCGGAATGGAAGACACGCGCATCATTTCTACGAGTCGTGCAGACGAGGTTGATCTAATTATAGCCTTTCGCAAACTCGACGAAGAACAAAGACAAATTCTTTCTGGATTTGTAAAATATCTTTCTGAGCTTCCCCGCAACACGCGGACGGCAAAGCCCAAAAAGAAACTCGACACTATTGCTGATTTTTAATTTTTCGGGCTATTGCTAGGGCTACCGTAATTCCTCCGAGCACAAACGAAGATATATTCAGCGCGTGCGTCCAGAAGTCTGCTATGTCCGTAAAATAATACAAAATGTCATTGGCTATTCCAATAGCCAGCCCCAATCGGAACGGAATACTCCGCCAGTTTCCACCTAAACTGAGCAGCGCAATTACGAGAGCCTTGGAAGCGACAAGTCCACAAAAAACAGCCAGACCGTGTTTGTTCGATACAAGATAAAACAACGTGCCCACCCCTATAGCGGCCAGAAAAAACCATTGCGTGAACCGAATGACCGGAATCTTGAAAATGGTTTTGGTCGTTCCCTGAGAAAGCCACAGAGCAAGAAAAGAGAGGCCCATAATAATGAACAGGCCGCCTACCTCGCCGTTAAACAGAATTCCAAGAATTACGAAAACCGAAAATGCCATTAGATACGCAGGGCACGGAAACTGTACGTACGCAGACACAAACAAGGCGGAGAACAACACCGATAGGACAACCGACAACATTTCAATTGGCATTTCTGGTCTTTCCTTTTTTGGAACTGGTTCTTCCCTCTACCCTGTTTTTTCCACTGTGTTTTGCCCTATAGAGCATCTCGTCGGCTGCCGACACGATTTCGTTGGAGAGCTCACCATTTTTCCATTGCGCAACTCCAAAGCTTACGGTTACTTTGCCTGGGCCTTCAAAGCGCGCATCCTCGAGCCTTTTACGCAGTTTTTCTGTGTACCCCATTGCGGCTTTTAGATTTGTCTCGGGCGATATAATAATAAATTCTTCGCCGCCCCATCTGCCTGCAAAATCAATTGGTCTTAGAGATTCCCTGATAAATGCTGCTACATCGCGGATCACTACGTCTCCCGTTACATGACCGTACGTATCGTTAATGAACTTAAAGTTATCTATGTCCATCAGAACTACAGTGAGCGGATGACCGTTCCTTTGAGCACGGTTGATTTCGGATGTCAGCGTCTCGTCAATTTTCTGGCGATTAGAAATCCCGGTAAGATAATCTGTCACGGCAAGCTCGTACATGCTTTCTGCAATATTTTCTGCCGAAAGCCACGCTGCTTTCAGTTTATCTTCGTTGCGGCGCAGAGAGTTTACAAACCACCACGCCGTAGACGCAGATATGACAGAAGCCGCAGCCATGCCTACAGCAATACTAGGAGTAAACCAGGCCATATGCAGTCCAAAAAATAACACCTGCGGAAAAAAGACGAGAACAGTCAGGACGATTTTCCTGCGCAGAGAAAAAATCAAAAACGGAATTGTCTCTGCCGTGATGAGAAAAAATGCATAGGGAAGCATTGTCCCGGACATTCCCATGAGCGAAAATATCTGAAAATGGCCGGTTACCATGGCAAAAACGCGCCCCGCAAAAAAACTTCCGCTTCGGATAATGAGAGAAGCCAATACCCATAGCATAGAAAATGCCAAATATGTTGCAGATAAAAAGCCTTCTGTAATGAAAAGATGAAAGAAAGCCATCATCAGACTTACAATTCCGGAAAGCCAAGTGATCCGCAGGGTAAGATTGAGCCGACGCTTTTGCGCCTCTGGCATAACCTCACTTTCCCGCACTTGAAACATTCGGGCAACGAGCTGGATATACTTCCGAAAAGCTTCTTTGGTCATGTGTGATATATAGTCCTATTGCCGTTTGGCAAGACAAGCCGTTTTTAATGGATTAATCTTTGTTCACCAGATACACAGAGACTTCTGACTTCGATATATCTGGCTTTACCAGCTGCTGCTGCCCACCCACGCTGACAATGCCGCCCTCGCGGGGAGCCTGCCGCGCATACGACAGCAGAATGGAAATGGCCAGCCGCAGATCAGATTCAACCGCATTGGCTGCTATGAGTGCCGATGGACCCGGAAACCCAACCGGATGCAAAACCGTATAGCGGGAAAATTTTCTGGAGAGAATTTCTTTGCTCTCTTGTTCGTCGCGGGAGACGACCAGCCTTGAACCGCCAGGAAGCCTAAAGTGGCGACCGAGAATGAGAGCCCCAAAATCTTCTACCTCTGTTTCCCCATGCTCTACGGTTTCTTTTAACTTTACGGCATAGGTCTGGTTGGTGAGCAGGCAACCTCCAGCGGGCGTATCGTATCCAGATAACCCAAATTGTTCTGCCAGCTGAATCTGCCGGGACCTGCTTCTGCCACTTATGCCCTCGAGCAAATCGCGGTTGATCCAGCCCTCTCTCTCTGGCAGAGACGGCGGCAAAATTCTGGCCGATAATGGCCGAACAATTAAGTCAGCATGGCCAGACAATTTGAGAACCGACTGCAACGCGGCCTTTTTTTGACTCATGGGGCGCTGCGCCATCACCTCCCCGCTAATCAAAAAAGAAGCTCCAAGAGGCTGCATCAGCTCTGCAGCGACGCGAAACATGTTCCCGTGGCAGTCTATGCAGGGATTCATGGCACTGCCATATCCATACCGGGGAGAAAACAATATGTCTTTAATAAACTGTTCGCGCGTATCGACAATCTGAAAATCTGCACCGGTAGGAGCAAGAGCCGCACGCAATTTCTCTTCGCGCACGCCAAGACCATTAAAACCGATATCGATAAACAGAGCCGTTACGTCTACGCCCTGGTTGCGAATTAACTGGATGGCAAGCAGCGAATCAAGCCCACCGCTGTAAAGAGCCAATGCCTTCATAGGGAGAACGTTTTGATTGGAAACATGGCGTAAAGATGTATTGAGTGAATCAGGAAGGGCGCTACCCGCGCAGGGCTTTTCACCCGCAGGGAGTATTTTTTGCCATAGATGCAGCTCGTCCTTTGAGCGATTTTGCCGAGTTAGTGGATGGGCAAAGAATAAGTTGCCACTCCGGCGACATCCCCTGTTGGCAGCAAGACACACCCTGCCACGCAGCTCTATTTTTTTTTTGGCAAAACGCAAAAAAAATTTCAGGAAAAACATAACTTTTGAATTCTAAAACACATTATAACAACAGGAGGGTTCAGAAGGGCCTTCCTAAAAATAACCTTTGCCAAGGCAAAAAATAAGGAAAACACCATGAAACAAAATGAATTGAACATACACCAGCTCGTTGGGCGTCTCGTAAACGATCCCGTCGTGAAGGAAATAAAATCCGGCAAACGCGTGATGGCGTTTAATCTCGCGTACAACACAATGCAGTCTACGGATAACGATGGCTCCCACGCCAATTTTATATCCGTGGAAGCCTGGGACAAAATGGTAGATATTTTTGAACCTATGCTTACCAAAGGCCTGCAGGTAATTGTAAACGGCGATCTCGTCCAGAACCGCTGGGTAGACAAAGATGGTAAAAAACGGGAGACATTTAAATTTGTGGCTCAGGCTATTACCATCAATGACCTCAAGTTCCGCATGCCAGAAAAAGCGGCTGCCTAACTTCTGCGCCCGGGGATTCTCCGGGCCATTATTTTCTTTACGAATGATTGTATTGCAACGGCGCGGGAGAGTTATGGAAACGTATTTTAAGGAATCGGCATAGTCTATCCTAACTCTCGAATATCGAGAACGCTTCCCGATGGATACTCCTGCGAGAAAAGTACGCGGAGAATTCCTTCTGCTGCCTCTTCTGGAGTTTTTAACGCTCCCTCTTTTTTTAAGGACACAAATCTGCTCTTCATTGGGAATTCTGCTTCGGATGTTTCGCGAATCAATGACTGCATAGGAGTATCCACAACGCCCGGCGCAAGCGATACAATTTCTACGGGATATTCCCTGCCAGATTGTTCTGCCGCAATATTTCGAGTCAGGCTTTCCACGGCGGCTTTGGTGGCACCATAGACAGTCCAGCCTGGATACGCTTTTTTAGCTGCTCCGGAGGATACGCTTAATATTCTTTTTCTCCCTTTAAACTCGGAAAGTTCTCGAATAAATAAAGAAGCGAATATGAGAACGCTGGTCAGATTGAGATGTACGGCCATCCGTATTTCTGTGCTGCCCGCCTGCTCAATGGGTTTCATGGGATCGATAGTTCCCGCATTGAGAACAAGAAATATTTCTTCGCTGCTCTTTGCTTTTTCTATGGCTTCCAGAAAGCTATCTTCCATATTTTGCACCGATGACAAATCTTGTCGCACATGAAAATAGTTTGACTCATTTGAAAACGGATTTTCGCTCCGCGCTATTCCAATGACCCGATTACCGGATTCGAGCACTACTCTCGCTACTGCTTTTCCAATTCCACTGGTACTTCCCGTCAGTATGATAGATTTCATGGGGATACGGATGTTTGCGCTTTGAGTTTGTCGAGCGAAAGAATGGGATTGTTTTTCGGTTTCTCTAAAAGGATGCACCAGATTCTTAATCAAGGTCTATCTTTGGGAGGGGCAGCATATCGCTGTCTGGCTTTTCGCCGGAAAATTTTTCTCTACCCCCTCGGGGTAGAACCCGCTGGTTTGCATTATGTCTCATA
>DYPL01000085.1 GCA_020719945.1 Turneriella parva
CTCCGGGTTGCATACTGTAGATAAAGATAAACTCTTGACACAGAAAGAGAAAAAAGTCATTGCTACCTTGAGACAGCAGGATCATAGGAGAAAATGATGGCTACCCCGGGCGAATCCCAATCCAACGTACTAAAAATAGGCATAAGCACTCTCTCCGAACTCGAGGAAAAGGTTAAGGCCTTTAGAACTATTAACCTTAACGTTAAAAAAAGACGTTTTATATTGTCCCGCGAAGATGTGCGTGATGCTTCCGGGCAGGTCATCGTTAAAAAGGGCGAAGAATTTGACGTTTCCAAAGTGATGCTGTTAAAGCGCTGGCATAAACCGGATGACATTTTTAGAACCTTTCAGCCCGATGAAGGAATAGTGATTATATCTGACATGTCTACTCCAGCCGGTATACAGTTGGCCATGGATCTCGTTACGCAGGTCATGAATATTGGCGGAGGCGCCTACGAGGCGTTTATTGACAGGGTAGATTCCTTTCGCGAGCTTTCGGGACTTTTGCAGAAAGCCCTTTTCCCTAAAATGATGATTGTCGGCTACATTACTCCAGAGAAAGTTCAGGAGGAGGCTGCCTTTTACAATGTCATTAGGCGTGCCGATCCCTATTTGCGCATTTTAGAAGTTCTACATACGGGAGTAAAACAAAGAGGTCTATTGACGAAAGCGAATCATATTTCCATCCACGCCGAAGATAAGGAATCCTGGAAAAGATTTATCGTAGAAATTGTACAGGAGTATACCAAACCGTATTCTATGGAGGAAAGATGATTTCTCTGATTGCTGCCGTATGGACAGCTTTTCTTCCGCAGGACACCGCATACGATGGACAAAGCCGCGCTTTTCTGCAGGATGGCATAGCCCTTGCATCCGAGCGTTCGGATTGTTCAGATGAACTGCTGCTCAAATCTTCCGAGTACAAAAGTGTTGTCGTTCGATACTGTGGCGATGGATGGGGAGTAGAGGAGCAGGGCAGTGAAATTCTCCATTCAGCTTCATCGTCAAGAATTGAGGGGGTTTCTTTTTTTTCCATGGATAATGACAGGCTGATTGTGCATGTACCTCAATCTGTCCCGCCTCTGTTTATTCTTAAAAAAGGCAAAAGTCGTGGATATTCCGAAGTTGCCTTTTCGCGCGACTCGTTTATTATTGCTTCCGGAGGAAACGATTATCTTTTGATACCGGGCACGGAAGACACGGAAGTCCAAAAGTTGCAGTGGTCGCATGGAACGAGGCCCTCGATGATTCCGCTGTTGCAGACCTTCTGGAGAGAAGACGACGGTCGCGTTCTTTTGGGAAAACTGCGCAGCGGAGATTATGTTCTTTATCATACCGAATCCGATGACTGGCTATTGCCCGTTCCCGAGGAGATCAATGATAAAGAGAAAAAAATATTTTCTTCGGCAAATGTGCTTCTTCGGCTCACTCTTCCTCCCCGAGACCGCCGCAGTTATTTTGAAATTTACGTAGACGGAGAGTCTGTCGGAAGATCTTCCATTGTTCAGGATGGCGTAGAGCTTCTTTCCGGTTTGCGCATTTCTCCCGGCAAGCATGTAATAAAGCTCGTCCATTTTTTTGCCGATACATCAGCGGGAGATGAAGAATACCGCCGCTCTAATAACGTGCACCAGCCGCCTATCTTCCAGGTGGAGGTTCAGGACAAAAAACACTATATGGTTATTTTACAGAGTGCTGCTGGTGGCAGCCAGTCCTTTCAGATGGAATACCGCGAAGTTACTCCCTGAGTTTGCTTTTTTTCTACTTTTTACACTCACGACTTTAGCACAGGAAAATTGCTGCGCTGCACAAAATGCTATCGCTCTGGAATCGCTTCGCAAAGAGGAATACGCAGCAGCGGCTGTTCTGTACGATTCGCTTTTGGAGAAGCGTCCTAATCGCATTGACTGGGCAATTAATCGCGCCATCATCCACGAAAGAATGGGAGAGCGCGGAGCTGCGCGAAAACTGTACGAACAAATTCTTAAACAGGATTCAGCGCACGGTACGGTATTGTACAATCTTGCCCTGTTGGAATACAGAGCCGGGAACCTCGAAATATCGCAGCATCTTCTCCAGAAACTGCTGAACAAAATCCCTTCGCATACGCAGGCTCTTATGACACAGGTTGCCCTTTCGATAGAGTGCTTTGATGGAAGACAAGAAAATCTGTTGAATGCTGAAGCTCTTATTGAACAACTGCCGCCTTCTGAGATGGGAGCCATACATTATTACCGTGGTCTGATAGCGGAAAAGAGAGGAAAGGTTTCTCTGGCGCTGTATCATTACAGGGAAAGTGAAAGATATTCTGAAGAAAGTGCGCCGTATTTTCAGACGCTGGAACATAGAATGCAGGCCCTGAAAAACGGTTTTCACTGGACAGGTAGCTGACTTCTTCAATTTTGGAAACCGTGTTAGCGGAAAATCCTTATAAAACTCTCGACGAAGACATTTCCTATCTGAACGCACTTCTCGCTGAGACAGTGCGCAAACAGGAGGGAGATCATGTTCACCGGCTCGTGTCAGAAATCCTCGATCTTGCTTATAAAGTAAGAACCTCTACAGTCGGCTACGAAGAGCTCGAAGCATTTCTTTCCGGTATCAATGTGGACGATGCCATTCCCGTGGCGCGTGCATTCACGTACTTTTTAACTCTGAGCAATATTGCAGAGCGCCATCATAAAATCCGCCGATCCCGCTATTATGCCCGCAACCCCAATGCAGCTCCTCAAAAGGCAAGCTTGGACGATACCTTGAAAACTCTGCTCGAGCGCGGTTTAACTTCAGAGCAGATTTACGAAGCGATTAATTCGCAGGAGATCGAGCTTGTTTTTACGGCCCACCCGACAGAGGTAGTGCGCAGAACACTGCTCATGAAATACACGCGCATAGGTGAAGCGTTAGAGCGCCGTGATAGAGCAGATCTCACTATCCCCGAAAAAGAACAAATCGACGAAGACATTGTGCGGGAATTGTATGCCATTTGGGATACAGATGAAATTCGCCGTGAAAAACAGACTCCGTTTGATGAAGCACTAGGTGGCCTTCTTGTTTTTGAGCAGACTCTCTGGAACGAGATTCCCAAATTTGTGCGCAATCTTGACAAGGCATTGCAGCGGCAGACGGGTAAATCACTTCCTCTGCACGCGGCACCCGTTCGTTTTGGCTCCTGGATGGGGGGAGACAGAGACGGAAATCCCAACGTAAAACCCATTACGACTCGGCGGGTGGTATGGCTGGCACAGTCTATGGGTGCCTCTCTTTACGAGAAAGAACTGCGCCAGCTTCACTTTGAACTGTCCATGACGACCAGTTCTGCCGAATTGCGGGAAATAGTGGGGGATGCTCATGAGCCATATCGCGCCTTTTTAAAAATTATTATCGATAAAATATCGGCAACGCGGCAGCGGCAGGAAGACCTTCTCGAAGGGAAAACGCCCGGCACACTTCCTTACTATCGCGATAACGATTCCCTCTTTAACGAACTCAAAGTAATTTACCGCTCTCTACACAATACGGGTAACGGGATTGTGGCAGATGGCCGTCTCCTCGATTTAATTCGCCGCCTCTCTGTATTTGGTCTTTCGCTTGTGAAGCTGGACATTCGCCAGGAATCTGGAAAGCACACCAAAGCGATGAATGCGATCACAGAGTATCTGGGGCTTGGCTCCTATGCATCGTGGAGCGAAGAGCAAAAGCAGGAATTTCTGCTCAGGGAAATCCAGAACCCCCGGCCTCTGATCCCAGAAGATTTCAAGGGTGACGAGGAAGTCATGGATGTTATCGATACATTCTATATGTTAGGCAGAATCCGCACGGAATCTCTTGGAGCCTATGTGATCTCTATGGCACACCATCCGTCCGACGTTCTCGTCGTGGAATTGCTCCAGAAGGCAACAGGTCGCAAGAACAAGCCTTTGCGCGTGGTTCCTCTTTTTGAGACGGTTACCGATTTGCGCAATGCGGGAGCCACCATAGACGCACTGCTAAGCATTGAGTTGTACAAAAAACATATCAAGGGTCGGCAGGAAGTCATGATTGGCTATTCAGATTCTTCCAAAGATGTTGGACGTTTTTCTGCTTCCTGGGAGCTTTACAAAGGCCAGGAAGACGTTGCTTCTATTTGCGAAAAGCATGGAGTAAAATTGACTTTATTTCATGGCAGAGGCGGCACGGTGGGTCGCGGTGGCGGGCCGACGTATCTCGCGATTCTGGCTCAGCCACCGGGTACAGTCAATGGAATTCTCCGCGTTACAGAACAGGGCGAGATGATACAGGCAAAATTTGGTGTTGCCGGTGTTGCACAGAGAACTCTCGATATTTATACTTCCGCGACGTTAGAGGCAACGCTTCTTCCGCCCCCCAAGCCCCGGCAGGAATGGAGAGAGCGAATGGAGCAACTCTCCGAGGTGTCCGTCCAGACGTACCGCAGTTTTGTTAACGACAACGAAAACTTTGTCGCCTTCTTTCGCCAGCTTACACCGGAACAGGAATTGTCTAATCTCAACATTGGTTCCCGCCCTGCGCGGCGCCGAAAAGATGGCGGCATAGAATCTCTGCGCGCCATTCCCTGGATTTTTGCTTGGACCCAGGTTCGCCTTTTGCTGCCAAGCTGGCTCGGTTTTGACGCGGCCATGCAGTGGGCAGAGGAAAACAACCTCATGGAAGAAATGCGCGACATGTACGACGACTGGTCTTTTTTCCATTCTACCGTAGATCTCGTGGAAATGGTGCTAGTGAAGACAGAACCGGGAATTGCCCGCATGTATGCCAAGCATCTCGTTTCACCAAATTTTAAATATATTGCCGATGATATTTTTTATCGCTTGGATAAAACCTTTGAATATATCCGCAAGGTTTCTGGCCACAATGAGCTGTTAGAGGATAACGAACCGCTTTCCAAATCGTTGGCACTGCGCTATCCATATTTGGATCCCATGAATCTTTTGCAGGTGGAATTGTTGCGCCGCTTTCGGGAAAACGAGGGTGACGAAAAACTTCGCCGCGCGCTTCTCATCACCATCAGCGGAGTAGCTGCCGGGATGAGAAATACGGGCTGATCTATTT
>DYPL01000031.1 GCA_020719945.1 Turneriella parva
CGCATTCAGAGGATACCTAATAATAACTTGTAGCCCAAAAGTCTTCCTCGCTGAAAGAAAACTGGCAATGCCCGCAGGTAAGTCCTGTAGAAGGGTTTCCACATTTAGGGCAGTACCGTTTGTGAAAAAACCCTTTTTGTTTATCGTTGGGCTCCATCTTTATTTTCATGAGTTTTCCGTATTCACAAGAACAGGCGAATTTTTTTTCTTTTCCGCAATACGGACAAAACTTCAGCATGGAAGAAAGGCGGCTCATGCTCTACTGTTCAGCCTTTCTTCTTGCGGTCAACCAAAAGACCAATAATCCTGCTACCACCAGAAGCAGCAAAAGATTCATTTCCAGGCTGCTCAGAAGAAACTCACGCACGACAAGATAGGGTATTCTGCGACTGTCCTCTTGCGTTTGGGGATACACGGTAATTTTATAGGGAAGTGCATAAAACCAGGCAGAACCGCTGCGCGATGTCACACCCTCGTAGGCTCCACTGGTTTGAGTATAATAAGGGAACAGAGAAGAGGACAGGTTGAGGCCGTGTTTCCATTCATCGTTCTGGTATACATCTGCAATCCAGGAAGATTTGTAGAGAAAAGCAGTTTCCTCATCCGGGATTGCTTTGCTTTCGGATTTTGAAATATGAAACAAATAACCCATGTTTTCCTCTGCTTCTAAACCTGCCAGCTGCATGGTGTTGCGTTTTTCGTTTTCAGGAATTGTCAGTAACAGTACTGGTAAAAGCAGTAGAATCATTGCTTTATACGAAGGAGAAAACCGGATAATGGCGTGGGCCATCGCAGCAGAACCAGCCATGGCAAACAGAATATACAGCGGAGAAGCAGACAGAGCAACAAATGCCAATCCGACAAGAAGCAAAGTTGCTGCCGGAACTCCTATTTCCAGAGGCAGGGATATTTTTTTTTCAAGAAACTGCCGATTGGCTGCAATCAATATAGCGGCCATAGCAAAGGGAACGAGATAGCGCAATTCTGCGAGAGTGCCCGGCGCTGTGTGGATTCCGTTAAATCGAATTCCTGTTTGCAGGGCTGCCGTGCCGGCAAAAAACAGGATTGCAATCTGTGTGCTGACAGACAGCAAAGATTGCTGAAACGGTTTTACGTTCCCGGCAATAATGTAGTGATATACGAGCCAACCGTTTATGGCAAGAAAGGCACCAGCCATTATCCATTCAAAATATCGTGGCTGCATATTGGACAGACCGTGTGGATTTAAGAGCATGGAATATGCGACGAGAATAAAAAAGGCGGGAAAGCTGATCCGTAGAAAAGATTCCTCCTTACTATAAGAGAAGAATGCCGACGCGATGAGAACAGAGAACAGAGCGTTTTCCTGCGGCGAAAAAGCAAACCTATCTGCCCATGTAAGCTCGTTGTTTATGTAAAGAAAAAGGAAAGAAATGGCAGACAGAATAAGCGCAAGGCGACAACGCACAGCCTTCCCAGCGCCGCAGGCAGCCATAACACCCAGCGAAACGAGCGCAAGTATCTGATGGATTAAAAACAGATAGCTGAGATTTTGGCCGGGCAGGGCTCCACCGTTTCTTTCTGTTCCCGTCGTGAATTCTGCCATGTGCATGGGCGAGAGCCAGCCAGACAGTCCAAGCAGCAGGGCTCCGGAAAAAATAATCTGATAATTTTTTTCGTGCAGGAAAACGGAACGCAGCAGGAACGCGAGAAGCACTGTCTGCAGGGCCCCTGCGGGCGACGTGAAAAATGCTGTGAGCGAAGAAAGAAAAATTCCGCTTTGCTTCATTTGCAGCAGAGAGTGGTTGTCTGTCACGGCCAGGGAACGCAAGTCGGGAAGTGCAAACAGAGTGAGCAGCAGGGAGGAAAAAAGAGCACTCAGCACGATAAGCGAGACGAGAACGTAATGCTGGAGTTTCTGGTTTTCGGTTTTCAGAAACGCAGCCAGGCTGCCTCCGAGCGCTGTTCCACTAAGCAGTGAGTTTGTGATTGCTGTAAGAATGAGCATGCCCACCGTTTTATTCTGCTTTTACATTGTAAAATGATTTCCAAACAGAAGGCGTAAGCTATTATTCCCTATGATCGATGCGCGCACCGCCCGCTTTTACGAGGAGAACGCAGCTAATTATTTTGCAGCCACTTCTTCTAAAATGCTCAGTGGAACGGCCTCCTTTTTCGGAGAGGCTTTCACGCAGGGTGGAAGAATTCTCGATTTTGGCAGCGGCAGCGGTAGAGATCTGCTGATTCTGTTAGACGATGAATACGATGCCTGGGGCTATGAACCTTCGGAAAATCTGGTTATAGAGGCTGTTTCCCATGTGCCAGCCATAAAGGGCCGCCTTTTTTCGAGCATTGAAAGTTTTGAGGAAGAATCGTTCGATGGAATTCTTGCATCGGCTGTATTTCAGCATATTCCCGACACACATCTGGGACACGCTTTTTCCATACTTACCGACCTGCTTGTACCTGGCGGTACCCTGTTGTGGTCTGTACCGGCGGGCCGCTCTGATCTGGGTCTCGATTTTCGGGATCCGCACGGGAGACTTTTTTTGCTTAGGCCGCGTTCCCGTTATTTGCAGCTGCTCTCTTTTTTCGGGTTTTCTGAAGTGCGGAACTGGCACAGTGATGACAGATTAAACAGGCGCGATATCCGCTGGAATACATGGCTGATGCAGAAAACCGGCGAGAAAATGTACAGACAGCCATAAAAAATTTGTTTACGGGATTTCGTTCGTCTAAGAAATTAAGGGTGCTGCTGAGTAAAGTCAGTTTGCCCGAAGTATGGCACCGTTCCAAAGGATACCTATGAAAAAACTTGCTACAATTCTATTCTCAGCTGCTTTTCTTCTGGCAGGTTGTAAATCGCTGGGAGGGCCTGGTTTTGTCATCTGGAAATCGGGAGAAAAGGATGACGCAGACAGCCGCAATTCCTGGGGCGATAAAAGCGAAGGCAGTTATGTTTACGAGGACTATCGTAAGAAGCAGGAAGAAAAAAATAAATCGCAAAGCTCGGCAGGGGCTGCCTCTTCCACAGCTTCAAAAAGCGGGCAGAGCAGCTCCAGTACCAGTAAGGTATCGGATAAATCGAATCAGACTTCTTCTTTCGGGAGCAGTGTTTCTTCTTCGGGAAGCAGCTCGTCTCGTACCTATTCTTCTTCGTCCTCATCTTCCCGCAGCCAGGATGCGTATCGGTCTTCCTCTTCTGTTTCTTCCGGAGGTAAAAGCAGTGACTCTTCTTCGCAGGGAGGCACGGGCAAAACGGGAACCACGAATCCCCATTTGAACGAGGCCTATCTGGAAGAGCTGCGCGGAACGGCGGAGTACAAGGCTATTGCCGGTCTCAATGCAATTACGCCGCGCGGGATTGTTACTCCGGAAGAGCTAAAGCAGGTAGATGCATTAACGACGGCTCCCGTCGTTATTGGAAACGTGGAATCAAAAGGGCGCCGTGCCGGCGTTTTCACTTCGGACAATTACAGAGCGTATGACACATGGCAATTCAGTTTTAAGCGAAAGTCCCGCATAAAAAGTTTCGGGACCATCAATGGAGCTGGAAAAGATTACAATCTGGTCCAATCGCCTCTGCCCGGAGTTGCGCACTATTATTTTATTACAGACCGAATAAATTCCTCTTTTGCTGAATCTGGCAATGCTCTGGAAAAAGACATAGAGGAGTACAAAGATCTTTTTTCTCCAGCAGATTTTGAGAAAGTGAAAAAATCCATGGAGGCGGGATCGCGCGGCAAGGGTTTGGGTGCCCTGGAAATTGTCGTCTGTGAATCGGTTCAGTCCAAGGATGGACAAACAGAAATCCTGCACTCTCCCCGTTTTATTAATCTCAAGGATTTGCTTCCCGGTAATAAGCTTGGTTTTACCGTTTTTCAAAACCCCGAAAAAAATCGAGTTGAAATGATTTTTTCTACAAAGGGAAAACTGCATCTGGCGACTTCTGTCAATGGAATTGATTTTAAGTACGAAGGCCTGCTTTCTTCCGTGAACAGCGATTTTACGGATAGGGATCCGTCCGTGTCTCCCGATGGAAAAACTCTCGTCTTTGCTTCCACCAGAACATTTAACTCCAACCTGATGGGACTGCAGCTGTTTATTGCCCATCGCAACAGTTTAAGCGAGCCCTTTAGTACTCCTGTGGCTGTAGACGGAGCCATTAATACTTTGGGAGAAATTTTCCCTTCTGTCTTTCAGTCTTCAAAAGGGAAGTTTATTTTTTTTAAAATCTTTGATAAGAGCAGTTCGGGTTATAACGAAAATATTTACAGTATGGAAGTTCGCGATGGCGTATTCCTTCCAATGGTACCTTTTGCTGCAGAATCCGATATTCCCCATAAATACATTACCATTTCTTACAGCGAAAAGCGGGGGTATCGCGTAATGGCGTCTTACCCCGTAAATGACTTTGATCTTTACCACATAGAAATTGACAGTATGAACCCTGTGTTTGTGGATTCCTCAGGGAATGTTCTCAGCGAAGACGAAGCAAAAGCGATCCGCAACTTTGAATAAACCCACGGAAATATTATGACAAAAAAAACTGTGTATCTGATTCTTGCATTGATTGCAGTAACGTTCCTGTTCACTTTTTTCGACGGGTATGTTTTTCCCCGCATGCGCCTTGAAGCCATAGAAAAATTCTCGGATGCGTATGCCAGACACCTCGTCTCTAAAATGTCTCTCGAAGAAAAAGTGGGCCAGGTCGTGCACATATCGGTTCCCGCGAAAACAGCCGATGCTGCAGCGAAAAAAATAATAGAAACTATTAAGCCGGGAGGAATCATTCTCTTTGGGTATAACGTGGAGACCGGCGAACAGTTGAAAAAACTCAACGAAGATCTTCAGAGTCTGGCTGCTGGCTCCGGACTGCAGCCCCTGCTCATTTCTACCGACCAGGAAGGCGGGCGCGTATACCGCATTGGGGATCCCGTTCCCCACATGCCCTCGGCCATGGCCATTGGGCAGGCAGGTGACGAAGATCTCGCCTTCTCCGCAGGTTTTATTACAGCGTACCATCTGGCTTCCATTGGGGTGAACTTTTTATTTGCTCCGGTTCTCGACATCAACAATAATCCTGCCAATCCTGTGATTGGCCAGCGGGCCTTTGGCAGCGATCCCGAAAGGGTTATTCACACTGGGGTTTTGTTTGAGCAGGGGGCCCGTGAAGGCGGTGTTGTTACTGTCGTGAAACATTTTCCCGGCCACGGCGACACATCGGTTGATTCGCATCTGGGTTTGCCCGTGATCCAGAAAACAATGGATGAGCTGCGCAATTTTGAGCTGAAACCGTTTGCCGCCGCCATTGCTTCTGGAACGCCTGCTATTATGACGGCGCATATTCTATATCCCAAAGAAGATGAAAGTGTACCGGCTACTTTGTCTCATCGTTTTTTAACAGAGCTGCTCCGCGAGGAAATGAAGTTTCGCGGACTCGTTATTACTGATGCCATGGAAATGCACGCCATCAGCAAAAATTACCAGGACATACGTCCCGCTGTGGCTGCCTTAAAAGCCGGAGCCGACGTTATTCTCCTTACTTCTTACGGTGCAGAAATGATCCAGATTCACGACGATATTCTTCATGCAGCCCGCCACGGAGAATTCGAGGAAGAAACGGGTAATGTGCTCGATCGCGCCGTTTATCGCCAAGTCCGAACCAAGCTGGAGCATGGAATTATTCCCCTTCCGTCAGAACCGGAATGGCAAAAATCCTCTGCAAGTTTTCGCGGAATGTATACGGAAAAACTAAAATTGCGAGAAGAAAAATATCGGTTTATTCAGAACAAGTATAAAAATGTGGCGGAAGCCATTGCAAAAAAAGCAATACGCGGCATGCCCGGCGATATCTACTTTTTGAGAATTCATGAACTCAAAGATGCCTCTGCGCACTTTTACTCAAAAGATATAGAGGAATCGTTTCAGGAAGAGTTTGGAGAAAAGCTGCACAGGATTCAAGCCCGAAGCGTATCGGCTCTGGCAAAGGCAAAAAACATTGTAATTCTCGATGCGGCAACAAAAGAAGAGCTCAAAAATATTGCTGCGCTGGCCAGCTCGGTAAAAGACAAAAAAATCTATGCGTTCTATTATGGTGAGCCTGTGATTGCCTATCCTTCGGCGGAGAACCTGAGTATTTATATTTCGTCGTCTTCCACAAGGGAATCAAAGAAGGCTTTTGCAGATGTCGTGTTTACATACAAGGTTGGCGAAATGGCCCGGAAGCTCAGTCTTGTATTGCCCGCTGAATAATCTGGCCACAGGAAAACTATGAAACGTATTACGGATCTCGATGCTGAAATTTACGATAATTACGAACAAGACCAGGAAAAGCGAATACAAGAGCTCGATCAGGTGACCATCCGCTTTGCCGGAGATTCCGGGGATGGTATGCAGATCACCGGTTCCCAATTTTCTGCGACGACTGGCATTGCTGGAAACGCCTTTAACACATTCCCGGATTTTCCGGCAGAGATACGGGCCCCTGCTGGAACGGTTGCCGGAGTCTCCGGATTCCAGATTCATTTTTCACGCGAAGAGATACACACTTCCGGGGATTTTGCAGATGTTCTCATTGCCATGAATCCTGCCGCTTTAAAAGCCAACCACAAAGATGTTCCGAGAGGTGGGGTGATTATTGTCAATGAGGACGCGTTTACGCCAGAAGATCTCGAAAAGGCCGGCTATACATCCAATCCACTTGAAGATGATAGCCTTGAGGTATACCATGTTGTTCCAGTTCCCATAACCAGGCTTACTGTGGAACAGTTAAAAGATGTCGATATGCCAGAGAAAGAAAAGCGGCGCTCTAAGAACATGTTCGCATTGGGTATTGCATTCTGGATGTTCGATATGCCATTGTTGCCAACGGAACAATGGATTGAGAAAAAATTCGCCAAAAATGAGACCCTAAAAAAGGCCAATTTACTTGCCTTGCGAGCTGGTTATAGTTTTGGCCATATGACAGAGCTTCTCCCGATACACTTTCGAATTAGAACTGCCCATTTACGCCCGGGGCTATACAGGAGTATTACCGGAAACCAGGCAATTTCTCTGGGTCTCGTTGCCGCAAGCCAACTGGCAAATGTGCCTTTATTTCTGGGATCGTATCCTATTACCCCAGCGTCCGATATTCTGCATGAATTGTCTCGGCACAAAAATTTTCGTATTCGTACATTTCAGGCAGAGGACGAAATTGCGGCCATGGCCTCCGCCATTGGCGCCGCATACGCCGGTTCCCTTGCCGTAACGAGTACATCGGGTCCTGGGCTGGCTCTCAAAACCGAGGCAATGAATCTCGCGGTAATGGCAGAGCTTCCAGTTCTCATTATCAATGTGCAGCGCGCGGGCCCCTCTACGGGTATGCCCACCAAAGTAGAGCAGGCAGATTTATTGCAGGCTCTCGTGGGAAGAAGTGGCGAAAGCCCATTACCTGTTATTGCTGTTCGTTCGCCGGCAGATGGCTTTCGCAAGGCAATCCATGCGATGCAGATAGCCGTGAAATACATGACACCGGTGATCTTGCTTTCCGATGGCTACCTTGCCAATGGAACAGAAGAATGGAAGTTGCCAGATCTCTCAGATCTCGGCGATTTTAAGATTTCGTTCCGGACAGAAATTGAAGGTTTTGCTCCGTATCTGCGCGACGAACACCTTGCACGCCCATGGGTTAAGGCGGGCACACCGGGCCTGGAACACAGAATAGGCGGACTTGAAAAACAGAATATTACGGGTGCTGTCAGTTACGATGGAGAAAACCACCAGAGCATGGTTCAACTGCGCGCTCAAAAAATCATGAACGTTCAGAAAGAGGTACCCGATGCTGTCGTTCTTGGTTCGGGCAGGAGCAATATATTGCTGGTGGGCTGGGGTTCCACGTTTGGCGTCATTACAGATGCCCGCCTGGAACTGGCAGAAGAAGGCATCCATGTAGACCAGGTCCATGTGGATTATATTCATCCCCTGCCTGCCAATCTTGGTGACATTTTGCGGCGCTACAAACATGTCATCGTGATAGAGAAAAATATGGGGCAGTTTGCGTTCTGGCTGCAGGGAATGTATTCTTTGCAGGTCGAAAAATTCAACCAGATGAATGGTAAGCCCTTCAAAACATCCGAAGTCATGAGTATAGTAAAGGCCCTCAGGAGCAATATATGAAAATTGAAACCCTGCATTATTCCAAGAGCGATTTTGCATCGGGCCAAGAAGTTCGCTGGTGTCCGGGTTGTGGTGATTATTCCATCTTGAGTGCCGTACAGAAAACTCTTCCGGAGCTGGAGCTCGAAAAAGAAAAATTTGTGTTTGTCAGTGGTATTGGTTGTTCGTCGCGATTTCCCTACTATATGAACACCTACGGTTTTCACACGATTCATGGGAGAGCGCCCGCTGTTGCCATGGGCTTAAAAATCTCTAATCCAGACTTATCGGTATGGGTAGTAACGGGAGATGGCGATGCTCTCAGCATTGGGGGTAATCATATTTATCACCTGCTGCGCAGAAATCCAGATATTAATGTTTTGCTGTTCAACAATGCAATCTATGGATTAACCAAAGGACAATATTCTCCGACCAGTGCTCACGGAACGGTGACAAAATCGTCTCCTTATGGTTCGCTGGAGGAGCCGACTACTCCGGCATGTTTTGCCATTGGTTCGGGTGCAACCTTTGTGGCACGCACGGCAGACGTTCTGGTGAAACACATGGCGCAGCTGATGGCAGAGGGCTACCACCATGAGGGCACTGCTTTCATGGAAGTTCTGCAAAACTGTCAGATTTTTAACAACGGGGCGTTTGACAGTTTTCTAGATAAAGAAGTCCGAGAAGACAAAACAATCATGCTGGAGCATGGCAAGCCGTTGATTTTTGGAAAAAACGGAGACAAAGCGCTTCGTTTTAACAGTCAGACTTTTTCATTGGAAGTTGTGGAAACGGCAAAAGTAGCTCCAGAGGAAATTCTGGTGCACAACGCAGAGATCGATAATCCCGTTTTGCATGCCATGCTTTCTGCTATGAAAGGCCCGGATTTTCCTGTGGCACTTGGCGTTATTCGCAGGGTAAAAAAACCGGTCTATGAGAAACTGCTGCACCAGCAGGAAGAAGACATTATTCAGTCAAAGGGAAAAGGCAATCTCAAAGAATTGCTGCAGGGTGGGGAAACATGGCGCATAGACGATGCTGTGGTTGACCCTGTGTTACTGCAATGAGGAAAGGCTAATGTGTGGAATTGTTGGATACGTAGGACAGAAATCGGTAGCATCGGTACTGCTTGTTGGGCTTGAGAAACTGGAATATAGAGGATATGACTCGGCTGGCATTGCACTCGTAAACGGCAATGAATTGACAGTCACTAAAGAGAAGGGAAGAATCGCTCATCTCGAAAAAGCTCTTCGTCTCAAAAATTTAAATGGCACAATTGGTATAGGGCACACGCGCTGGGCAACCCATGGGGAGCCTTCGCAAACCAATGCTCATCCGCTTGTAAATACAGATGGCACTATTGCTGTAGTTCATAACGGGATTATAGAAAATTATTTGTCCTTAAAAGAAGAGTTGATAGGAAAGGGTTATGTGTTTGCATCCGAAACAGATACAGAGGTAATTCCGCATCTGGTTGATATGTATTTAAAAGAAGTTTCGACTGTGGAAGAAGCCTTCCGAAAATCCTTAGCCCGGCTGGAAGGCAAATACGCCATTGCCATGGTGACAGAAAAAGAACCCGAAAAAATCTTTTTTGTGCGGAATGGTTCTCCTCTGATCGTCGCAGAGGCCACAAATGTAAATGGAGAGAGAGAATTATTTTTAGCCTCTGATGCTCCAGCATTTATCCCGCTGGCGAAAAAAGTGTATTACCTGAAAAATGGTGAATGGGGTTATCTGAACCATGGGCTTCATTTATTCGACGACAAAGATGTACGCATAGAACCTGATCTCCAAGATCTTAAGATTGATGTAGGCCAGGTTCTTCTTGGAGAGTTTGAACATTACATGCTCAAAGAAATTCATGAGCAACCCGACATTGTTCAAAAAATTCTCACCGAGAGAATTACCGAAGACAATAAAATTCGCTTTGATGAGCTGGATCTGAACCCGGAATTTTTAGCCGGAGTTGGCCGATTTATTATTCAGGCATCGGGTACGTCTTTAAACGCCGGCAGAATTGCTAAATTATATTTTGAAAATTTTGCCAATGTAACAACCGACGCGGATTACTCATCTGAATTTCGCTACCGAAACCCCGTAGCAGGCGGAGACACAGTGGTAATAGGTATAAGCCAATCCGGTGAGACAGCAGATACGCTCGCGGGAATTTACGAAGCACGTTCCAAATTTCTCAAAGTGTTATCTTTTGTTAACAATGTAAATTCCACCATTGCCAGAGAGTCAGACGGAATTATTGATTTGTTTGCCGGCCCGGAAATAGGGGTAGCCTCTACCAAGGCCTACATTGCAGAGCTTCTCAATCTGTTGTTGTTTTCCATATACCTGGCCGAAATCCGTTTCATGATGGATGAGTCTGAAAAAATTGAAATTCTAAATCAACTCAAAAAGCTGCCCGATCAGATGCGTAAGGTTCTGACCCATACCGCTAAAATACATGAGATTGCAGAAAAGCTGAAAGAAAAAACCTCTGTTCTATTTTTGGGAAGAACGTTTAATTTTGCAACTGCACTCGAAGGGGCGCTCAAGCTCAAGGAAATTTCGTACATTCACGCGGAGGGTTACGCAGCCGGTGAATTTAAGCATGGGCCCATTGCCCTGATCTCCGAAGATGTACCGGTGATTGTGGTTGCTCCCAAGGGAGAAATGCGCACTAAAATGCTCTCTAATCTGCAGGAGGTGAAAGCGCGGAAGGGTCAGGTGATAGCGGTTGTTTCCGAAAACGATGCAGAGCTTGCAGGATTAGCAGACGAAGTGCTTGAAATTCCAGAAACGCCTGAATTTATATCCCCATTGCTCACCATTCTTCCGCTGCAGCTGTTGTCTTACCATACTGCCCTTAAGCGTGGCTGCGATGTAGACAAACCAAGAAACTTAGCAAAATCAGTTACCGTAGAGTAAATAAAATGAAAAGATTAAGTGTATTAGCAGTGATCCTGCTTGCTGCCTGTTCCCCAAAACCGCAAAAGACCGGAGTAGAAGTATCCAATGCCTGGATTAAAGCTGCTCCCGTTGCCATGAAAACATCGGCTGGATTCATGGTTCTGCAGAACCACAATGCCAGACCAGAAAAGATTCTCTCAGCAGAATTTTCTGCATCGAATGTTGTTGAGCTCCATGAAATGCTATACGAAAACGATATGATGAAAATGAGAAAAATGGACGCTATGGTAATTCCCGCCAAAGGAAGCCTTGTGCTTGAACCAGGCGGTTTGCACGTTATGTTCATTGATCTAAAACAGGATCTCAAGGAAGGTGAGACATACGACATTACGTTAAATCTTGAAAGTGGTCAAAAGCTGGTTGTACCTGCTCCAGTGAAACCATATTCCCACGGAGGGATGCACTAATGAAGCGGCTGGCAGCAATCCTGCTGCTCGGCGTTCTCTTTACATCCTGTTCGCCAGATTCATCTGTTTTTAATCGTTACGAAATAGGGGGAGATTTTACCCTTACAGGAATGGAAGGTAAGCCCGTTTCTCTTTCTGATTATAAAGGCAAGCTGGTTCTTCTATTCTTTGGTTATACTTTGTGTCCCGATGCGTGCCCCTTTGCTCTTTCTAAAATGAGTGGAGCATTTCACATGCTCGGTGCAAAGAACTCTGAGAAAATTCAGGTGTTGTTTGTGAGTGTAGATACAGAGCGCGATAATCCGGCTCGCTTAAAGGAGTACTTTTCTGCTTTTAATTTTCCGGTGATAGGCCTCACCGGAACCAAAGAAAAAGTGGATGAGGTTGCAGCGAAATACCAGGCAACGTATTCAAAGGTAGAGAGCGATTCTGCTATGGGCTACCTCATTGACCATTCTACCATTATCTACTTAATTGACACAGAAGGCAATGTTCGCTATAAATTCCGCCACAATGACGGCGTAGAAATAATGGTGAACATTATTAAAACGCTGATGCGAATTCAGTTTTGAATGGTAAACTGGTAATTCAGTTTTTCACTTCCCCGCATTAATTCCACCGAAACGGAGTCCATGGAGGGGAGAGTTTTCCAGATTTCAAACATTCTCTCTGTGGAGCTTAGCGGATACCCATTTACGCTTGTAAGGACATCTCCGGAACGGGCCCCCAGCTCAAAAAAAATGTGTCCCGGCTGCACGCGTTTAATTTTGTAGCCGGTAATTTTTCCATCCTGCAACTCGGGGCCAAAGGAAGCGTTTTTGTAGATATCTTCCATATTGCCTTTGAGATAACGGTTTACCTCTTCCCGCGATATTACTTTTTTCACTTGGCTTGCGCCGCCAGACGGAGAAGGTGCCTGCGCTGCCTGTGTGGTCGATCCGCCAGCCTTGAGTTTTATTTTTTGGCCATTAATGCGGTACCATATATATTCACGGCCAATATACGTGATATGGGCCTGGCCTATTTTCTGCCAGGTTTTGTACTCCCGGATTTCTGATCCTTCCCCCAGAATTTTGATGAGGGCCCGTGCAATGGATGGATGACCTTCTATGGTGGCTACGAGCTCAAAATTGATGACCGGCTCTGCTGGCATTTCTGGGTCGCCCGTTCTCTCGATAGAAGCAGAGAGAGGAAAAATGGGCCCCCCCACAATGGAAGACGGGTTATAGCTCTGGGTTGCTATGTTTTGGCTGGCTGTGGCTACCCGCACAGGTTTTTTGCTCTGGTTGGGAGGAGCCAAAAGAGAGACAGAAAGGAGCGAGTATAAAAATTTTGCCGCTGCTAGTCCAAGTAGAGCAGAGCCGACAAGCGCAGGCCAGTTGTTTCTTTGAAGAAAAAGCCACGCGCGGGAGGCCAGAGATTGAACATTCATCAGGACTTCTTCTGCGAATTTCATGATTTTAGACCTTCTTCAAAATTAAAATTTCTGCGTACCGGTATAAACCCGGCAGAACGAATAAAGTCCTCGGCTTCTGCAATGCTTTTAAGGCCGAACGAACGCAAAACGTTTTCTTCTATTACCGGAGAGTTAATGTCGTCTGCACCGGCAAACAACCCAAGCTCCCCAAGCTGTTTACCGGCCACCATAATAGAAACTTCTATGTGTGGTATGTTGTCTAAAAAGATGCGCGAGAGTGCAACCATTTTAAGATATTCGTGCGGGGGAACTTTGCGAATCCGGAATTTTTTGGTCTGTGCCTGAAACGTCCACGGAACAAAAGAAAGAACAGCCCCCGTGCTGTCCTGCAGGTTCCGCAAATGGTTTAGGTGCTCAATAATTTCTTCGTCTGTTTCTTCGCTTCCCCAGACTATATTGGTCGACTGCTTAAGACCGAGTCTGCCGGCAGTTTCCATTGCGCGAAGCCATTCAGAAACATCGGCTTTTTCAGGGGATAGAATATCGCGCACGCGGTCCGAAAGAATTTCTGCACCGGCGCCGGGGAAAGAATTTAGTCCAGCCTGTTGCAGTGACTTGAGGACTTCTTCAAGGGGCAGGCCGGTAATTTTTTCCATAAAGAGAACTTCTACGGGAGAAAAAGCTCGAATGTGAATGGACGGAAAATGTTCGCGTATTGCTTTCAATGTGGAAAGATAGTAATCAAAGGGAAGATCTGGATTCACGCCGCCCTGTAAAAATAACTGGTGTACATCCTGCGCCTGTGCTTCTTCTACCTTTTTAAGAATTTCGTTGGCTGTGAGAGTATAGCCTTTTCCTGAACCAACCTCGTCCATGAACGAGCAGAACGAGCATTCAATATTGCATATATTGGTATAATTTACGACGCGAAAGGCTGTATAGCTGACGCGATTGGCCGGGATTCTTTTTTGCCGAATTTTTTCGGCTGTTCTCATGAGATTCTGGAAAATTCCATGCTGCCACAGAAAGAGCGCTTCTCGCGTGCTGATTCTGTTTCCTGCTTCCGCTTTCGACAAGATCTGCAGTTCTTTCTCTTCGGTCTGGGCGGACATATTCCTATTTTGTCTCTCCGTGTATTCTGTAAAGGAAAACAGCTCACTGCTACAAATTATATACAATGCTATATGTAAGGGGGCACGGGTGTAACGACCTCACACAAATAAGTTTCCCTGTTTAATAAAAGCATAACGCACACCGTAGGTGCATGGACAATAGATCTGTAGCCATCTTTATCGACACCTTAACCCCTTGCCGGCAGCAAAACAAAGTTTTCCAGCCTTTGAAAACTTTAATTGCCAGTATAATTGCCGATAATTATGAGGGGAAAAACTATGTATAAAATTATCGCCAGATTCAGTCTTATTCTATTGCTGGTTCCTTTTTTACCGATCTCGGCATTTACGTTTTACTGGGATTCGCTTGGTGGCGAACCCGGGTTTTCTGTCGATGTTCCCGGCTCGTGGGACTACCATTACAAAAAAGCAGAGAATGGAGTTTTGTTTACGGCCAGCCAGGATGGCTCTCTTCTCGAGGTGCGCTCCATGCTGCTCGATAGAGAATACAGCCAGCTTGAACTCGTGAACTTGCGGGCTGCACGCCTCACGGCCAAATATAATTCTGTTCGCCTGCTGCGAGAAGATACCGTCAAGGACAGGCAGGAGATGCACATGACAATTTGGGATGTGCACCACAAAGGGCGGTCTTACAGAGAATACGCAGCGTTCTTATCGAATGGATCCAAAGCCATTATTTTGTCCCTGTTGGTGCCCGTAGAGGATGTTAAAAAAAGACAGGTGGTTTTAGCCAATGCCGTATATTCCCTAAAAATGGAAGGTTTCTCAAAAGGAGAGCCCCCAGAAGAAGTTGAACCCAAACAAGATATTCTCTCTGAGTCTGCGAAGACAGAACTAATGAACGTAATTATTTTTAACCGCCCCAAAAAGAAAGGTGAAAAGGAGTAGACCCCATGATACGCATACTTCCTCTCTTTGTATTATTGATTGCTCAGGCTCTGTGGGCCCGTCCCGAACTTACTACTGTCGCGAACGATTTGACAACTGTGTGGCCGCAAGGGCAGTGTTCCCATGTTATATCGCGCGAAGTAACTTACGAGATGATATCCGTGGCCTGCGTGGGAGACTATTCCGCCGCAGAGCGCAATGCTTTCCTCGATGTTCTCTTTACGAGCGGGTATTTTCTGAAGAGCGAAACGGTTCAGGCCGGAAAAACAGAGGGCCAGTTTTTGTACAAGGCTGTCCACCGGGAAGACGAATCTCCTCTTTTTGTTAAGCTCTATATTCGCGGAGCTCAAAATCTGTATCCGGATCCTCAGAATTCATTGCCGGCAGCCATGGTAATGATAACAGGAGTTTCTAAGGCAGAAGAAGTGCGCCAGTGGAACGCCCTAGGCATCCCGCTTTCTTATTCTGTGAATCCCGTTTCTCCCGAGGTTAAAGAGATCCAGACTCTGATTGAAGAGTACCGCCAGAAAATGTGGGTAGAGATTAAATTCGCCGATGCAAAACCAAAGGCATTTAATCCATCGCATCTGACTCCAGAAACGGTGCGCGATTCCGAAAAATTTTCCATGTTTCTCGATGCGGTTTTTCGTGAGGATGTTCGCGCCGAAGGAGTTCATTTAAGCAATGTTAACAATTTTGCCAAAGATGTTTACGCACTCAGAACTCTGCTCCAGTCGCTAAAAGACAGGGGAATAACGCGCATTTATGCATCTACTGCGAATCCCGTTCTCGCGGAAACTGCAGAAATCATGTCTCTGTCTTTGTATGCCACCGATTTTAATCTTCTCCGTGGCAACTCTGTCGATAAAGCTCGTGCACTCAAAATTGCAGAGGGCCAGGGAATGATGCTGTATACAATAGAAGCAGAGCGGTATAATTTGCTGGAGTCTGGCAGGAAAAAGCTCCATATTGTCGATGATACTTTTCGGTTTGTCCATAACGTGCCTTGACGGCAGTATATCTGGCCTTAGCGTAGTTCTACGGTCAGATATGTTTTTATCTCGTTTTTGTTGTCCAGAAATGTAATTTCCTGAAAAGCCAATGTTTTTCCAGAATGAGCGACGCTTTCTTTTTGGTCTTTTTGCAGAATAAATTTTTTGCGCATTCCTCCCCATTTCAAGGCAAGAGAACCGGAAGAGTATTGCAGAGTAGCAGGCTTCTTTAGATTGTTTAATCTAATTTTTTCCTGTTCCATTTTTGGGGAGATTTTCAGGGTGTCGCCGGGATACATGGTCCAGGAGTAGAATGACACGGGGTGCAGACTGACACTCGGTTTTCGTTTTACAGCTTTCCGGATTTTCCTGAAAGAATGAAACGCCAGGTACAGTGTCGCGAGAAAGAACAAAAGAGTAGAAATGGTTGTCGTTAAAGATATGCCAGAAGAAATAGAATAGGGAATTTGTTTTACACTTTGGGGAGTTCCGTTATTTCCCTGAATCAGAATATCGAGGATTCCGCTGGAATTACGTTTAGAAAGCTGCATCGTGAGCTGCACTCTCGCTTTGCGCGTTTTTTTATTAAGTTCAATCCAGTTTCTGTCTCCGTACATATTCACGGGATAAAAGATATTACCATCATGATTCCAGATCTGGTAGCCTGTGAAGATTCGCTCTGGTTTTCCCTTTTGGGGAATGATGTTGAGAGTAATAGGGAGCAATTTCTCTGACGGTTCAGCAGAGACATAAAAAACCGTACTGTATAGATTATTTCTTGGAGAAACAAACTCCAGCTCTGAAAGTGCAGTGCCAGATTCGTCGAAAAGCGATAATGGTGATAAAGAGACGAATCCAGTTAGGTACATTAAAGTAAGCATCGCCTTGCGTAACGTCGTCTTCATTCTATGTTCCATGTGGTATGTGCGATTCTCCACGGAAATAAAAAATAGTTTTCAAAATAATTTTTGAATTGAAATTTTCATCACGATGGAGATTTTGTCATGGCTTTCTATCAAAAGAATAGCATTACATTTTAAGGAGTCAATCTATGGCGAGAACAGTAGCACAAGTCCAGAAAGCAATTGATGCAAACCAGGCTAAGCAGGCAAAAATCAAGGAGCAAATGGCTGCCCTCAAAGAAGAGCTTGCACCTCTCCGCGATGAGCTTAAGGAAGCAAAAGCGGAAGCCAAGGCTTCTGGAAAAACAGCAGCTGCCAAGAAACCAGCAGCTCGCAAAAAAGGCTGATCTCTGGCCGGCAGAAACGCTGCCATGCAGATTTTTTCTGCGGTTGTCATCAGTGAATAAAGAGAAAATCTCTGGATTTTTTCAATATTGAGGCCCTTGTCCTTCAAACTTTTCAGTAATTCGTAGGGCAGGGTCTTTTTTTACCCAACATGCAATCGTCCGGAATTTTTCTGTCAAAGAGAGCGCAGTCGAGCTTCCAGTACTTTTCTGCGATTGCGCAGGGTTTCAAGATTATCCTGGATCATTAATACTTCGTTTCTTATACTCAAGGCATTTCCGGACAAATCTGACATTGACAGTGGATCCATGGAAATATATTCTCTGGCTTTGGTTTCTATTGTCCGTTCTTTTTCCATGGCTTTTGCAAGGCGCCGGTTCTTTTTTTCCTTTAACTCAGCCTCGAGTATTGCGCTTTCTTCGGCGAGCATGGAGGAATACAACGCGAGTCTTTCCATGGGGTCGTGCGTTTTGCTGTTATAGACCATACGATATTTTCGGCGGATTTTTATTTTTTAAGAGGATTTATTGACGCTCGCTATTTTTAATTACTGACAGTCTGGCTTTTTATTCAAGTCTGGTCAAAAGCTTTCCAAGGAGTGATTATGGCGCTTGTAAAGAGCACGCAGGAATTTACCAATTCAATTATAGGACAAAACTCATTTTTTACTGGAAGTTTCTTTATAAATGGAAGCCTTCGCATCGATGGTAAATTTGAGGGCAAATCACTCCAGGCAGACCAGCTTACGGTCGGTCGCACGGGAAGGGTAAAAACGAATATCTTTTCTAATGCCGTAGTAATTGAAGGTGTTATTATTGGAAATATCACAGCAAAAATTCGCGTAATGCTTATGCCCACGGCCAAGGTCTATGGCGACATTAAAACCCCCGAGCTCATTATCAATAACGGGGTGATTCTCGAGGGGCGCTGTATTATCGCCAACGATCTCAAGACTTCAGCCAAAGACATTATTGAAGCAGAATATGTCAAAGACAGCCTTAGTGAGGCAGCCCTTTTTCCTAAAGCCGCCAAATGATTCCGGACTCCCATCCTATCTTTGTCTCCCAGGGAGATGCAGCAGGGATTGGCTGGGAGATATTGCTTGGCATCATAGAAAAGCCTCTTGAATTTGGCGTTAAGCCTTCGCTGGTTGAAAAACTTGTCGTCATTGGCGACCTGTTTGCCCGCGACCAAAAAAAAATAGAGAAGCTTTTTTCTGTTCATCCGTACACAAATCGTCCAGAAAATCTTGAGATGATTCTGGAAAACGAATCTGGCAAAAGAAAATCTCGCCCCATATTATTATACCTTGCTGACTCAGCAAACTACGAGCCCGGCAAGCCTTCCTCCACGCTGGCCCTGCGATCTTACCAGGCCTTCCAGAAGGCTCTGCTCCTTTTTACGGAAACCGAGAACTCATCTTTTGTTACACTTCCCGTATCCAAAGAATATATCATGAAGGCCGGGGTAGAATTTGTCGGCCACACAGAATTGCTCGCTGCTTCGTTCGGGAACAAGGTTTTCATGTGCATGTACGCGCCGGCTCTTTCCGTGCTTCCGCTTACAAACCACATTCCGCTGTCAAAAGTGAGCGACCGCATTCGCGATGTAGATTATCCCGCTTTGCGCCAGTCATTGTTGTTTTATCAGAAACTGTTTTCTCCCAAAAAGGGATTTGCCATGTCCGGGCTAAATCCGCATGCAGGAGAGAACGGAAAAATTGGTACCGAAGAATTTTTTATCCGGGAAAAAATACAAGAACTTACTTCCAGTGGGTTGCTGCTGGAAGGCCCGATTCCCGCCGATGCTTTGTTTACTGCCGCTGTTCGATCGCGTTTTTCGCTGGCCATTGTTCAATACCACGACCAGGGGCTTATACCCTTTAAGGCTTTGTTTGGGGCAAAAGGTCTCAATATCACTCTTGGACTGCCCCGGTTAAGGGTCTCACCGGACCACGGTCCGGCCTACGACATTGCCGGTAGAGGAACAGCAGACCCGCAAAGCGTGGTTCAGTCTCTGTTGTTTGCCGAAAAGTGGGGAAAAAAATGGACGTCAGCATATTCTACCCTTTAGCATTCTCGCTGTTGCTGCTGCTTGGGATTTTTTTTCATAGAGGATTATCTATTGCCATCAAGGTTTTTACCGGTTTAACGGTTGTCCTGGCGCTGCTGTTTTTGCCGCCGGTTTATGTCTGGGCGCTCGACTACAACTTGTTGTTACAAAAGGAGCAAGTTGTAAATCTTTTAGAAGCTTTCCATGGAGGGTTGCCATTTATTCTGCTTTTAGGACTTTTGTTTGCGTTTTTGTCTTCGAGTAGCAGGGATTCTGCCATGTATCTGGCTGTTACATCCCTTGTTGTGCTGCTGGCTATGGGTTATTCTGTGGTCAAGACCTGCTGCCCGATTTATTAAGAATCGATTCGAGCGTAGATCCCGGAATGAGTCGAATGCTGTTGCGCTCAGCGGCCTGTCTTGCCTCTGAAACAAAGTCTCCAGCTGTAATATAGATTGCATGCTTTGCATTGATAGAGTGCTGGAATCGTACAAGTTTTTCTAATTGATCTGCCTGAATAAGATCAATGTTTCGACGGATAAAAATTGCATATAGATCGGAAGCTGTATCTTTGCTGCGAGCTATGGCGTTCAGGTTGGAATCTTCCGTGAATTCTATTTTTTGCAGAGACAACCCCAGTTGGTTGACAATCGATTCCCCCATAGACTGGAATAAATCGTTGCGCGCAGTCTTTAGATCTTTGATTAAGTCGTCTGCTTTGTCGGCCTGTACCATCTTCATTTTTTCTGCAACATCGCGATAGTCTGGTTTATGCGAAAAAATGGTTTTGTATAAATCATGAGCAGATTTTCCCTTGCCTATTCTTTCGAGAACCAGTGCATGGACATATTTGGAATCCCATTCAAGTTCCGATGTCTCCATGGAAGAAACTGGCGCCTGGTCTGCCTTTTGTGCGTATTCCAAAGCTTCAGAAAGTTTACCCTGCGATACGAGAAGGCGGGACAGACTGAATAGAGCACTTTTGCCGTATAATTCACTAAAGCGGGCCTTTTCGAGATGGGAGCGGGCAGAATCGAATCTTTTTTGCGCGAAGTCCGCCTCTCCAAGTACATAGAGTGCGTCCGATAGTCCGGGATTCGTCTGGAGTGCTTTTTGTGCCCAATGAACCGCTTTGTCAAATTTCTGTTGTCTCAAAAAGACAAAAGAGATGAGTTGCTCTGTGACTGGATTGTTGGGAGCAATTTGATTGGTTGTTGCCAAAAACGATAGCGTTCTATCAGAAAATTCTCCTTTTTTGATCAACATTTTTGCAATGGAAAATGGATATTCCGGGTTTTCCGGCTCAAGCTTCATGAGAACCTGGTTTTCCGCAAATACGTTGTTGTCCATTCTTGCCCTTGTGAACAGGTCGCGAAGATACCGGTGTACGCCCACTTCTGAAAAGTCTCCGAGTTCTTCGGGTTCTTTTTCGTGGTGAGAGTAGTTATGAATCTGTATGATTTGTTTGAGTTCAGCAAGGGCCCGGTTTACGTCGCCAAGTTCAAAGGAAGCGCGGGCAGAATACCAGTAGGCAAGGGAGTTGCGCGGCTCTCCGAGAATTAATTTTTCCAGCATTTGCCGCGCCGATAAGTAATTGCCTCCCGCGAACGCTTTAATGGCATCGGATAATTTATGTTTCTTAAACAATGTTGCACTGCTGAGAAAAATAATGATTCCGGTCCCGAAGATCACTGTTACCAGACTAAAGATCATGATATCGTCCATGCGTACTCCTGAAAAAATCCAATGATAAAAAAGTCTACGGAGGCACTTTTGGCCTGCGGCTTGCTTCGTTCTAACAAATTCTAAACCATTTCTCCCTATGTCTACAGTTTTATAGACGCAGGATAATGCTTGTCCTTACATGGCCATTTTTGTAAAGCAGTATTAAATAACATACGTCTGATTTTGAGAATATTGCATGTTTTTCGCTGTATTAAAAATAGCGGAATGCTTACTAACTCACAATTTCAGATACAAATTAAGGAGTGTATTATGAACGTGAAAAAACTGCTTTTGGTGTCCCTTCTGGCGGGTTCTGCTGCCTTTGCCGATGAATTTAATTCCATGTCTGTGGGAGGAGCGTCTGGAATGATTGGTACGCCCACGGCCCATACGTCATGGGGTGGATCGGATCTTGCTCTCGACGTGGGAACGCATTACGTGGATTTTGGTGGCCATTCTGTTACTTCTCCCAAGGTGGGTGTAACTGCATTTGGTGCGCTGGATCTTTTTGGTGCGTTTCATGATTACGATAAAGGATATCATGATGACATTATGTCTCTGGGAGCGAAATTTCGTTTTCTTCCTCTCAAAACCAGCTCCAAAACGGGTTCATCTATGGCCATAGGCTACTTTATGGGTACATTTAATGAGTTTGCACAGCACCAGATTTATCTATCAACCTCGTATGGATCTGATTTTTTTGGAATGCCTGCTCTGACTACGCTCACCTTTGGAAAATCTTTTGGCACATGGACAGCAAATTCAAACATAGATTTTTCAATGGGTTTTGACCTGAACCTTTTCCCGGAACTGTTTCAGGGTTATGTTCACTGGATTAACGACTTTGGAAATTACAGCCATGTGAACGGATATCCGCAATCCGGTGGTGCACAGGGTCGCGGTGCGTATAACACGGGTGCGCGCATTGCTCTTCTTAAAGAAGTAAAAAGATTTAAGCTGAATCTCGATGCGCTCGTGATTGACGCTCTCGATGACGGACGGGGATACGGAATCGGCTTAACTTTTGGTACTCCCATTATGTAAAAGGATTGCCACAATAAAATAAAGAGCCAGAATGCTCCATGAACGATTTCCTGCGATACGAATCCGATACAATTCAAAGCAAACGCAAAAGTTTGCAGGTACTTCATGAGATCTGGCTCCTTTGTCAGAATTTCTTTTTATGGCTGTGGAATTTTATTTCCCAAATGCCTCCCTCCAGAGAAGGAACGCGCAGACCCGTTCTTCTTATCGCTGGACTAGTGGGTAGCACCTGGTCTTTTCAGAAGCTGCAAAGAATGCTTGTGGAGGCTGGCCATCCCGTCTATACACTTTCTTTCAGCAGCCCTTTTGAGTCTCTTGCAAAACGAGCACAAAAACTCGAAGCTTACCTTGAAAAACAATCCATCACAGACTGCTATATAGTAGGCCACTCCATGGGTGCTTTCCCTGTCTTTGGAATGTCGTTTCGAGGGCGCGATAGAATTCGCAAACTCTATGCCGTAGGCACTCCATTCAAAGGGTCGTTTTTATCTTATCTGTGTCCCATAACGCCAGCGCGCATTGACATTATTCCTGGATCACAGTACTTAAAAAATTCAGAACGTTCTGTGCAGACGTTTTCCAATTACCAAGCTTTATTTAGCGCCGGTGACGAATTTATTGTCCCGGCCAATAATGCAAGGCCAAATCGCTACGACGATGTTCTCATTCCCGAATTTGGTCACATGAATCTGGTAATGGGAGATCTCGGTGTAGAAGCAATCACCAATCTGGTAGATGGAGAGGAACAGAAAGATCCGCTTCCGCAACCACAGGCGACAAAGAAAAAAGGTAAAACAGGAGAATAATATGGCAGCTACAGAATTTTCAACAAATCGCTTTTTTCAAAACTGGCAGGATTTTCACAACCACCAAGAAATGGAAAAGCGCCTTCATAAAGGTTACGAAAAATGGAAACCCGCTTTCCCTACCGATCTGCCTTCTGCTGCCGATCTGGATAGAATGAAAAAATGGGCAGAAGAACTCAGAAAAAAGGGTACAGATGTTTTAATTGTCATGGGAATGGGTGGATCTTCTCTGGGAGCCAAGGCCATTCGAGATGTAGTAGATCCCTGGAGCGAAAAAGTCATATTCTGGGAAGGCCCGCATCCGGCCATGCTTCAAAAGATAAGGCTCATTGCAGAAGACAACGAACTGGCCGTTCTTTGGGTTTCAAAATCTGGCACAACCATAGAAACACGGACTGCTCTGGTATTGTTTCGCGAATTCTTTCCCGGTGTCCCTGAATACTTTATTACATCGCAGCCAGCCAAAATTTCTGACCTGCGAGCTACCGAGGCAAATACGTTTCTGATTCCAGAAAATCTTGGCGGAAGATACAGCGTTATTTCCCCCGTTGGACTAATGCCTGCTTTGTTTATGGAGGCAGATGTAGACATGTTGCTAAAGTCCTTCCGCGAAGGACTGGCTGCGTGGGATATTTCCATTCCTCTGGATAATAATGCAGCCAAAGACATTGCCGTTCAGTATTATCATCTTTTTCAGTCGTGCTATTCGTCCGTTGTGTTCTGGGTTTATACCCATGAATATATGGGACTTGGCAGATGGCTTATTCAGTTATGGGGCGAGTCAGTTGGCAAGAATGCAGGTGTCTCTGCGTTGCCATATCTGGCCCAGGGACCCGAAGACCAGCATTCCATGCTCCAGTTTTTCCAAGATGGTCCCAATACATTTGTTCATTCTTTTTTTCACGTAAAAAGTTATGGGGCAAACGATACAGTGGTACCGGCAGACTTACCGGGCGAGTTTGCCGATCACACGCTCTGGGAAATTCTCCATGCTCAAATGAAGGGAATAGAAGCCGGCTTAAGCGAAGCACACCGGCCCGTTACAGAATATATAATTCCAGAGGTAAGCCTATCAGAGATTGGCCGCATGTTCAGTTTCTGGATGTACGTTGTTTCTTATCTGGGATATCTGTATGAGGTGAATCCATTTGATCAGCCGGGCGTAGAAAAAGGAAAGATTTATGCCAAAAAAATCCTGTTGAACGAAGGGCATGAACCCGTAGTTTCCGAGGTAAGGGAGATTTGATTCTACAGGGAAAAAGCTGTTAGTCCTTTCCCCGGATAATCTGCACACCGGACGAACCATGAAAAATTTCTTTAAAAAAATTGGTGTGCGGATTTTTATTCCGATTTTTGCCGTGAGCGTATTTGCGGCAGTTCTCGGATATGTCATAATAGATTCTATTATTTTTTTATCCATTATTTCTTTTGTCATCGTAATATTCTCTTTTGTCCTTGCCTTTGTTATCCATACCAATCTGGAATCACCGCTCAAGAAAATACTAAATCAGTTGTCCATTATTCGGGAAGGTAATTTTGCTCGCTTTGATCTGCAAAGTACCGTAGAAATGAACCGCCTCGTTGAACATATTAACCAGATGGCCGAGCGGATAGCGGAACGGGAACAGGATTTTCTACAGCAGCTTGAATACATGCGATCTGTATTGAACACGCAGAACAGTCTCATTATGATTGTAGAAGGCGATGTCATCATTGAAGCCAATGACGCGTTTCTAGATTTTTTTCATCAATACCATTACGATGATGAATTTCAACAGTATCATAAAAAAATCCGAAACGTATTTTTACCAAAGAATCCGAAAAATTATATTACTTCCGGCGATGAACATTCTGACTGGATTGAAGTCGTCTTAAAGGCTCCGCCAGCCAGCTATAAAGCCGCACTGATGCGCGAAGATTCGGAGCTTGTATTTTCTCTCGATGCTTCCACCGTCAAGTACGGAGACCGTAAGCGCGTGATTGTTGTATTTACGGATATTACACAGCTGGAAAAACATCGCGAAATTCTGGAAGAAAAAGTTCGCGAAGAAGTCCGGAAAAACCAGGAGAAGGATATTTTTATCAGTGAACAGGCACGGATATCCTCCATGAGCCAGTTTTTGATTAGCCTGTCCCACCACTGGCGACAACCCCTCAATAACCTAGCAGTGGTAACAGAAACTTTGAAAATGAAGGCAGAGGAAGAAAAACTCTCTCAGGAAGAAGTCAGCAAAATTGTAAACAAGGTTCAAAAGCAGATCCAAAGAATGGCAGAAACTATGAATCTGTTTAGAGAGTTAAACGAATACAAAAAGGAAGTGACTTCTTTTCCATTAGAGCCTCTGCTGTTACATGTTCTGGAGATAAACAATGGACTGGGTAACAGAATCAAATTCTCTATAGAGAGAACAGGTCTATTCCGGGAACAGGTTTCTATTTTTTCGGACAAGCAGCGTGTCAAAGAGATGTTCTTTCATCTTGTGCAAAACTCTATCGATGCCTGGGAAGAAAGGCTCATCGAAAACAGAGAAATGCATATTGTTCTATCTTCTCCCGAAGAAAAGCTGATGCTCACTATAGAAGACAATGCTGGAGGCGTTCGGGACGATTTGCTGCCATCCATTTTTAATCCATATTTTACTACCAAGGGACTCGCAAACAGGCCGGGACTTGGTTTGTTCTTGCTGCATAAAACGGTAGAAGAGATTCTTAAAGGCAGTGTCTCTGCAGAAAACGGCAAGCAGGGATTAATCATTAAAATTGTATTTCCGCAAAGCAATGAATAATCATTTACGGGAAGCTATTCTGGTCGGGGTTTGACTATGGATTTTCGCGCTGTTCTCTCCATGCAGTCAGTTCTTGTGTTCTTTATTTCTATTTTTTTAAGCTTGATGACGTTCCTGTCTGTCAATGTTTTCCATGAGTATTCCATCTCTTATGCGTTTTTATTCAGCGCCATAATTGCCTTTTTCAGCGCAGGTATTATGCGACTCATCGGTGGTGCCCCCGGAGAGCGGAGTATTAAGCTTAGAGAATCATTTTTTACGGTAACCCTGGCGTGGATTTTAATGTCCTTGTTTGGAGCTTTTCCATACATCTTCTCAGGATCTATTCCTTCCTTTACGGATGCGTATTTTGAAAGCATGAGTGGCTTTACAACCACCGGAGCCTCCATATTGACAGACATTGAAAGCATGCCGCGCTCTATTCTGTTCTGGAGGGCAATGACAAACTTTGTCGGCGGCGGCGGAATTGTTGTATTGACTGTCGCCATTTTACCGGCTTTGAGCGTTGGTGGAGTGCAACTTGTTTCTAAAGAAGCTTCGTCTCCTCTAGGACAAAAAAAATTTCCAAAGCTAAAAGAAATAGCAAGGCAAATCTGGATTATTTATCTTACCTTAAATGTCCTTTCTGTCATGCTGCTGCTGGCTGGTGGAATGTCCTGGTTTGATGCCTTTAGCCATACATTTGCTGCCGTAGCCACGGGAGGATTTTCTCCCTATAATAATTCGGTGGGTTATTACGCTGCACAGGGACACCCTTCCGCTCTGTATTTTGAAATTGTCCTGTCTGTGTTTATGCTTCTTGGGAGCATTGGTTTTTATCTCCAGTTTTCTCTGTTGCGGGGGGATATTTCCGTCGTGTATAAAGATCCCCAGCTGCGTTTTTATCTCAGTATTGTATTTGTCTCTATCTTATTCATTGCGGCCCACTTGTTTCTATCTGAGCACGTGACAGATCTCGGCCACGGATTGCGCTTCGCTTCTTTTTCTGTAATTTCGGTCATCACGACGACGGGCTTTGGCACGGCAGATTTTTCGCGTTGGCCAGAGTTTGATCGCTTTTTGCTCGTCGTCCTCATGTTTATTGGTGGTATGACTGGTTCTACAGCGGGCGGGATGAAACCCCTGCGCGTTCTGGTAGGGATGAAGCAATCGATCTACGAACTTTTTCGGAGCATTCATCCTAAACAGGTTTACGCCATGAAAATGGGTGAACAGTTTTTGTCACTGGACCAGGTGCGGCAGGTAAATACATTTCTTTTAACTTATGTGATTGTGTATGCAGGGGGCATGCTCACGCTTTCGTTTTTTGAAAAAGACTTTGAAACGGTGGCCACCATGGCTATAGCTGCTCTCAGCAGCATTGGCCCGGGCACTTCTGTAGAAAATGGACCTGCCGCCAACTATGCTTTCGCGCAACCTGTATCCAAATGGGTCTTTACGTTTTTGATGCTGTTAGGGCGTCTGGAATTGTACCCGGTTCTCGTTATTCTTACACCCTGGTACTGGAGAAACCTTTAATACCATGAATTCCTTCTGGCAGAAATTCAGCTCGGTGTTTCTGCCTCTACTGATTTTGACGGGTTTAATTATATTCCACAGGCGATTACAGGTCGACGAAAACAATTCGCGCATTGCACTGTATACCATAAGTATTATTTTGTCACTGGGATTTTTGTTTTTCTATTATCAGATATTTATTCTTCGCCCCCTGCGCGAGGAGCTTGCCCAAAAGACCGCTGCTCTAAGCGATGCAGAAGTAACCATAGAAAAACAATTCGAAAACCTGGAGAAAGCCCACAAGATTCTGGAAAAAGAATTAAGACTTGCAAAAGATATCCAGAGCCGCCTGCTCTCTCCAGATTCGCCCAAGGAAAAGTCAATGAAGCTGCACCACTTTTATCGCCCGGGAGAAACTCTTGGAGGCGATTACTTTGATGCATTTACCATGGGGAGTAACTACGTAGTATTCATAGCGGATGTTTCGGGCAAGGGGGTGTCTGCTTCATTAATAACCTCAATGCTCCGCGCGCTGTTGCGTTCCCTTGCCGGGCGAACCCAGGAGCCCGGGCCGTTGCTCACATTGTTAAATGCTGCCCTGTACGGACACACGGGAAACCGTTTTGTGAGCGCGTTTTTGTCTGTCATCGATATTGATAGAAAGACTATCGCTTATGCTAACGCGGGTCATAATTGTCCGATTTTGATTTCCCGGCACGGCAATACCATGTTGCTCAACCAGGAAGGAATGCTGCTGGGAATAGAGCAAGACTCGGAATATTTAACAGAAGTATTGTCTCTAAAAAGCTTACAGAGAATTCTCTATTATACAGATGGACTCATTAACCGATGGAATAAAGCCAACGAAATGTATAATCCAAACCGCGTTGCTGATTTTTGTTCTACGTCTTGGATGCACGAAGGAGAAACATTTATTGCACTGCTGCTCGCCAATGCGGAGAGATTTGCCCCCCAGCACGAGGTAGATGACATTGCCATAGTCGTGATAGATCTATAGAGCCTTGCATATAGGTAAGCTCTGACAGACTGTTGTTTTTCAATAGCCTGCTGCGCCGCTTCATAAATCGCCGCCTTGGGCTAAACCCCGCTTCGCAATCTCCCTGCATTTTGCATTATGTCTCATA
>DYPL01000005.1:0-12575 GCA_020719945.1 Turneriella parva
AGCTGGGCATCGGTTCGCTGTAGCTGCGCGTCCGTTTTCGCAAGCTGGGCATCCGTTCGCTGCAGCTGCGCGTCCGTCTTCGCAATCTGGGCGTCCGTTCGCGCCTGGGATTCCCGGAGCTCCTCCATACTTCTAAAAAAAGCCTCGAATCTCGCTTCGTCTATCATATAACACCTCGCGTATGAATTATGCTTTTTTGATACTCCTTGTCCAGAAAAAATCGGGCACCATTCAATCTGATTAAATCTTTGAATTTCTCCACCTGCTGCCTCCACACAAATGGTAAAGAAAAAGGATCACCTACTTCAGTCTCGTGCCGCTTGCTCCAAAGCCTCGGGAACAGCCGACAATGCTCGATGCACCTAATGATAAAGATGAGAATCATTTGGTCATTTAGTTGACATAATGATTCATTCTTTTATCTTTGTGGCATGATTGAGGTGGGTATTTTTCGGGATGCGCAGGATGCGCAAAAGGCAGGGGAGCTCCTCTACGAGGAAGACAAGGATTTGTACGTTTTCAATTACACCCAAACGGAGATGCCCATTTCAAAAACTTTGGCATTCTATACAACGACAATCCCAAAAGAGAAATAGAATTAGCACCCGCGTACGACATAGTAAACACCGTTGTCTATGTTTACAAAGATAAGCCGGCCCTGAGCATGTTTGGAAAAAAAGTCTGGTTTGGAAAAAAAGAACTCATACGGTTTGGAAAAGAATTTTGCTTGTTAACTGTCGCTCAAGCACAAAAATACTACGAGGACTGCGTGAACGCACTCAAACAAACCACAGGTGAGTTAGAAAGCTACGTGAAGACGAATCCGGAATTTGAAAGCATCGGCAGCAGAATGCTCGACACATGGAAGTTTTCACTCCAAAATATGGATATAACGCACCAGGAACTACCCGATGAAATTGTACGAAACTGGAATTGAAATAAAAAAACTGCGAAAAGAATATGGACTCACGCAACAGCAGCTTGCTGAAAAATCAGGCATCAGCAGAATCACTCTGGGAAGACTGGAGCGCGGAGAGATTGCCTCCATATCGCTAAAAACCTTCGATCGCATTCTCCATGCGCTAAATCACGAAATCGCCTTTACTCCACAAAAAGAAATTGACCTACCCACCCTCGACGACATAGGCCAAAAGTTTTAGTAGGTTAAGCTTCAAGATCAAGGGATTAAATTTCTCTCTTTCGCGTATAGCATAGTTCTATCTATTAGTTCCAGGACAACCGGAGCATGGCAAAGTTCCCCAGCCACCTAAATAGACTGCCACCCACCATAAGAATAAAAACAGCCTCACCGAAAAGGAAAACTATCTTCTTCTGCCGCTGCAAGCAAAGCTTTCCCCTCTTTCGCGCGCGTTTACGAAAACCTTTTTTTACTGGACAGGCTGTCTCCATAAGCTGTCTCGCAATCCTCACTCTGTAAAATCAGAGCAGGTGCGTCTTAAAAGGCCGTTGAAAAATCAACGATCTACTGCTTAAGCGGCTATTGCCAGAATCTCAGCAAAGTGGGAGCAAAATAAAAATGGAAGATTTAGATCAAAAGCCACTCATTGTTCAGTCAGATAAAACACTGCTCCTCGAGGTAGACCACCCTGCCTTTGAAGAGGCGCGCACTATTATCAGCCGCTTTGCGGAATTAGAAAAATCTCCTGAGTATCTCCACACCTATCGCATCACGCCGCTCTCGCTCTGGAATGCAGCAGCAAGCCGCCTTAGCGCAGAAGCCATTATTGATGCCCTGTACAAATATTCCAAATATCCCGTTCCGCAGGTAGTCAATGCTGAAATTACCACCCAGCTTTCCCGCTATGGCAAGCTGAAGCTGCTTCGCGATGACTCCGGAGATCTCGTACTGCATTCCACAGATGCCAACTATGTAAAGGAAATAAGCCGAAACAAAAAAGTGCAGCCCTATCTGCACGGTCCCAAAGATGCCAATACGGTCTATATCAACCCGGACTTTCGGGGACATGTAAAACAGGCGCTCATTAAAATCGGGTTTCCCGTAGAAGATATTGCCGGTTACGACAAAGGCAACGAGCACAAATTTGATCTTCTCCCTAAAACAAAAACAGGCCGCGATTTTATTATTCGCGATTACCAGAAAGCATCTATCGATGCCTTTTATGCGGGCGGTTCTGTAGAAGGCGGTTCCGGAGTTGTCGTTCTTCCGTGTGGTGCCGGAAAAACAATCGTGGGCATTGGAGCCATGCATGCCGTGGGGGCACAGACTCTCATTCTCGTCACAAACACTCTCTCTATTCGCCAGTGGAAAAACGAGATCCTCGATAAAACCACTATCACGGAGGACGACATTGGTGAATACTCCGGCGACAAAAAAGAAATCAAACCAATTACTATTGCCACCTATAATATTCTCACGCACCGCAAAAAGAAGGGTGGTGAATTTACGCACTTTCACTTGTTCTCATCTAACAATTGGGGCTTTATCGTGTACGACGAGGTTCACCTTCTGCCCGCCCCTGTATTCCGCATGACGAGCGAACTCCAGGCAAAACGAAGACTCGGCCTAACCGCCACCCTCGTTCGCGAGGACGGATTAGAAGAAGACGTTTTCTCCCTTATCGGACCTAAAAAATATGAGGTGGCTTGGAAAGAGCTCGAAAAAAAATCGTGGATTGCAGAGGCTAAATGCGTAGAAGTGCGCGTCCCGATGCGCTCCCTTATGCGCGGCATGTACTCGGTGGCAGACGACCGCGAAAAGTTTCGCCTCTCCTCCGAAAACCCTGAGAAAACGCGGGCCATCGGAGTTCTGCTGAATCGCCATAAAAATGACCAGGTTCTCATTATTGGCCAGTATATTGACCAGCTCGTAAAAATAGCCAGACAATTCCAGATTCCGCTCATCACCGGAAAAACGCCTCTGTCAGAAAGAACGGTACTGTATCAGTCATTTCGCACGCGGGAAATCCGGGCACTCGTCGTGTCTAAGGTGGCAAACTTTTCCATTGATCTTCCAGATGCCAACGTGGCCATCCAGATTAGCGGTACGTTTGGTTCCCGCCAGGAAGAAGCGCAGCGCCTTGGTCGAATACTGCGACCCAAAAAGGATGGCAACCTGGCCATGTTCTACTCTCTCATTTCATCGGAATCCAGCGAAGAGCGCTTTTCCCACAATCGCCAGCTGTTCCTCACGGAGCAAGGTTACGAGTATTACATCTACAGCTACGAGCAGTTTAAAGAAGAATACGGAACCTACATTGACATTCTGCGCGAAAGAAAAAAACTGAAGGAACAGGAGGCCACATGAACCGGATGGCCATTCCAATCTTTGCTGTTTCGTTCTGGCTGTTCCTCCATCTTCCGCTCACCAGACTCTCGCTTCTACCGCAGGCCTCCACCGTGTTTTCCTGGTCCGCCGACAGCGTTCTTCTAAAAACGGCCCCACTCCCAACCGTATCGTTTGCGTGGAAAGAAGGGGCAGGCCGCTTTTCCCTGATACGGGTATCGGATAAAGAAGTGGGAAACAAGGTGGTGGTGCCTCCGGCGGGCTACAACGCCATACAGGAAGAGCAAAATGGATACGTCACGTTTCCGGACGATTTATCTTTCGTCACGTGGTTTCCTCAGCTCGGCCAGTCAGTTCATTTCTTTGATGTTCATGGAGAGCCCATTTTATCCAAGCACGAAAGCCGCTATCTGGAGACCTCCCCCGATGGGCGCTTTTTTCTGGCTGCTGCCGGAGATCACTCGCGCATGGCTTTTACCAATCCCGATCTCAAAGAGCTTGCATCCATAGAAGGACTTATTTTTCACCAGTGGGCATTTGCCCCCAAGGGGTTTCCCGCACAGGCGCTCACGGCTTCTCTCGACGGACAAATTGCTCTGTTTCATCTCGACGAAAACCGACGCGCTTTACTTCATGCTCCGGATATTCTAAAGACGATGGCGTTAAGCGAAGAAAAAATATTGATCCATTACAGAAATCCGGAAAATCCCGAATCCGATCTTCTTGCCGTGGTTTCGCCCCACAAAGCAATGGCGGGGGGCACGTTCAAGGCATCATTGGAAAGCGTATTTTTTCTTCCCGATAGTTATGTCTTTTCTCTGCCCCTTGCCCTTTCGCGCCATGCCATGCTCGCAGTGGTTCCCAGAGAAGAGCAAGGTGTGCTGCTTTCCTTTCAGTCGTCAAAAAAATTCCGCACCTATGGCCTGCCGCAAATTTCAGCTAATGAGATTGAGTCTGCTCACAGCGTAGCATTCCAGGATTATCTTGCAGTAGCAACGGAAAAAAAACTGTTGCTATTAGGAGACAAGGGCGTTTTCTGGAGCGCGCCACTGGATTCGCCCGCCATTTCCCTCAAATATAAAAACGGCATTCTGTTTATGCAGACACAAAATTCCCTCACGGGAATCTCTATATAAGGAGCAAAATGAAACCAAGCAGCATTAGCGTAGAATTATTAGACTCTAAAGAAAGCCCCAACCAGCTGGTTATCGTCTGGGATTCAGGAAAAATCCAGCGGGTTCCGGCCATGCTGTTGCGCAAATCCTGCCCCTGCGCTTCGTGCAATCTGCCTGGAGGTCCCAAAGGACTACCCATCACCATGGAAATCCGAAACTTCTCCTGGGTAGGAAACTATGCCGTCAATTTTGTTTTTTCGGACGGGCACGACTCCGGAATATATACCTATGGCCACCTCTCACAAATCGGCGATTAAAAGAATTGTTCTTTTTTCTACAATTTTTCCCCTCACGGTTGGGGTTGTGTCGAGCCTGCTGTGGTTTCTATTCCTGGTTTTCGCAAAAGAAAAAGAACAGCAATACGCGCAAATTCTCGAAAAATTCAAAACAGAAAGCGTCCTGGCCATTTCCTGGGATGCCGTGCGCCTGCACCCATGGAAAGGACTCGAAGTCCTCGCTCCCGCTATTTCAAGGGAAGCTGACTTTTCGCGCGGCCTTTTATTTGCCTCCGCAGAGAGAGCTTGGATCAGAAAACGAAAGAGACAACTTATTATGGAACTGCAAAATCCCATACTCTATGTTCCCATTGAGGGAGGCTCTTTGTCGTCGGCTGCCAAAGAACAGTTTCAAAAACTTTCCGGGCAAAACAAGAGCTGGAAAATTGAGTTTGGATCTGGAACGGCAAATATTATTTTAACGGGCGGAACCTACCAAAAAAAAAATATTTCGCTGCAACTTAGTCGCTCTAATATAGAGTATTCAGGAGAAACTCTTCGTGGTTCCTTTGTATACCACAGCCCGGAAGAAGGAACGGGAAAAGTAGACTACTCGCTGAATACCTGCAAGAAACAGTGCCTTATTTCCTGGTACCAGGTCTACTGGAAAGGAAAAAACTTTAGGGCAGAATTTTTTAACTGGTGGTTGCGCGATCACCAGATCACCGATGGAATTTTCGATGGAAATTTTGCACTGCAGCGTAGCATAGACTCAGACAATTCTTCGCTCACCGGAAACATTACTCTCTCTGATTTCAAAGTAGCCGATGCCAGTGGAAAGCAATTCTACTTTTTAAATAATCTGTCAGCTGCAATTCAGGCAGAAAAAAAAGCAACGTCTTTAGCGCTTACTTCTTCTGGAGCCCTTGAAAAGTCTAATTATCAATTAAGCGGAAAATGGGACAATTCTCTCTCGTGGCCCCGACAGTTCTCCGTACAGCTGCAACCCCAAAAAACAGACTCAAGAATTCTGTTTTCACTGCCGGGAGGAATGACGGCCCGTACCATTCCCGATATAGAGTTTTCCCTGGAACCGGGACAAAACGGTGCAGTTCCGGCAGGCCATATCTCGTTTCACAAAACAGAAATAGCGGCTAGTAATTTTCCAGAGATAGATATACCAGAACTTGAACTGCAGTTTGCCAGTAAAGAGGTCCGGTTTAAGGCAACCATGCAGACGGGACAGAGCGATCTCGCCCTGTCTGGAAATGGCAGTGTGGAACTGCTGCCCTTTGAATTTATTCCTGTCGATTTTCCCTTAATGCGCGGATACGACCATTCCCGCAAACGCCAGGAAATGCGCGTTTCTTCGCAGCTTATGGCCAAGGCAACGGCCAAAAATATTTTTGCCGAAGATATACGTCCTTTTTTTGATACCTTTTCAAAATACAGAAAAGAAAGCATCCTCAAAGGACTGGAATATACCTGGCTGCCATCCCGTCTGCGCGATCGGCTTTTCTTTCGTCAGTTTATGGAAACCGGCAATTACACACTCGACATACAAATAGATTCTTACAACCATGCACCCAAAGTTGCCCTGCCTGTGTCGGGCGAAATTCGCGCAACCGGAATCTATTCGTCGTTTCTGCTTGAGAGTCCCGGCACTAGGAATGTTATCAAAGCCCGCCTGGATTATCCTTCCAACATTCCGTATTTTTCGGGAGAACTCGGAGTAAACAGCACTTTATCGGGATCTCTACTCAGCAAATGGCTCCCTTCGCATTATATCTCAGAAGCAGAGAAGATAACGGGCTCCTATAAATTTGCGAGCTACGGGGAACGGTTTGCAGACCTGTATATAAACCACAAGGGTTATGGCACATTTCTGATAGAAAATGCGAGAGCAGGAGAATTTGCAAAAGAGGCAAATCTTCCAGAACTTTGGAATACGATTAGCCTTTCCTTTGAGCGCATTGGCTCTACGGGTACCATTCGTTCTGTATCGGCAGACAACCTCTCTCTCCTGTTGAGTGCTACAGGTAAATGGACCACTCCTGGCGGCCTATCGGAGAAGATTGTTCTCAAGCATTCCCTGCGGCTGCAAAAATAAACTTGAAAACACAAATCATCCTGACAGGTTGAATCATGAAAAAAATATTCACCATCGCGCCACTGCTGCTCCTCGCCTATTGCAGCACGGCAGAAAAAGAAAAAACTGGCGTAACACAAAACAGCAAAAGCTCAGCGTCTGCCGTATCGTCATCTTCCTCTTCGGCAACAGAAAATTTCAGCACACTTAAAGAAGGCTGGGTAAACCCGCAAACGGCACGCGCAATTATTTCTGTCAAAGAAGACGAAATGATGAGCGAAGAAGCAGAGAACCTTATAGCACGGGAAAGGCTCGCTTGGCTGCTGCTTCTCGAATCTTACAATCTTTCCAGAGAAGACAAATTAATCGCCACACGACTGGCTGCGTCGGAATCATTTATTGAGCTTGCTCCCGAAACAATGCGCAGCAATACTCACGATGGTGTAAAAAGAATATTGATGGAAAAGAGTGCCAGCAGTTTTCAAGGCGACTGGGACGCATTTCTCGTGAGAATCGAAAAAAAATATCCGGAGCTGCCGGCCAAAAGAAAAATCCGCTGACCTTAGCGTTCAAACTCTTTGATGTGGGGAATTTTCCATAATCCCATGATAACGCGCTCTAAGCCCATAGCAATCCCGGAAACGCCACCAAGTCGATGGGATATTTCAGCTAGCGTTTCGTCTATCGGGTGAGGATCTTTTCCCTGGCTAATGCGCAACGCATTGTTCTCTTCCCAAAGGCGAATAGTTTCGTCTTTGGAATCTAATTCCTGGTAGCCGTTGGCAATTTCCAGTCCATTCAGATAACACTCTACTCGCTGGGCATGGCCGGAACTGTTCAACTTTGCCATCCCTCGAGCATAGGCGGGAAAATCGTACAGGCACAGCAAATCCTGCGTAGCCAGCCAGGGCTCCACAATTTGTAGAAATTCATCCTGAAACCTCTCCTGGGATTCCGGAAAAGAATGGCCCAAAAGATTTTCGTAAAGAGTCGGCAAAGCAACGGTAATGGGAGAAAAACTGCGAGATTCGCGAGAACAGGCAGAGGCAGAGAGGGAGCGCAGCAGATACTCCACCCAGCCGGGCAAGTCCCGATACGCAGTACTACGCAGATACCATTCTACCATCGTGAATTCGGGAGCATGCAGGCGGCTTCGCTCTTCGTCGCGAAAAGCGTGGGCTATTTCGTAGATGCCTGGCCCGTCAGAAAAAGCAAATGCCTTCTTGAGACCAAACTCGGGAGACGTAGGCAAAAAAGCGCGGTGGCCAAAGGCAGAAGCAACGGAAAAAGTATCGAGGTACGGTTCCATGGCGCCCGAGGGAACAAGGAGAGGCGTCCAGGCCTCCTCAATCTTCCGCGCAGAAAATGCCTGCCGCAGCGTGGAGACGGCACACGAACGCAGTCTTGAAGGATTCATTGTGGGCCCACCAGGACTCGAACCTGGGACCCGCGGATTATGAGTCCGCTGCTCTAACCAACTGAGCTATAGGCCCTTCTATAAACATATTTTTTTGGGGAGTTGCGGCGTCAACAAACTGTTATTCGCCAAACGCGAATTATGCCCAAGGCACGATATAGGACCTTCTATAAAAATATTTTTTTGGGGAGTTGCGGCGTCAACAAACTGTTATTCGCCAAACGCGAATTATGCCCAAGGCACGATATAGGCTAAACTGGAAGGTGAATTTCAAAAAGCCCTGCAAACAGCAAGAAATTTACTCTCTATAGGAATTTTCTTTGAAATAGTGACTAAAGCCACTGGACTCACAGAAAAAGAACTTTAGTCTGTCCAACAGATCAGTCACCACTCCAGAAAAAAAGTAACTTGTTCAGGCGATAGAGCCCTGCCTGGGTAAGGCTCCCTAAAACAACAATCTGCCCTCCCGCTTAAAACCATCCAGCAAATGGCCAGACTCGGCAGCAGAAAGCCCCAAAGTCTTTTGAATGGCGTAAACTTTCCATTCTGCAGAACGTCGCGACCCCTCAATCATGGAAAGCAAATAAAATAAAAACCTTCGCTCATAAAGTGGACGCTCAATCTGGAGCAACTGGTAATAATCTTTGGATGGATGAATTTTCGATAAAGCCGAATATACCAGGCGCGACTCGGGCGATGGATTTTCGGCATATTGCCGCAGCAGCGTGGCGGTATGAACATCGACATTCGGCCAAACAGAATCCGCGACAGAATGGCGACGGCCAAACCATGGCACGCGGCGCAATTCTGCAACCGGTTTAGCAGGCAAAACGACAGAACGCTTTGCAACTTTTGGTTTCGGTGGACTGGTAAGCTCTGCCAGAATTTCTTCCGGAGTCTTCCCCTCCAGGATTGAAATGGCCTGTAAAATATATGGCTTCAGATCTTCACCTGCCGGCTTGTATTGCTTTCGCAATTTTGCAGCCTCGGCCAGCTTGTCCCTTTCGGTTCTCTGGGCCCAAAACAAAAGAATTCGCCCGCGAAGTGAAGAGACAAATGATTTCTCTTGGTACAGAGAGGCAAAATGATCTTCCCATTCCGTATCCCAGGCAGCCTGTATATTGCGCAACACGAGAAGATCCAGCCCGGAATCATCTTCTGCGGCAATGGCATCGATCAGGATTTTTTCTGATTCCGGAAGAGAGCTGTAAAAGTTTTCTCCATCGCCCTTTTCTGTCGCTGCCGGGATATATCCCATAATATCTTCTTCGGTGAGACCTTCTCCCGTTTCCAGCGGGGCTTCTGGAACGGAGGGTGTGTCTTCTTCTGCAGGCACCTCTGGTTTTGAATCTACCGGCATTCTTCTCCCGGCAACTTCACGGCTGAGTATTTTTCCGAGAGCCTGTACCACGAGCTCGCGGTTTCCGCGATTTGCGTTGAGCTCTTCCTTGAGAATCGCAAGCGCTTCGGGGCCGTCCATTTCTGAGAGAGCCTGAATTTCTTCCGGCAAGAGTATGGAATATGTTTTTTGGTTAGAGGCAATGGCCGCTAACAACTTTGCCGAATTGGCCTGCGAAGGCTGCCGCGAAAGCTGGCGACTCCATGCGGACAAAGCTCCCGCCCTTTTCTTCTCTATCCTGTCCGTGAGATACGGCTCCAGGATGGGCAATGCCTTTTGGGGATCCATCACGGATAGCCGCTCAAAAATCTTGCTGTGCAGATCGGGTTCTTTTTCTGGCGGTGGTGCTGCAAGAGCCTTTTCCATCTCTTCCCATGCGTTTTTGTTGCCTTTGTTGGCCAGCTCTGACGCCGTGGTCAGAGTTGGTTCGTCTTTTACCTTAACGGAGTTGCAACGCGTTAATACCACCAGGACTGCTAAAAAAAGGATTGTACGCCTGATAGAAGCCATATGGAATACTATCGGAACTTTTTTCAGTCGGATTAAACAAAGTAATCGGTTCAGCCGATAATAAAGCAGCCCTTCTTGTATAGTCGGGCGAAAGTTTAACACAAGGGGAATCACATGCGTGCATCAGTAATTGCTGTATTAATTTTATTTGCTTCGTCACTCTTTGCAGAACCGGTTAGCCAAAAGGCCAAAGAGCGCCGCTACCAGAATCTGCACGATCTTGCATATTTGCAGGTACCACTGACCAATTTTGGCACAGAAGATCTCAAAAAACAGTACGACGAGATGAAAGAAAAATACGAAATAGCTCTCGCCTTTTATCTCGAAGATAATTTTCTCGAGGCGTACAAGGGCTTTGTAGAAGTACAAACCGGACTCGAAAAACTCTACGAGGATCTCTCTCTCATCTACATTGACCGCACGCAGGAAGTGTTGCGGGCAACGACGACCCGCGTGGTGGACATTGAACTACAGTACCATCCAAGCTCCCAAAAAATTGTCAACATGCTAAAGGCCCGCGAAGCCCCGCACGAGGGAACCCAGTATTCCCCGGAAGAATACCATCTGGTTTACGACAAGCACCCCATAGTGAAACATCTCGATAGAGGGTACGAATTTCTGGGAGAATCGAAACGCATCCGCCAGGAAGCAATGGATCTGGAAAAATGGTTAGAAGAGGGTAAAGAAATTGATCCCTCCATGCGCAAACGCCGCATAGATGCCTACAAGGCTTCTATTGAATCTTGCCGCAGTGCCAAAAAAAGCGCAATCCATGTTTTCCACCTTCTCAACCGGAACGACATTTATTCAGTCCAGGTTGACCACGCAGAGAACTATTATGCCAAGTACGAGGATGCACGGCTTGCGCCCGTTCTCGATCCGCGCATTCCCGATGAGTATAAAATCGATGCGAGCGATGCCTTGAACCGCGACCACGCAGAAGAGGTACGCACCAAACTCAACAACGAGAATATTAAAAAGGGTGAAAAAACAGAAAACAAAACAAAGTCCTGATTTTTTTGCAACAAAAACATCTGTCCTGCATCCAACCTTGTAATGAAGACTGAAACAGCAGCTCAATTGTACAGTGGTGGATGCACAGCAGCACAAGTTCTAGTGAGCCTTGTGCCTATGTTGGGTGTGATCTTTGGATCCACCCTTTTGTTTTTTTTCCTCCTGTGGCAATACCGGCTGCGCAAAGAGTTGATCCGCACCAACCAGTATGTACCCACCTTTTTTCCGCATATACGTTCCCTCAGCCTTTTATTTGGTTCTTTGAGCGTCGCGGCGGGACTCCCTCTTACCCTTTTACTCTTCATGATAGACGGGCTCACGTATGGCCTGTTGGGGGGACTCATCCCGCTCTCCGTTGGAGGCGGTTTGTTTCTTTTTTATTACCTGCACCGGGAATAGAATAGAAATATGCTTTCATGAAAGATGGCGAAAATCGCTCTCCACTTGACACAAAAGAAAAATTTGATTTAGAATTTCTGAAAGCAACTCGGCTGCTCTATAATCTTGGCAGACGTTTTTTTGGAAAAAACGAAGACGATATTCTCGACTTTATCCAGGACGTATACGTTCACGCCCTGGAAAAAAAAGATCTGTTTAAGGGTCTCTCTGCTTTCTCAACGTGGCTGTATGCCCTTGCCCGCAATGTCGGGTTAGAGATACTGCGCAAGCAAAAAAGACTGGCAGAAGTCAGCGCGGAATCCGCAAGCGAGGCCATTGCCCTGGATGCAGAGTTGTCAGACTCTTTATCCGAAAACGAGCTCATCGAAGCAATCCAGAAGGAACTGGAACAATTGCCCGATGTATACAGAATCCCGCTCATTTTACGGTATTACGAAAAAATGAGCTATGCAGACTTATCAAAGAAACTGGGAGAAAAAGAGGCTACGCTCCGGTCCCATGTTTTGCGAGGAAAAAAAATGATAACACAAAGGTTAAAAAAGAGAGGTTTAGCGTGAAAACAGCGAAATATAAAAAATCGAGACTGGAATTATTGATAGAAAGAGCCATTGAATCTCTGCCAGAAAAACAGGTACCGGCAGAAGTGCGCGTCATGCTGCCGCGAATTATTGCTAAATCAAATGTAAAGCTGTGGCAGATAATAAGCGTCTTTATTGTGGCGCTGTTTTCTCCCCTTTTGTACCAGATCGCAGGCGCCGTGGTTGCTCCGGAGTCCTCTGCCCTTTACAAAGTGATCGCACCCATGACATTTGGTCTTCTGATCGTCTCTCTGCTTGGCATTCTTTCGTTTCAGATTCTCAACGCGTTTCTAAAGCTGGAAGAAGAAGAGCGCAAGAAAAATCATAATCGGATAAAAATCAAGGAGGCGGTTTAGATGTATCGCCAAAAGAAATAGTTTTTTAGCCGGAAGCGCAACAGTTCTTTTACTCAATCCGCAGGGATTACAGATTCCAATCGCATAATCAAGCGACTTTCAAGACAGCCGTGTCATTGTCGCCATTTGCCATGGAGGGCACGGTGCCGAGAAGGCCA
>DYPL01000005.1:12675-25158 GCA_020719945.1 Turneriella parva
GGAGGGCCGTAAGCGGCCATCCATGTACCGGTTTTGTTTTTCAACTACGTGCTAAGCAAGCGCTGCTTCGAGCGTTTCGAATATCTTAAAATGCTGGTCTGATTTGGTAAGCCGGAACACAATGGCTATCGCATGGCTTATTCCTGCAACCGCCATACTTCCCTTATAAGCGTCTATTTGCTTATGGATGTGAAACAGAGCTCCCATGGCACTGGAATCGAGATAATCCACATTGCTCAGGTTTAATACAACGCGTGCCGGTTTTTTTTCGAGAATTTCTGCAACCTCATCCTTGAAGTCGGGGATGTGATACATGTGTAATTGTTTGGACAAAATGGTGACGATAAGACTTCCATTTTTTTCTTCTGTTGCGATCAATTGTTCTTCCATAGTTGCCTCTATGTATTATAAATCCTTCAGCCTGATTCCGTCAAGTTATAAGCGAAAGACAGGTTAATATTTCGGTAATCTATGAAATATAACACGCGCCACATTCAAGAATACAATTATCCGCAGGTTTTCTTGTTTACACCATCGCAACAACAGATTGAATCGGCTTATGCGAATTAGCGGTTTCAGTATGGTGCGCAATGGGACAAAAATTCTATACCCTCTTAGACAATCGATAGAATCCATACTAACCATTGTAGACGAATTTGTGATAGCCGTAGGCAAAGGCGATGAAGACGATGAGACATTAAAAGTTATCGAAAGCATAGGCTCTCCAAAAATAAAAATTATACACACCGAATGGGATTTAGATGCGTACCCGCGCGGAACTATTTACGCCCAGCAGACAGATGTCGCAAAATCACATTGCTCCGGCGACTGGCTGTTTTACATCCAAGCAGACGAAGTAATCCACGAAGAAGATCTGCCCAAAATTAAAGCACAGTGCGAAAAATATCTGAACGATCCCGAAGTAGAAGGTCTCCTGTTTGACTATCTGCACTTTTGGGGGGACTACGATCACGTGCACAACTCTCATAAATGGTATCCAAAAGAAATACGCATCATTAAGAACGACCCGGAAATTCATTCATGGGGGGATGCACAGTCATTTCGCAAGATTCCTGATTTTGACGGTAAAAGTTACAAGCAAAAAAAGGGAACAAGAAAGATTAAAGTAGGTGTGTCAAAAGCAAAGGTTTACCACTACGGATATGTTCGTCCGCCAGATTACCAGCACAGAAGAAGACATGCAAGTTATATTTACCAGCGCAGCCAGCAAGAAGCCGACCAAATAGCAAAAACTGTTTCTCATAATTTTGATTACGGCCCACTCGGTCCAATACCCAAATTCAAGGGAACTCATCCTGCCGTCATGAAAGAACTCATCGAAGCGGTAGACTGGAAAGACCAGTTAAACTACAGCTGGAATAACCCCACTCATGTAAAGCATGCCCATAGATGGTGGAAATACAGACTCCTCACGTTTATAGAGCTGTACTTACTTGCGGGCAACCGAGTGGGAACCTTCAAAACTACATAAAAATTAGAAACTCCTGACCTATGCCGCTGCGACGCACAAAAATTATTGCTACCCTTGGCCCGGCCACTGCCGGAGTAGACGAAATCCGTGCCCTGATACGCGCAGGGGCTGCCTGCTTCCGGCTCAACTTTTCTCACGGAAGCGGAGATAGCATGGAACCCGTGGTAAAAAAAGCACGCGAAGCCATGCGCCTCGAAGGCGTAGACATTCCTCTGCTTGCCGACATACAGGGCCCCAAGCTTCGCGTTGGCAAAATGCCAGAAGAAGGCGTAACGCTCATGGAAGGGGAATCTTTTATCATCACCGGGCGCAAGGTGATGGGCTCTTCTGTGGAAGTCTATTCTCCCTACGAATACCTCACCAAAGATGTAAAACCAGGAACGCGCATTCTTTTGGCAGATGGTGCGCTGGAGCTCGAGGTAGAAAAAATTGAGGGTGGCGACGTATTCACGCGCATTCTCATCGGTGGCAGGCTGTATTCAAACAAAGGAATGAATATTCCGAACACAAAACTTTCGGTAGAAACGCTCACCCAGAAAGACAAAGAAGATCTCGATTATGTTTCTCGTGCCGATATCGATCTGGTTGCCATTTCATTTGTTCGCAATGGCCGCGATATTGAACAGGCGCGCGAATATCTGCACGGCGTGGGCAAGCCCGTTTTGGCAAAACTGGAAGTCACAGAAGCTTTCGAAAATCTCGACGAAATTATTGAAACGAGCGACGGCGTTCTGATTGCAAGGGGAGATCTTGGTGTAGAAGTTCCCTTTGAAAAAGTACCTACACTCCAAAAACAGATTTTGCGAAAAACAGCACTGCGAGGCAAATGGGCCATGGTGGCCACGCAAATGCTCGGATCCATGGTCTTAAATTCCAGGCCATCGCGGGCAGAAGTTTCGGACGTTGCCAATGCGGTCATAGACGGGGCAGACGCGCTGATGCTTTCAGAGGAAACTGCGGTGGGAAAACATTCCTCCAAAGCGGTTGAGGCCATGGCAAAAATAGCCTACGAAGCAGAAGACTGCAAACTGGCTGAACAGCATCCCTTTGACTCCGATATTATCTCTTTTTCTGCCGGAGCAGCCGGAGCAGCCGTTAGTGCCTGCGAACGATTGCGCGCTAAAGCTATCGTTGTTCTGGCCGGCTCGGGAACTTCGGCGCTGCTGCTTTCCAAGTGGAAACCACAAACACCCATTCTGGCACTTGCTTCCAAAGAATCCAGTCTGCGGCGGGCAAACATATTGCGGGGTGTAATCCCGGTCCGCATAAATGAAAACAGTGCGGTTAACGAACAAATTTCTCTGGCAGACAAATATTTAATAGAGAAAAGATTTGCCTCTAATGGAGACACAGTAATTATTGTTGGCGTTGCCACAGAGGGCGAAGAAAAAGAACCAAATATGATCCGCTTCCACAAAGTGGGCGCCGTTCCAGAACAATCTTTGTAATGTAGGTTTTGCAGACAGCCCGGAAGACGTTATTTTGTCGCCGCAGTGACAAATGCTCTATTATCATTAAACCATTTGGTAAGCACATTGTTCTTATGAAATACGAACGGTTTCCCTTTTATCGACTGAATATTCTCTGCCGGCGATTCGCCCTGCCCGGGTAGGGCACCACCTTCTAAACACAAAAATATTCCTCGACAAGGCAGAGCTGTCTTCATCAGCTGAAACATGGCTGTCGTAAAATTCGTTCACATACTCAAAAGAATGGAAGCCATTGAACGCGATATTGCAGAACTGCGCAATCTTGAATCGGGACTTCAAAATGACAGAGCATATACACATGCACTGTTAAACGCCATTGAGGGACAAATCAACACTCTACTCAATGAGCGCGTAAAGCTCATGGATCTTAAAATTGAGAATCCTCCAGAGTATCTGCAAAACACCGTTCACACCTTTCAGGACGAACTCATCCATTCGCCTTCTGTCTCGCTGGAGTCTCTTACGCACCGCAACCCGGACACATTGCACTCCGTCCCGCCTGCCCCCGAAGGTGGTTATTATACGGAAACCATTTCGGCAACCGATAAAAGCCGTCGCGTAATCCGCGTAGAAAAACCCGATCCCGTTTTTCATTCTGCGCCGCCCGTAAAAGAAATGAAGAGCGAACCAAAACGCGAACAGCGATCGCGGGCAGATATAATCCGCGAACTTCCTCCCCTTGAATACTAAACCTTGGAAAAACCAATATGAAAAAAATATTATCTTTAGCATCCCTGCTGTTTCTTGCCGTTATCTCTTCGCAATGCGGAAAAGATCCGGTCTTGGCCACATACGACGGCGGAAAAATAATGGAGTCTCGCGTTTTAGCGCTGCACTCCATTTACTCGCTTTCGCAAAAAGAACTATCTCCGGATGTTCTCGGCAGAATGGCCCGTGAAATTGTTCTGACATCGCTGGCTGCTCAGGATGCGAAATCCAAAGATATGGAACAGAATTCCAATGTAGTTTTTTTTCGCGATGTTCTTTTACCAGTGAAAATTAAGCAGTCCATGTATCTCCAGGAAATCAAAAAAGACGCTTTAGAAGAAAAGCAGACGTTCTATAAAATAAAGCACATTCTCTTTCGTCCCGAACCCAATATTGACACCATGCAGAAAGCGACTGAAATTTTCAACCAGATTGAATCCGGTCAGAAAAAATTTGATGCTGCCGCCAAGGAATTCTCTGCCGACAAAAAGAGTGCGGAAAAAGGGGGGGACCTGGGATATGTGCCGGCTGTGACGCTTCCCGCCTCTGTCCGTACATCCATCGAAAAGCTTATCCGCGAAAAAAAGAAGCTCAGTTCTCCGATATCTGCTCCCTATGGCGTACAGATTATCTATCTGGAATCTGTTAAAAAAATGGATCGAAAGTCTTTTGCCTCTGTCTGGAAAAAGCAGAATAAAAATGTCCCCAATATTGAAAACCAGATAGACATGATCTGGCAGAGAGTTGCCGGAGACACTTCGCGTAATACCATGAACGAAATTATCTCCGGTCTTGCGTCCATCCCTGATCTGTCCGCTATCCCCGAATCCGCAGACCCCATTTTTCAGTCTGCCAATGTCCATGTGGCTCGCTCCGAATGGAATAAATATATAGAATTTATGCGCTGGCGCTTTGGAGCCGAACGCATGGAAGATCCAGAATCTCTTTCCCGCATGTTTAACGGTTATGTCCGTGAAAAACTGATTGCAGCCAAAGCCGAAAGCGCCATTGCCCGCAACCAGAAAGCATACGATATTCGCTATCAGCGTGAATACGACGTCTTTCTGTACGAAATTATGGGACGCGAAATAATGAACCGCTCTGTTGCACTGACAGAGGAAGACTACAAAGCCGCCTATGATAGAAAAATCGTTGAAGCGTCATCTGCGGGCACAAAACCTGTCTCATACAGCGACTTCAAGAAAAACAATGCTGCCAGCCTTCTCACTGAAAAACAACAACAAGAGAAGAATAAATGGGAGCAGGAGCTGCTTGCCGCTCATAAATTTCAATCACTGGTCAAGCAAAAATAAACAATCCAATTGCATAACAAGGGAGTTTTCATGTTAGACAAAAATGTACAAACGACATATATAGATGCAGGAATGAAATTCAGAGGTGAAATCCAGATAGAAGGAGATCTCGTTGTAGAAGGCAGTGTGGAGGGTTCCCTTGCCGCTACTGGTTCCATTCGCCTCAATAACGGTTCGCTGGTAAAAGGCAACGTGAAAGCACCAGAAGTTCATCTCGACGGAACCTTGCAGGGCAATATTCGACAGGCCAGTTTTGTGCATTTATCGCCATCCTCCAAATTTCACGGAGACATAGAATCTAAAGAACTGCAGATAGACAGAGGTGCTTCTTTTAGCGGTTCATCCATTCCAGTACGGTGAGTCGTTCCGAACAACTTCAGGCCTGGCTCTCCGTTTTTGATCCCCGCCACGATTCTCTTTCCCGCAAAATTTTTTTCAACTGGACAGAGAATCTTCTGCGGTATTACGAAGAACTCGGCTGGGAATTATCAGACCAGGAATTATCTTCCCGCGTACTGCGTTATTTTTTCCCGGAGCCTTTTTTCTTTTTTTCGCCTTTTCACATTCCAGACTTTGAAAAAGCTGTAAACATTCTGCGAAATTTTTACGACTCCCCGGACAAACGCCTCGTCATCTATGCAGACCGCGATGCGGATGGAATTTCTTCTTCTTCCATTCTCTACTCATTTTTTAGAGACATAATGAAAATCCCGGAGGGAAGACTTGGCATTTTACTGCCCCGGGAAGAAGATAAATATGGCGTTACTGAAAAAGCCACCGAAAGAATTATTGCAGAAAACCCGGATATACTTCTGACCCTCGACTGCGGGTCCTCTAATCGAGCTGAACTGATAAGCATTCGTGAAGCATTGCATGCTAAAGGCAAATCTATTGAGATCATTATTCTCGATCACCATTTTATTCCGGCTAAACCAGAAGACAACCCCGACGTAGAAGCATTTGTTAACCCCAAGCGATTGCCCGTTCAGAATACGGAGCGGGAGCTCTCTACGGCAGGACTTGCATTTCATCTCATCCAGGGGATTGTCTATTCTTACACACCCGATTACCAGACGGATGTTGAGTTTCGTTTCCCCGGAGGCAACATTCTCTACCGCGATGGTTTTTTGCGCGAGAACCTTCCGACTGGTTTGAATTTTCGCGATATCATGATTGAAAGAAATGGAGAGAATATATCTCTGCAAACATACTGGGAGAAAACCATAACCCAGTTTCCCGTGGCGCATCGCATTCAATCCTTCCTTCAGTCTTTTCCAGAAATGGCAAATCCCGGGGAAATTTTTCACGGAATACAGCAACTCCACTACCGCTCCGTTCGCGACAAAACTTCTCTGTTTTCCCCACTTGCAGCGGTTGGAACCATTGCCGATTTGATGCCGCTCACAGATAATAACCGCATACTCGTAAAGACTGGACTGGAATTTTTTAGAACACAATTCCAGAATATTCCTGTGGGTCTGCGGGAGATTGTTAATAGACTCAAAATAAAACCGGAATTTTTATCTGAGCAGGACATCAGTTTTTCAATTGCGCCACTTGTCAATGCTGCGGGAAGAATGGGCGTACCAGAAGAGGCTTTTTGGGGGATCGTTGAGAAAGATCCGTTAACAGCTTCGCAAAAATCTCTTAGTTTGCAGAAACTAAATGAACGACGCAAAGCACTCTCCGGAGAGGGCACAGACGCTATTCTGGAAAGCCTAGATCCGGATCATGAAAAGTATCCTATTGCCATTGCATACGACACGAGAGTACATCGCGGAATTTCCGGCCTCGTTGCTTCGCGCCTCGCTGAATCACTCAAAAAGCCGGTTGCCGTTCTCGTAGACGATGGAGACGTGTTGCGTGGATCTGTGCGCTCTTACAAAAACGAAGATATATTTTCTCTGCTGAATCTGGTCAAAGAATGTTTTGTGCAGTTTGGCGGACACAGACAGGCCGCCGGATTTTCTCTCCTTTATGAAAATAGAGAAAACTTTACCCGAAAGCTCTACCAGGCATCTTCTGGGCTGGCAGAAGAACTTGCGCTCGCCGAAAAAGAAGAGCCAACAACGGATGAAAAAATTTTGATCGAAGACCGCGATGTCTATCCCGGCCTGTGGCAAAAAATTACGCGTTTTTCTCCCTTTGGAGTTCTCAATTCTCATCCGGAACTTTCGATCCGTTTGTCGACAGATGCTATTCTTCAGCCCATGGGAAGCGGCAACCATGCCCGCGTAAAAATTGACTCCATTCAACATAGAGAAATAGAATGCGTGTGGTTTTTTCATGGCTACGAAAAAGACCATATTCCAACAGGTTCACTGCTTATTGCAGAACCACATAAGAATTATTTCGCCGGGCGCGAACGACTCCAGCTCAAGATAAAAAAAGTTGACGTCCCTGAATAAAAAGAAGAAATTATAGACCTGATGCGGGGCAAAAGCTGAAAAGGCAAATCGTTTTGTCGTACCCCAGTGCAGGCGCAAAAACACAATGGAAAAAAAATCAAACGTGATCGTCAATATTGACCAGATTCTTCCTCCCGAACTCTTTATTATTCCCCTGCGGTACAGGCCTGTTTTTCCAGGAATGGTAACGCCACTCGTACTTTCTCCCGGAGCTCTCGTAGATTCCATTGAGGAAATTTCACGCAAAACAGGCTATATGGGTCTGGTTCTTCAGAAAGGAGAAAACGAATCCGAAAACAACGCAAAGAATTTGTACATGGTCGGAACTGCCGTTAAAATAATCAAAAAAGTGAATTTACCCGATGGTGGGCTTCATCTTCTGGTCAATACGATTCAAAGATTCACCATCGATAAATTTTTGCGCACTGAGCCATACTTCTTTGCCTCTGTGCACTACTATTCAGAACCTAAAAATCTGCGTAGAGATAAAGAAACGATTGCTCTCACGCGCGCAGTTTTGAGCCAAGCTCGTGAGATGATGTCAGAAAATCCTTTTTTTACGGAAGAGATGAAAGTCACCCTAATTAACGTGGATGAGCCTGGCAAAATTGCTGATTTTGTTTGCAGCGTTCTCAACCTCGAAAAAGAAGAATACCAGCAGGTGCTGGAAATTTTTGAAATTAAATCGCGCCTCGAAAGAACTCTCCAGTTTCTTGCGCGCGAGCTGGAGCTGTTTAAACTCCAGCGAAAAATACAAGGCAAAATAAGCGATAAAATGGAATCGCAGCAACGCGAATTTTATTTGCGAGAGCAACTTCGGGCTATTCGCTCTGAACTGGGAATGGACGATCCCAAAGAAAAAGATGCGGAGCATTTTCGCGAAAGGATTGTCAAAAGTAAATTATCCGAGGAAGCTCTCGAAAAAGCCAACGAAGAGCTTGCCAAACTCGAGTATGTAGACGTAAACTCCAGTGAATATGGAGTTATCCGGAATTATCTGGAAACCATTCTTGAACTTCCCTGGGAACCGCCTGCGTATGAGGCCATGAATCTGGAACAGGCTCGCCGCATTTTGCGGAAGAATCATTACGGTCTTGAAGACGTAAAAACCAGAATTATCGAATTTCTTGCCGTGCGCTCCCTGCGACAGGATGAAAAAGGTTCCATTATTTGTCTCGTTGGTCCCCCCGGAGTAGGAAAAACTTCTCTCGGAAGATCCATAGCGCGCGCCATGAATCGTAAGTTTTTTCGGTTTTCTCTGGGAGGCATGCGGGACGAGGCAGAAATAAAAGGCCACCGCCGTACGTATGTAGGAGCCATGCCCGGTAAAATTATACAGGCCCTAAAAGTTGTTAAGGCATCGAACCCGGTTCTCATGCTGGACGAAATTGATAAGCTCGGAATTTCATTTCAAGGTGACCCGGCTTCTGCCCTGTTAGAAGTTCTTGATCCAGAACAAAACGTTGATTTTCGCGATCATTATCTCGACATAGCGTTTGATTTATCGCATGTTACGTTTATTACTACTGCCAACACTCTCGAGGGAATTCCTGGCCCCCTGTTAGACAGAATGGAAATCATCCGACTCTCTGGCTATGTTCTTGAAGAAAAAATTAAAATTGCGCAAAAGTATATTATTCCGCGCACTATAGAGGCAACCGGTCTTAAAGGGAAAAATATTCCCAAAATACCGGTAGACGTTCTTTCTGAGATTGTAAACAGTTATTCCCGTGAAGCAGGCGTTCGTTCTCTGGAAAAAAATGTCCAGAAAATTTATCGCAAAATTGCCACCGATATCGTCCTCGGGGAGAACAAACTGACAGAAATTAAAAGAGAAAACCTAAAAGATTATCTTGGCTCTCCGGTTTTTTCTGGCGAAGAGGCCATGGTGAATGCGCCGGGAATTGCAGTTGGCCTCGCGTGGACAGCCTATGGCGGAGCAACTCTGCTGGTAGAAACCAAAGCCGTGCCGGGCAGGGGCAGATGGAAAATTACGGGCCAGCTCGGAAAGGTAATGGAAGAGAGTTCCGAAATTGCCATTACGTATGTAAAGAGCCTAGTGAACGATTTAAAATATTTTCAGCAGCACGATATTCATATTCACGTCCCGGATGGGGCTACACCGAAAGATGGCCCCTCTGCCGGAATCACTCTTGTTACGGCATTGCTTTCTCTCTACATGCAAAAGCAGGTTAAAAGCGGATACGCCATGACAGGAGAAATTCGCCTGACAGGCCAGGTATTGCCGATTGGTGGCTTAAAAGAAAAAACTCTGGCTGCAAGGCGTGCCGGCATTAAGCATATTATTTTTCCCATGGAGAATAACAAGGACTGGGAAGAGCTTCCGGATTTTTTACGCAGAGGCCTTACCCCTCACCCTGTTTCTCATTATGACGAGGTAAAAAAACTGCTTTTGTAAAGCGTACCAGCAGCCTGGGAAATAATAAACTGAAAGAAGCCCCTTCGGGTAGATTTCTCGCCACGGCAGCGGGTTTCGTTTGAATCAGTGCATGGATTTGCTTTATATGCCTGCGGATTCCCGGCTCTCCAGTGTCGGCCACAAGGGAAACAAGTTCTATCGGAAGCAGGCCTTCGGACAATCGTTGCCGGTTAATGACAGCAAGTTCTTTTTCGAGACCGCGCCGCATGGCAACCTTGGCCGGGAATATCCATGCTCCAGTTTATAACGCCCACGCGCACTGTCTGAGACGGTTTAGCGCCGGTCAAAAACAGAATCAGAAAAACGCTGTCCAGCCTGAAAGCCCTGCGAAGACCATACTGCATGCTCAAGAAAGCACTCGTGGCAGCCGCCTTATTCATCGCGATTCTCGCGGGAATTGTCATGTTGCGCCCGAGCATATCTATCGAAAAAATGCCCGGCACCTATGCCTGCAAACCAGAAATTCTGCCCGGCTATAATCTCATGGAACTCCAGAAATCAGAAGGGCGCGATTCGTTTCGCGTTTCACTGGCTTCCGAAAAACTACTCGCTCCCATGGTATTTGAGGCAAGAAAACTTCCCGACGGAGAATACAGCTTTGAACTCAAAAGCAAAGAAATCCTGATCATCCGCGAAAAAGGCTGTCTGCAGTTGCAGGCTTTTTCGACCGAACCTTTGCGCTGCAAAAGGAAATAAATCATTTGAAACAAACCGACAAGCGGGAATACAACTACCGCGCCAAAACTCTTGCCACAATCTGGATCGATCTTCTCGCTCCGGAAGAACTCCCGCAACTCGATAAATTTCTGGCTGACTATTTTAAGAAACACAAAAGCCTTGGTTCCAAAGACAGAGCCTTTTACCGCGACATGCTGTTTGACGGAATGCGCTACGCAGAGGTTGTGCTGTTTCTAATGCAGGCGGGGGAAACAGAGCATGCCCGGTTAGACAAACTGGCCGCCGAAAGCTGGTTCTCGGAGAATAATCCCAATCTTCAAAATTTTCTGGCTGAACTCCGCAATCCGGCGGAAATTCTGAAGCAGGTAAAAAGCGCCGAGCCTGCCGTATTTTTTGCGTGGATAGAAGCTATTCGATCGGGCCTTTTTGATTCAGTACGAAAACATGCTTCGCCACAGGTGCAGGCGCTGCTCGTGGGACTGCCCAACGCGCTTGTTCCCTATTTTTTACGGCGTGCAAAAACATCAAATTGGAGCAGCGAAGAATCCGAAAAATTTCTCCGCGACCAGGTACGCCGCGCCCTGCTCTGGCTGCGCGTTCACAATCCCGATACACTGGCCAACGTTAAAAATAGTCTCACAGAAGCCGGGTTCAGCATTCTGGAAGAAAAAAATCTCTCGCTGGCCGTTCGCGGAGAAACGGGCATTTACAACCTGCCCGTATATAAAGAAGGCCTTGTTGAAGTGCAGGATTACAGCTCGGTAGAAATTGGACGCTCTGTAGATGCGCATCCGGGAATGGCCGTCTGGGATGCCTGTGCAGGCGCTGGCGGAAAAACCGTGCAGCTTGCGGCAAGCCTCGAAAACAGGGGGGTTCTGTATGCATCGGACATCCGCGAATGGAAACTGGACGACGTAAAGGCGCGCACCAAAAGAGCCGGCTATCACAATGTGCGCCGCTTTATGTGGGACGGCGAAAACCCGCCCGAAATGACCCGCGAGATAGCCAATAAAAAAGGCTTCCACCGCGTACTCGTAGATGCGCCCTGCTCTTCGAGTGGAACATGGCGGCGCAATCCCGATGCCCGTTACAGAATTACTCCCGAAGCTCTTCAGTCACTGTTGCAGCTTCAATCGAAACTGCTCATCTCTGCCGCGCCCTCTGTTCGGCCCGGCGGGCTTCTCGTCTATGCAACCTGTTCGTGGTTTGTAGAAGAAAACGAAGACATGGTGGATATGTTTCTGCAAAGCCCTGCGGGAAAATCTTTTTCTCTGGAGTCCATGAATTTATTTGGTTCTCCAAAGGATAATTCGGACACCATGTTTTCTGCCGTTTTTAAAAGAGGCTGATTTTTCTGCCGGCAGGGGTTATTGTTTCGCCAGAGAGGCAACCGCTCTATTGTCTGGGCTTGTCGGGTTGAACGTTTTTGTTCTGGTGAAAGTCGCTATCTGGCAGGCTGTCGGCTGTTCAACCGGCGGCCTTACGATCAATACGCCCTAACCGAGTCGTTGATAAAACGCAAATCCATGCCATCGGCTGCTAAAGCGAAAAGTCCTCGCTCGCGGGCTTCGCTGACAGCCCCTTCCGAATAACTTAAACCGGCAACCCCGCCATAAATTTTGGCCGTGGCATATTCGGAAAACATTTGCCGAAAGAGAGGAATGGTGCGCTCTGCAAACTTTTTGACATCGCTGGGAGTCAATCGGTATTTTACCTCAACCAGGCCGACTCGCTCGCCATTTAACAACACAATGTCAAATTCCGCATCCTGGCCATTGTGGCGACCTTTCCAGCGCGTGCTGACTTCATCGAATTCCAGTTCTCCTAATCGAGGATTGCGCTCAAGAGCGGCGGCAAAAGAATCTTCAGCAAAGTAGCCATTGTTGTTGGCAATGCCCCCGTACATTTCTGCGATGCGATTCAGTTTTGCGTCTGTTTTGGCAAGCTGCGCATC
>DYPL01000005.1:25258-36622 GCA_020719945.1 Turneriella parva
TCTGTTTTGGCAAGCTGCGCATCCGTCTTGGCAAGCTGTGCATCCGTATTTGCCTGCGCTATAGCCAGTGATGCAACTAAATCTTTGAGCTCTTGGTCTGTCATAAGTGCTTTTGTAACATACAAGTTATTTGTCAAGCACTTTGGAGAACGAGCCACTACGGTAAGGTAAAGTCTAAAACAATAAATTCATCGCGGTTAAATAAGAACAAAAGGCCTACCGCATGTGAACGAACAATAGAACGGTAGCCATCTCTGGTGAAAAAATAACTCCGTTAGGCAAGAAAGCCAACCCCCAAATCACCCAGCTTTTTTAAGCAATCGGAATAAAAATAGTTGTAATTATGTCGATTTTACCAAATGTGACATAATTATGCTGGAGCTGGCCATACCGTTTTTTGGATCCGTAGTGATCTCTCTGCTGCTGCGCCGACTCGATAAAAACAACGTAAATCTTCGGCGCCTCAAAACGATTGTTGAGCGTGGCCAGCGCGAACTCGAAGATACCACGCGCCTGCGCGTAGAAGAGCTCAGGGACGCAACGACCCGCTTTGACATGCTGCTCGTGTCTTCTGATAAGCAGCTCGATTCCATGCGCGAAAAACTCGAAGAGGCGCGAGCGGCTCTGCTCTCGATTGAAAAACAGCGCGCGGATCTGCGCGAAGTCAACGAGGAGCTCGCCGGAATACACAGCACCACGAGCGGTGTCCGAGACCAGGTTGCTTTTATTGGCGAATCTCTGCGCCGCATCGATGCCGAAAAAAAACATCTTACTCATCTCCACGACAAAATCCGCGACATTGATAAAGAGGCGGCCCGGATGGTTTCTACATTTCACGAAGCCATGAAGAAAAAGTCCGACGACATTGCGGGCGGGCTGGAAACGCGGCTGCAGGAAATCAGCAAGCTTTCGATACGCCAGCAAGAAGAACTCCGAGACGAACTTCTTGAGCGTCACTCCGAACTTTCGCGCAACCTCGAAAGCGGTTATCAGAAAATTGAAACCGATCTGCGAAACAGCGCCCGCGAACTCATTGTATCTCTGGAAGACCGCATTGCCAGCCAGCAGAAAACCGTGGACGGTCTTGAAGCGCAGAGCGATCGCATTCGCGGTGCCGTAGAGCGCGATCTTCCCGAATTGATCCGCGAATTAAAAGAGGGCCTCACCGAAGACCTTGGCCAGCAAAGCGAGCGCGTAGACCAGCTCAAGTCTCTACTGTCCGACTCCGAAAAAATGTTCCGCACGCGTCTGGACGATTTTCGCAAGGAACTCGGCAACCAGAAAACTCTCCTGCAGCAGGATCTGATTTCTGAAACCGAAAAAATCCGCGATGAAATACGCAATCTCGATATGGACGCTCTTGCCAAAAAAGACGAGATTCTGCGCGCCGCCCGCGAAGAAAGCGCACGCATGCATCGCGAAATTGATAATTTCAACGAAACTTTTAAGAATGCGCGCTATGCTCTCCTTAAGGAAGCGAAATCTCGCGAAGACGAAATTGTAAACCTTCTTCATAAAATTGAAGACACAGGGGTTCAAATCCAGAAGCGCCTTGACGACAACGCCGATACTGCTGTCAGCGAAATTGCCTCTGCCTCGGACAAAGCGATCTCTCAATTGCGCGAAAAAACATTGTCCGTATTTCAGGAAGTTTACCAGTCTTTCAATGCAGACACGCACGACATTGAAGAGCGCCTGAATGGATTCGTTCAAAAACTGGCTGGCCTGGAACGTTCTCTCACGGACGTTCAAACCTCCATGGTGGCACAATGGGACAACCGCGCGAAAAACGTTATGGCTGCCATTGCAGATCGCCAGGACGCTTTTGAAAAAGCAGCCGAAACCTGGGATTTGCGCATTTCTGCCCGCATAGACGAAAACAGCGAAGAAATGCACCGCCAGAAAATTGACAGCGAAAAAAATCTGAACGAGCTGCTCGCAAAATTTCGCGATAGAGTCGAAGAAAAAGAGGACGCCTTTGAAACAAGAATGCAGGCCGCTGTGAACCAATTTCAGGAAGCCCGTAAAGCCCTCGAAGAAAAGCAGGATAAAATTATTGAAAATCTGCAGCGCGAAAAAAAGACTTTGGAAGGATCTCTGCGCGAGACCGCAAACCAGCAATTATCACTCTTTGGAGAAGAAACCGATAAACTGCTTCAGACCATCCAGAACAATGTACAACAGATTGCGCGTGCCGCCCTCGATTCCGTTCGCGCCGGTTCTGAACGCATAGAAACAGATTTACAAAAACTGTTTGAATCTACCCAGGATAGATTTTCACATTTCCAGAACTCTCATCGCGATGTACTCGAAACCATTCTGGAAGAAACACGCGATAGCGGCACCGAGCTTGCAGAGCTGAAGCGCGCCATGGCCGAACTGCGCGACGAGTCGATGACTATCCATGACATGCGTAACTCTGCGCAGAATGCACGCGGCATTGCTAAAGAGCTCAGCGAAGCCATTGGCCGGGTGGAAGATAAAAAACTGGCCCTCGATGACATTTACAGAAAAGTAGATGAACTTCGCGAACTGCGCTTAAAACTCGATGCCGAGATAAACCTTACAGCCTCTAAGCGCGAGAAGGTGGATAAGATAGAAGAGCGCCTTACTCTCATTATCAATCTCAAAGACCAGATTGAAGAAAAAGAAAAAAACCTCCACCAGATTCAGAATAAAATGGAAGAAGTCCTGTCTGGCTATGACGAGCTTGAAGACCGCCGCAAAAAAGTTGACCTTCTCATGGAAGATTTTTTTGCGCAACAAAGTCTTATCGAAAAAACAATATTCACCATTCAAACGCAAGAAAAAAATTCTGACGAACTGCGTACCGGCATCGAAAAACTGGCCGAGCTCTTCCAGAGAATGGATAGAAAAGCGGGTGTGCTCTCCGAAGAACTCGAAAATCTTGAAACCAAATTTCTCTCTGTGCAAAAACAGGAAAATGAAATTCAATTGGTACAGCAGCGCTTCCTCCAGATTGAAGATCTCCTCGATGATATTGAAAAGAAAAAATCGCAACTCGACAGCATGCGCCTACAGTATGAACGCATTCGCCAGGATGTAAGTGCAAACGTTCAGCAGATTGAAGTCATAGAAAGAAACGCAGAATCTAAAGTGCGTGAATTGTCTGAATTCATTAATGCAATGGGACAGTCTTCTTCTACGAGCACGGTTGGCATTTCAAAAACCGTAAAACCCATCAATGCCACGGAGCAGAAAGACGTTGTGGTAAGACTTGGCCGACTTGGCTGGAGCCCCGAAGATATAGCAGATAAAATCAATCTGGATCTTGCTACCATTCAAACAATTCTGCATACCTACAACCACTAATGGCCTCTTTAAGCGGTGCGGGTTTCACAGAAGATCAGATTTCTGTGCTTTCCAAAAAGGGAATTAAAACGGCAGAAGATCTCCTCTTTTTTTTTCCCGTTGTGCATGTTGATTTGCAGTCGCCCCTGAATTTGCGCGAGGCTGAACCGGGCAGCGCAATTTCTGTTCTCGCGCAGGTATTAAAATCAGAAGAGCGATTTGCGCGGCGTCGCCGTTTAGAAGCCGTTGTAGATGTAAATGGCTTTCGCGTCGATCTGCTTTTTTTCCACGCCATACCCTGGTATCGGGAACTGCTCCAGCCCGGACGCTATATCGTTGCTACCGGAAAATTAGAACTCTTTAAGGGCCATTTTACGATGAGCCATCCTTCCATAGAAATTGTATCGCTGGAAGAACTGAAAACGAATGCTGCTTTTCTGGCAGTCTACCACACCACAGACCAGTTCCGCAAGGTGCATTTAACATCCGGAAAATTGCGCGATAAGATCAGACTGATTTCGGATTCTGAAGAACTCTCCGTTCCCGAACATCTTTCTCCCCAAATTCTGCAACAATACAACCTGCCCGATCTTAATAATGCTCTGCGCGAATACCATCTTCCCGAAAGCAGAGATACCCTGGAGGCAGCGCGTCGCAGGATCGCTCTCGAGGAACTTTTGTTTTTCTCTGCCGTATTAAAAGAGCAGAAGTTGAAAAAAAACCGAGTCGCCAAGACACACATTCCGCAACACAATGTTGATAAGATGCAGGAGTTTTTTTCTGGCCTTCCGTTTACCCTCACCAACGACCAAAAACAAGCCATAAACACAATCACATCAGCAGCTAAGCAGAATGCTCCATTTTCTTTTCTGCTCCAGGGAGATGTCGGAAGTGGCAAAACAATTGTCGCTCTTGCTGTGGCCATGCTCTATATATTTTCTGGTTACCAGGTTGCCATCATGGCTCCTACGGAAATTCTTGCCAAACAGCATTATTCCAATTTCATAAATTACCTTGCCCCCTTTGCGATGATTCGCCCGGAAATATTAACAAGCAGCGACACTCCCAAAAGCAGACTGCAAAAACTAGATTTATTAAAACGAGGTGAAACAAACTTGGTCGTTGGTACGCACAGCCTTATCCAAGAGGGCGTTGCATTTCATTCTCTGGCATTAGCCGTGATAGACGAGCAGCACCGCTTTGGCGTAGAGCAGCGGGAAAAACTGCGCAAGCTGGGCAGCCATCCCGATCTGCTCGCCATGACGGCCACCCCTATTCCGCGCTCACTTGCCCTGGCCATCTATGGAGATCTGGAGCCAATCATCATACGCGAAAAACCGCCCGGAAGAATTCCCATAGATACGCGTCTTTTCCCGGAAAGCGATTTGTCGCGCGTATATCTTGGCGTAAAAAAATATGTCAACCAGGGAAGGCAGGCCTACATTGTGTACCCAGCCATTGAAGAAAATGAATCTGTTGCGTCGTTGGTTTCAGACTTCAGTGAACTGGAGAGCAGTATTTTTCCAGAGCACCGACTTGGCCTGCTGCACGGTAAACTTTCTTCTGCCGAAAAAGATAATGCCATGCGCAAATTCAAGGATGGGTCTATTCAGATTCTTGTAAGTACCACAGTTGTAGAAGTGGGAGTAGACGTTCCCAATGCCACAGTTATTGTAATAAGAAATGCGGATAGATTTGGCCTGGCACAGTTGCACCAGTTGCGCGGGCGTGTAGGTCGTGGTGGGGAGAAAAGTTTCTGCATTCTGGTCCACGGCAACCGTCTCACTCCGGAAGGAAAAGCGCGCCTTGCCGCGATGACAGAATCTGACGATGGATTCTATCTTGCACAGCGCGATCTTGAAATCCGTGGCGCTGGCGAAGTCACGGGCGTGCGCCAATCGGGCGGCTCTGAATTTCGTGTAGCCGACCTTCGCTTTGATTACCAGTTAATTGAAATTGCTGCCGATTTAATTGACTCCGATCCCGCGCTCTATGAAAACATGCGCGCATCCCGGCCATTGCGCTCTGTTTTCCGGAAATCTGTTCTCCTAAACTAAAAAAGACTTTATATGACGATATAATACGTCCTTTTTATCGGTCAGCTGGTGATCGCTGTCCAAAAGAACGAGCTCGGCTTGAGGGTTGGCGGACAAATAACGAAAACTCAACTCCCAGGGAACGACAGTATCGCGAACTCCGTGTAGAATCAAAACGGGCAGCCGAGACGCGAGCGGCTTCTGTTCCTCGTCCTTTAAACTCTGCAGAAATTCGTAATGGAGAGGTTCGTCGCGCTGCGTTGCATAATGAAAAAAAGGAAAACTCCCCCTCTGCTTCCAGAGATCGGCAGCCTGACCCATTTCGCGCTCCATCCGCGTGCCCATTTCAAAGGCGGGCGCAAGCAGAATCAACTTTTTTACGGATGGATTCATAGCGGCAACGCGCAACGCAATGAATCCACCCATGGAAGAACCAATCAGAGCAACAGAATCGGCTCCTGCCATATCTATTTGGGTCTGGTGAATCATGGTTGCCGCCGTGGAGCTGGCAAATTCGGGAGCATTGAGATCGGGCACGCGAAAGTCCATGCCGTCCTGAGCAAAGCGTTCTGCAAGGTACGTGGCCTTACCTGCGGCGGGAGAAGAAACAAATCCGTGAAGGTACAATACGCGCATGGGCAAGGCGCGCTGATTATTGCATGCTGGCAAATCAAAAAATGCCGATACTAAAGCATGCTCACGAGAAGAGAGTTTTTAACCCGAGGTGTATTGCTGGCACTGCCTCTGTTACAACCCCTGCTTGCAGTAGAAAAGCTCAAGCTCATTTACCGCGCCCTGCCCGCGACGGGAGAAATGGTTCCGGGAATTTCTTTAGGCGCTGGCTCTGCGTTCGATGGAGACTGGTCCAAATTTGAAGAGACGGATCTGATGATGATTGCATTTGCAAATCTCGGTGGAGAACTTCTGCTACCCACAGAACAGGGAGTCGCTTTTCCCTCTGTGTTTTCTCAGTTGAGCGGACACAGAATTTCCAAAACGGGACTTAGAATACCGGCCAGCCTTACGCTCGATGCCGCTAACCAGACAGAACTCATGATGGAGCAGATGGGGCGGCAACAGGTAGAATATGTTACCATTGTGGCAGACGCTCCCGTTGGCAACGCGATTCATTCTCTCGAAAAGCTATATAGAAGCAAAAAAATCCGCCATGCCGGGATAGCCGCTACCGAAGCCACCGTTTCTGAACTGCCTGAAATCTGGAAAAGCTTTCGCATTTCTTTTGTAGAAATCCCGTATCATATTTATTCCGGGGAATCTGTTGAAAACGTTTTGACCCGCGCCCGCAAAAATAATGTGGGCATTTTTGTGACCGATCCTTTTATGGGCGAAAAGGTTCCTGTTTCTCTGGACGAACAGATAGCCGGAGATTCTTTTTTTCAGCGCTATTCTGTCCGCAGCACAGCGCAGGCTCACTTAAAATATATTTTATCGCACCCTGCTGTTACGACTATTTTAGCGCCTGCTTCTAACAGTCGTGAAATCAGTCGCTTTATGGAAGCAGGCACGGGGCTTTTGCCAGAGGGCCGCGACCGCGAAATTTTCCGGGAAAAGCTGTTTGTTTAATCAGGCGACTTTGGGTTCTAAAACAGAAGCATGAGCCTCTACAAATTGTTTTATTACAGTAAAAGCCGGTTTAATATGTATCTTCTCAATCTTTTCAAAGGAGCCGTGTACTAAATTATTGCGAACATTTAACTGTATCCATATGAGAGCTTCTAAATTAATAATAGAATGATCTAACTTTTTCAGCCTTTCAAGGATAGTTAAGACGGATACTCCGTGCTGTTCAGCCACGGTGAATACAGTTCTCTCAAACAAGGCAAACGCAAACAGAATGGCTCCATACATAGAAACATCTTCGCCACTTTGCAGAAATGCATTGGGGCTGAAAATTTTGTTCTCAAGGAGAAAATTATGGCAAACCATAACGCTGACATCAAGAATCCCAATAAAGGGACTCCTGGTACCAATACAACTTACGATAAGGCGCAGGGCAATCGGGGCAAACAGATGAATCCCAACCAGGGAAATAATTCTGGCAACTCTGGCACTAAGTCTAAGTGAGTTTTGCCCCCTTAGGATATCCCGAAGGGGGCTTTCTTTAAAGCCTTTTTTTCTGCCAAAATCTACGTGATCAACAGTGCGGCTTTTCTGCGCATCTTCAATAATCTGTCAGAAATGTCTCCGGGTTGCATATTACTTACAGTATAAAGTATTGACAAATCTGCGGAATTTTTCGGAATCTGTCATTCCATGAGCATTGGACAAAGTACTCTACCGAATTCCGTCGATCTTTCTACAATTCTGGAAACAGAATTGCTTGGAGCAGAGCTGCTCGGAAAAACGGCGGACGGCCACTCCATTTTTCTCGCTGAGTATGCAGCATCGCCCATGCTCATGCGCGAAATAGGTCGACTGCGGGAAATCACGTTTCGCGAAATTGGGGAGGGCACGGGGAAAGAAATAGATCTCGATGAATTCGATGCCTGGTATGAACACCTGATTCTCTGGAACACCGCAAAAAGGGAAATTGTTGGAGCGTACAGAATTGGCAATCCCTCTGCCATTGAGAAAAAGCATGGCAAAGCGTCCCTGTACACTTCTACACTGTTTCACTTTTCGAAAGAGCTGCAAAACGTGTTGCCTCGCTCCCTTGAACTTGGTCGCAGTTTTATTCGAAGGGAATACTGGAATTCTCAAGCACTTGACTATCTGTGGCACGGCATTGGTGCCTACCTCGCAAAGCATCCCGACATAGAATTTCTATTCGGCCCCGTGTCTATTTCGGGCGAATACACCAGAGAAGCCATAAACTGTATTGTCTTTTATTTTACCAAATGGTTTGACAGTAAACTGTTTAGCGTGGAGCCGGTGATTCCGTTTGGATTGTCCAGTGCAAGAAACCTGTCGTCCCTGATGGCAGGAAAAGAAGCGCAGGAGGATTTTATGATTCTCAAAAGAAAATTGCGCGAACAGGGCCTTCAGGTTCCCACGCTGTTAAAGCAGTACTCGGAACTTTCTGACAGCGGCGGCGTTCACTTTCTATCGTTTGGCATAGACGCTGCCTTTGGAAACTGCGTAGACGGATTTATTCTCGTAGAGGTATCAAAAATTAAAGAGTCTAAAAAAAGGCGATATATATACAGCAAGATAAAAGAGGAAACCATTTGATCTTTTCTGCGTTTCACACATTGATGTCTCTATCGGGAATCCGCAAACCCGCTTATAAATGGAGAACAGAGACCCTCGCCCATGGAGACATTTTTGACTGGTACATGCCTCCTGAAACAATGCATTCGTTAATTGTGCTTGTGCACGGCATGAGCCCCGCAGCACACCGCGACCACAGAATTATCCATCTGGCTGCCGCTCTTGCTTCTGCCGGGTTTGCCGTTGCCGTGCCGCTGCTGCAAGAAATCCGCGAAGCAACAATACATCCCGAAAGCCCGGAGCATCTGCTATCGGTCATACAGCAAATGCTGAAGCGCACAGACCTGCACCCTTTCGAGAAAGTCTCGGTTATAGGCCCATCGTTTTCTGGGTCGATAGCTCTGCTCGCAGCCGCACGCGATACGCAGCGCAAAATACAATCGGTTCTGTCGATTGGGGCCTTTTCCGGATTATCTAACGGTCTTTCTTCGCTGCTCACGAGATCGGACATGGATGATTACGCAAGACTTATTATTCTGGAGAATTTTCTGCCACGCCTGCAAAAAACAGATCCTGATATTATTAAGGCCATCAAACTGATTCGCGAAAACAACTGGCACAAACGCGATCCCGAAATTTCGCAGGGGGTCATCAATTCATTGCCAAAAAAATCGAGAATATTCCTGGAGAATGTGTTACAGAACCAGCAAACGCGGGAAGAAATTGCCGCTAAAATACTACAAAACAACAAAGACTTTTTAGAACAATTTAATGTATCTCTACATGGGGGTAAAATTACAGCTTCTGTCTTTTTGCTGCATGGCAGGGACGACTATGTTATCCCGGTATCGGAATCCCAGATTCTATACCAGTCCCTTCGCGAGAAAGAAAAAAAAGTGACACTGCTCACAACAACGCTCCTTTCCCACGGCGACTCCCGGTTTTCGATACGCGACGTTAGGCAAATTCTGCGCTTCGCATTCTTCCTCGCCCGCTTTTTTAAAGAGGCTAAAAAATAAAGGATGCCCTTCGGGCGGATATGTATTGCCATTAGGTTCTAACAGCCGTAACCGGGCAAAGCCAAAATATTTTCACTGACTTTTTAAGCAAGTTCAGAAAACTTCCTTCTTTGAACTTTTAGGTCGCTCAATATTTGCTGCGCTACTTAGCGACGCACCGCAAAAAAAAAGTTGCAACCTAATTTTCCCGGTTCTAAAAATATTGCAATTTTTTCTTTCGGCTATATGCTGTTTTGTTGTGGCGAAAAAAATCTGCCCGAAGGGCTTTCCCCACTTGCCTTATTTCCAGCGCATATTTGCTCTCAGACAAAACTTGTATTGACAGGCATTTCCAATGGAGAATGAGTACCCATGCGATTTTTTCTGTTGTTCCTGGCAGCCACAGCCGCCCTGTTTTCTAAAAATGTGGAAATATTTTTTGAGGAAGAACAAAACGCTGTCCGCTACGAAATCCAGTGGCTGGATGCCTCGGGACAAATCAATAGTAATCTCTTTACCGATAAGTCTCCGGTGCGGGCGCGCGTTGACAACGAAGTTTCCCACTTTAAGATTCGCTCCATAGACGCTTTTGAAAGAACGAGCGAATGGAGCAGCCAGTATAAAATTCCAGAGGTAGAGGCAGGCAGACCGGAGCAGCCACCCGTGCAAACCAAAATGAACGGAAATGTTTTTCACAGAGTGTATTCCAGCCAGTTTGGCGAAATTGACTATTTGCGGGGCGACACGCTTACTGCGGAATCTTTAAACCTGCCGGCCGGTTCGCAGCACACTGTGCTTGGCCCGGCTGTTTCGCCCGAACTGCTTGTGCCTGCAGAAAATCTTTTTAAGCCAGTCCCGCAAACTCTTACTTTCAAGAAGAGCGGTTTTTACAGATTCATTGCCAAAAATTCTGGCGGAGTGATTCAGGACTTTATTTTTCGCGTGGACCTGACTCCTCCCCGGGTTTCTTACAAAATTATCAGTCCTTACTTGTATACCACCAACGGAGTTATTATTCACCGATCTACACTGCTCAATGTAGAAGCTGTCGATTCCTTGTCTGGCACGGAGAATGTAAAATTTCGTTTTCTGCTGTCCGGCAATGATGAGTTTCAAATCTGGGACGAGACAAAAACTTTGGCGCAATTTCCCGGAAAAATTGAACAGGCTGTCGTCGTAGAATATTTTGCCACCGACTACGCGTTAAACTCTTCAAAAGTGGAAAAGCGAAATATCCTACTGGATTTTGCACCGCCGGAAATTGCATCTGTGCAGTTTCAAAACGGAAAAGTAACGCTAACCATAAAAGATATCTCCATGCCCGTGCGGTATAAAATTTCCGAAACGGAAGGGATTACTACAGGTTCCATTGGGCCTTTCGCTGCGACAGAAGGCGCGACGCTGCTCATTTATCTCGAAGATGCCGGCAAAAACAGCGCCGAGCAGACCATCACTGTGCGTGGATCTCCTTGACGGTCGGCGGCTTTGGCAATGGATAATCGAGGATGAACGTGCGAACAGCCCGGCCAGAAACTTTTCCATCTGCCAGAGTTTCCTGAATTTCCATCCGATACGTTCCCGGAGGAAGTCCCGTAAAAGAAATTTCTCCGGCGCGTAAAACCCGGCTGCGCACAAGGCGCTCCGATCCTTTTTCTGTAGCAAACAAAGAAAAATTATACGTAGAGCCTTCGCGCGCCGCCCAGACAAACTGAACGGGCACTCCGGGTTGAGGATTCTCTACATAATCCCCGGGTTGCAAAATATTTTTTTCTGAGAAAGTAGAAACACGATTGTCAGCATTTGGTGACCGCGACGAGGAAGAAGAGCTCACAGAAGACGAAGACTTT
>DYPL01000005.1:36722-58950 GCA_020719945.1 Turneriella parva
GACGATGTGGACGAAGCGCTGGAACTTTCAGCAGAAGAAGAACTCTGCGTTTCATTGCCGTGCTTCAGCGTGAGCGTGTTCTTGTTTTCTACAGACAGATCAGAATCGTTACCGCGCAAGTAAGGGCGCACGCGCCAGTAATACGTTCCTTCACTGAGATTCTCTACGCGCTTTCGGTTTTCTGGAACTCTTTCAGAGAGAACGACGTCCGAAAAAGATTCGTCTTTAGCCAGCTCAAATTCATATTCATTGGCAAACTCGCTTTCTTCCCAGGCAAAAGTCAAATCACCCCTTTCTGCCTGCACCAGCTCGCCATTGCCGGGATAATACGGGCGAATTATCTCGCGCTTTTGTATCCGAAACATGGAAGTAGAGGAAATAAATTCTTTTCCGTCCGAAGCTCTGCCAATAATGCGCCAGTAATACGTGCCCTCCTCCAGAGAAAGCCTGGTATCGGGCGCGAGAGGATATGTCTCCGCTTTCGACAAATCTGAATTTACAGAAAGAAGAATTGTCTCCGAAGCCATTTGGCGGTTTTGATTCTTAGAGGCAGAAAACAGAACGGGACGACTGCTCCCTTCTGCAAGAAAAACGGATCCATCGCGCGGAGAATCGAGCGAATACAGAGACTCACGAATCGTCAATAAATTGCCTTTGTACTCGAGAATCTTTCCCTTCTCCAGTTTCGTTTTTTCTCCGTTTAGCTCAACTGTGGGTCGCCCATCGCGCACCTCTACCTCTGTTCCCTTATCCGATGTCTTTATTTTTACTGAAGATTTTTTCAGGTCGAAGACAAGGCCATCACCCGTTTTCAAAAACGAATTGCCTTGGCCGCCGTCTGCACGAACCGAACCTGATTTCAGAGAAACCCCAATTCTATCGCCAATCAAGTCTATCTCGACCATACTGTCGGGATCGAGTTCCAGCCGAAACCCGTTTTCGAGAGTGATAACAGCATCCGATTTATCGTGTGTCAAAACAGAATCGTACAGATAAATTACCGTTTTAGAATCTACGTCTTCCCAGATAAGGCGGTCAATAAATTTTCTTTGAACAACATGGTATTTATATTGAACAAAGCCCGCTTTAATTGCACCCTCAGAAGCAATGCTCCGCCTTGAATAGTTTCTGTGCAGAAGAACGCCCAAAAAGGAAATCAGCAAAAGCATCAGGGCAACGAAGACAATATCTCGCCGGGAAATCTTTCTCATGGTCAAGACTCCTTCTTCACCTTAGATAAATCTTTTGTACCAAGAATTTTTCGGAGCTCATCGACAGATTTTGGACGAGTCGCATCGTTCAGTCGCCCCAGAACGGTATATATCTGCTGTGGTTTTGTTTTGCCGCGAATTTGAATTTTTTGAAGAGGAACGCAGGCATACTCATCCTTAACCTGAAGGTAGGTAGATTCAGATATAATAATGTCGGTTCCAAAAGTTTTGTTGAGATGCTCTAACCGCGAAGCCAGATTCACGGCATCGCCAATCACCGTGTATTCAAGCCTGTCGTCAGAACCAATCTGGCCAGACAACACAGGACCCGAATTCAGTCCACAGCCAATGCGAATTTTCGGAAATTCCCCTTTATGGCGCGTGTTAAAACTGCGCAGAGCCTGTCGCATTCTAACGGCCGCCTCTACGGCATTCGATGTATCCGATTCCGATTCCTTTGGCGTTCCCCAGACAGCCATGATGGCATCGCCAATAAACTTGTCTACTACGCCGCCCGTTTCATGAACAATCTCCACCATTTCTGTAAAATATGCGTTGAGCATGTGGACAACTTCTCGTGGCTCCATGTTTTCGGACATAGCGGTAAAAGAGCGTATGTCCGAGAAAAAAATGGTAACATTTCTCTCGGTACCGCCAAGAGCAAGGGAATCCCCCTGTAAAATTGAGGCGGCTACGGCAGGATTCACAAATTTGCCAAAAGCCCCCTTGAGAGCTTCCCGCTCTTTGAGTCCCTGCGCCATTTCGTTGAACGAATTTCCGAGTATCTCAATTTCATCGCGCGTTTTTACATCTACCTTTGTATCGTATTTTCCTTCTTTAATTTTGCGCGATGCTTCCACAAGATCCGAAACCGGCCCGGAAATAGAGCGAGAAAAAAACCAGACAAATACTATCGCGACAGAGATAATTAATAAACTGATGAGGATGGATCTTTCGCGTACAATGCGCACACCCTCCAGAGCCTTTTTTTCATCCATAGTAGAAATAATACCCAGGCCACCGAGCTCCATCCGGGCAAAGGTAGCCAGCTCGCGGGTATTGTCCAGTGTGTACGAAGGGGCTGTTCCAGTCCGAGCCTTTTGTGTGAACATATGCTTTACCGCCGGGTGGCTCGAATAGTCTGCCTTCCTGATCAGTTCTTCTGCAGCCGCATGCAGCAATATTTTTCCTTCGCTGTCTACGACAAAAGAATTGTAGAGCGGTTTGGCTCCCGGTGCAGCCTTGCCCGACGTTTCGCTGATAATGGAAGCCAGTGGCGATAGATTAAACAGCCCAGCCGTTATTTTTCCACCCTTTATGGTAAAGGCAATCAAATACACGGGCTTTTCAGCAATTTGAGATACATTGCGAATGATGAGCTCCCCCGCAGCAGCCCTACGCATTAGCGACGCGGAAGAAAAATAGATTTTGTTCATGTCCTCAGTAGAGATGGAATCCGCCTTGAGGCGGGCAGAATTAGAAAAAAAACTTAAATCAAGAGGAGAATTGCCGAACGCAACAGCGTAGAGATCGCTACTCGTTTTGGAAAGGAGTTCTCTCAGCTGGCTCGTTTGCCCTTCTTCGTGAAAAGCAGCCGCAAGCCGCAGCATCGAAATCCGGTTTTCTATTTCGGTTTCGAGGCGCGCTAACAACAGTTTGCTCGTCCTCTGGTTCAAAGTATGAACCATCATTTTAATGTCGCGGGAAAAAATGTCCAGCGAAATCCAGGAGAGCAAACCCAGACTCAAAAACACCACGGACGAAATAATGACCATGAGCTTTATGCGGACGGGAAAGAAAAATTTCCTCATATCCGCCATTGACCAATTCTCTTTTGGGAGATCAAATTATTTTTGTAAGCTCTGTTCGCGTACCGGCGAAGCGAGCCGAACGCAAACTTTTTAAGAGCTTACTTTTATTTACTAGTATTCTTACTGTAAAAAATTTCGTACATTTCTTTTTGCAGGCGACTGCGAATAGATTTGGCTTTGGCAGAATCTAACTGGGGTTCTTTTATGTTGAAAAGATATGTATTGAGATCAAATTCGCGAACCATCATTTTCATGTGAAAAATATTTTCCTGGTACACGTTTACATCGATCATCTGGTATTTTTCGTACATTTCATCTGAAATATAATTTTGAATAGAATTTATATCGTGATCGATAAAATGCTTTTGTCCTTGGATATCGCGTGTAAAACCGCGAACGCGATAATCCACATTGGCAATATCTGGCTCAAATACATATAGAAGATAGTTGAGTGCGCGTAACGGAGAAATTTTGCCACAAGTGGAGACATCAATATCTGCGCGAAAAGTGCTGATTCCATTATCAGGATGCGATTCCGGATAGGTATGCACGGTAATGTGAGATTTGTCGAGATGACCCACAACAGCCCCCGGCAACGGGCCAGGTTGTTCGGCATGAACATCTTCAGAAGGCATTTTGGAAACTTTAAGCTCTTCTTCCGATACAAGCATGGTAACAGAAGCTCCCTGGGGATCATAGTCCTGGGAAGCAATGTTAAGAATATTGGCGCCGATTATATTGGCAACATCTTTTAGGATATTCGTAAGGCGTTCCGCATTGTAATGCTCATCGATATATTCGATATACGCTTTTTGATCCGAAGCCGATTGCGCGTAGGCAATATCGTACATGTTAAAACTTAACGTTTTGGTGAGATTATTAAAACCGTATAGTTTCAGCTTATCAAATGGCTTCGTATTCATTTCTTTTTATCTTCCTCCAAATCCCTTCGTTTAATATGGCTTCCAATCATTATAGTTATTACAGGGCGTCAACAGGATAATTCGCCCAAAATTTTTATCCATTGAGCCTCAAGATCCATACAAAAACTCCGAGGAGCATAGAAGGTGTTCAAAGGGAAGACAGTTTTTCAATTTGCCCCTCAATCATCGCAGATTCTTCACCCTGCGGCAACTCCCGCAATAATGGTACAAAAGATTCTTTAAATGACAACAATATTTTTCGTGTATGAAGCTCTACCCCATGCTCATCAAACAATTTCAGTAGTTTTTTTCGAATTCCAGGTTCTTTGCGGGTTTCTGGTGGACGTGACATCCAATCGGTAATTTCAGAATACACGGATTGGGGCATAACCTCCCTTGCAGCAAGCAGCGGAAACGTGATGAGACCGTTTTCAAAGTCGGTCAGGGCCGGCTTCTGGAGAAGACCCGCATTAAAATAATCGAGATAATCATCCCGCAGTTGAAAAAACATGCCAAGGTTTTTTCCAAACACAGCATAAAATGCCTGCTTTTCAGCAGAAAGCCCGGAATAGATGGCTGCGGCCTCTGCAGCCGTTTCAAAGAGTGAAGCCGTTTTGCCATAGATAATGCGATCATAGATATCGTTGGTGATATCCGTTCTCCCGGCATATTCCATCTGGATCAGCTCGGCTACGGAAAGATTTCGAAGAGCACGGGTAAAAACAGTCATCAAGTCTGGATTCTTAAAATCATTGAGGCGATCGATTCCGCAGGATAGCAGATAATCTCCCCCAAGTATAACCTGTTTATTGCCAAACAGTTTGCGACCACTGGGCTTGCCGCGCCGTTCTACTGCTTCATCAATTACATCGTCGTGTAAAAGACTGGATGCATGGATAATTTCGGTAATGGCACCCAAAGCAACGGCCCCTCCCTCTTCTGCTTCATTGGCACGCGATAAAAGAATCAATAAAATGGGGCGGATTCTCTTGCCACCACTATCTACTGTAAAATTGCGAATTTCAGTAAGTATGGGAAGATCCTCTCCTATAATAGCTGCAAGTTCAGAATTTACACTCTGTATCAGGTTGGGGAGGCTTAATAAAGTCTTCACTGTTAAAACGGATATCCTTACTGTATTGCTTCCCCGGAGGGTACGCCATTGCAAAACAAACCCGTAAAGCGTAAAACAATATTCGGTAAGTCCTTTACACAATAATGCAGCCGAACAATAAGGTACTGTTCTAACTTGAGGAAATAATGGCAAAACAAAAAAGAGTCTTCTACTCAGGCAAACGCGACAAAAAAAAATGGGCCCAAGGATATATTTTCTGGAGCTATCTGTTCGCAGCTGCTGTGGCAGCCATTTCCATAGGAGGAATAATAAAACCCTCCAGTGTACCCACAAAAACAATAACAACCCCTGCTCTGCCCCCAATAAAAGCGCCATCTACGCTGGCAGAACTCGACTCTATCGGTAAAACGCGCTCTATACCCGGCCAAGAAAACTGCTCTATGCGCACAGAGGGTAAGCAGCCCGGGCCTGAAACAACGTTTCTTTTGCCCCATAACATATCCGCATCTTTTACGGCAGGAAAAGCACTGGCCGCCACGGATTCCGTCATCTGGTACACGGCTGGAGATAAACCAGATAGAAAATGTCTTCGGGCCTTGTCCCAAAATGTGGCAGGCCTAATTCTCTGGGTCCCCACTCCTGTAACAGGATATTTTGAAAATTACGGTGGGCGATACTTTCTCCAGAGGGGGGCAATGCCCTTACCACCGCTTCCAGCCCAGGCAACCGCAGGCTTATCTGCACTCACGCTCGCGCATGCAGAAAGTAAAAAGAACAAAATTACCGTTGGATTTTCCGAATCCCTTTCTGCAGAAGAACTATATACTCTCTCCAGGAAAATATCCGACATAGATCCCAAGCCAACAGGCTACCCAATATCCCAAAATCGATCCCTGAAGACATGGAGCCAATGGGTGCTCATTGTTCTGCTGATTATTCTCCAATGGCTGCCGCTCATCAATGTAGCCAACTTAAAAAAAGAGAGAATCCAGTTGGTAAGTGGATTGATTAGTTCATTGTATTTTGGACTCATTCCTGCCTTTTATGCTGGACTGATCAATCTGGCAAAAGTATTACACTTTTCCTTGGACACCGCAATTATTGCATCGCTGGTTCTCGTGGTACCTCTGTATTTGTACGCCAAAAGGCTCGAAAGCCGCGTTGTTAACGTCAGTACAAATCCTATATCAGCCATGCTGGTTTTTAACGCAATACTCACACTGGTTGCCTTTATCAACCCGGTTGTCTTTGGGTTATTGATCCCTGGAGCCCTGTTATTCTTCCGCTTTGCACAGCACCATGCCATCGTAAAATTGTTTGGGTTTGGACTAGGTATACTGCCAGCCTCAGCAGTAATTTTATTCGCATACCCATATTACGGAGTTACAAACGCTGTCGCTCTGTTCGATATAACTCGATATTCCTGGCAGACCATTACCATGCTCATCCTTATCTTTGGCTCAATTTTTGCCATGTTCGACAGAAAGCAAAATGAAAATTAATCTGGATAACCTCGCAGGCATGCGGGACCTCGATATTTCCCTGGTCGGGACGGGAAGAATAGCGTGGGAACTCGAAAAGGATCCACTCCGCTACAAACCAGCAACCCATATAGGAGGCGTTAACTATCTTATCCGAAAAGGCGCAAGGCTGCACTGGAAAATGCTATACGATCCGCAACTGGCAAAAGCACAGGCTGCTGCAGAATTTATCCGTTCTGGAACAAAACAAATTGTGGAAATTGCTCAATCCCCCGAAGATGTTCTGCGCAACCGTCCGGACATTCTCGTTGTTGCGAGTACAACAGATTCCCACTATAACTGGCTGACCAAAGCGATACAAGCGCAAGTGCCCGTAATCGTTGCTGAAAAACCGGTTGCCACCATCCACGAAGAGTTGGAAACACTCGCACGGTTAGACAAAAACAGTGCCTCCTCAATCATAGTCAACTACGAAAGGCGTTTTCATCCAAAGTATTCAGAATTGCGAAAACAAATATGGAAAGGGGAGTTTGGGCAGGTACTCTATTACCGTGGCTTGTTTTCTTCCACCGGAAAAAATCTTTTTCCAGACAACCATAGCGAAGGCATTTTGCTGCGCGACTCAACCCACCTGCTCGATCTGGCCATGTTTCTGTTTGGACCCGTAACAGGTTCAGAAACACAATACGCCGAAAAAAATGTTCTCTCTCGCTTTATTCATGAAAGCGGCATATCTGGAAATATCACCACTATTTCGCATTCTACGTTCTTTCACTTTGAATTAGAAATTATTACCGAAAAAGCCCGAATCAGGACAGGGAACGGATTCTATTCCATCGAAAAAACTGGCCCATCTAATTTGTACAAAAACTTTTTCTCCCTGTCTGCTCCCAGATATGTAACAGACAAAGCTCTAAAGCCTAAAAAAAATCCATTCATAAGAATGTATCTGAGAGCTATTAACGGAACAGCATCGCCTGAACTTTTTTCACAGGCAATTCAAAACGCCGTGCTGCTTCTCAAAAAGTAGCCACCTATCCGCATTTATTTACAAAACAAGACTATTGGAAAATGAACGTTGGTTTTTAGGTATAGTCTGAAACGGGTTGCCTTCGGCTCGCTTCGCTTTCAGACCTTACTTCCGGTCCCAAGTCCCCCCCGACAAGCTCGGAGTACATTCGCCGGCCAAAAGCGTAGAAAACGACCTGTGCCGACACGCAGTGGACGCAGTAGCGCCGTCGAAACATAGTTTTCGTCGCTTTTTCAGAGGTTACTAAAATAAAAAAAGTCCCCGAAGGGACTTACTCTAAAACCAAAGAAAAGGAAGCCGCATCAATGATGCGCAGTCGTTGAATGAGCACCAGAAACAATTTGGAGGCGAAACCGCAACAGATCCTGTTTCTCAATTCTCGCGTCGATTTTATCGTCGCCATTGACAGGAGACATATCCATGGAAGCAAGCTCCTTACGGGTAGCTTCCGCATCAATTTTGGAGGCATCGACAACGCCTTCTACAATGACAGTGAGATTGTTGTCGCGCACTTCTGCAAAGCCAGATTCCACAGTAAACGAGTGCTTGCTATCACCCGTTTGAACTTCAACAAATCCAGGGCGGAGATAACTGAGCAAAGGAGCATGCCCGGACAGTACTCCAAAAGAGCCTTCGCTGCCCGGTAAAGAAACATAGTCTGCTTCACCGTGAAATACTTTCTGGTCTGGCGTGACAATGCTTACGTGAATGCTCATGTTATTTTCCTGATTCTGCGTGAAGCTCTGCAGCTTTTGCAATTACTTCCTCGATTGGGCCCTGGTAGGCGAATGCACTTTCTGGCAGATTGTCATATTTGCCTGTAAGGATTTCTTCAAAGGAGCGGATTGTATCTTCGAGCTTTACATATTTGCCTTGCATACCTGTAAACTGCTCTGCAACGTGGAATGGCTGGCTGAGAAATTTTTCAATGCGTCGCGCGCGTGCAACGATTGTCTTATCTGCTTCTGAAAGCTCATCCATACCAAGAATTGCAATTATGTCCTGAAGATCTGCATATCTCTGGAGAATTCTCTGTACTTCGCGGGCAACCTTATAGTGTCTTTCGCCTACAACCTCTGGCGAAAGCGCGCGAGATGTAGAGGCAAGCGGATCGACAGCAGGATAAATACCTTTTTCTGCAATTTTACGGTTGAGTACCGTAGAAGCGTCCAAGTGAGCAAACGCTGCAGCAGGTGCGGGATCTGTAATATCGTCAGCAGGAACATAAATGGCCTGTACGGAAGTAATAGAACCATGCGTGGTGGAAGTAATCCGTTCTTGGAGCTGGCCCATTTCAGTAGCCAGCGTAGGCTGGTAACCTACGGCAGAGGGCATACGACCAAGGAGGGCCGATACTTCAGAACCCGCCTGAGAAAAGCGGAAAATATTGTCTACGAAAAGCAGAACGTCGGATCCGGAATAATCACGGAGCCACTCTGCCATGGTGAGAGCGGAAAGAGCAACGCGCAGACGAGCTCCTGGTGGTTCATTCATCTGGCCGTACACGAGTACAGTTTTGTCAATGACTCCAGACTCTTCCATTTCCATCAGAAGGTCTGTTCCTTCTCTCGTACGCTCACCAACGCCGGCAAATGCTGAATAACCACCATGCTGCTTGGCAATATTGTTAATGAGCTCCATTATAATAACGGTTTTACCTACACCGGCACCACCAAAAAGACCTGTCTTCCCACCTTTAATGTAAGGCTCAAGAAGGTCAATGACCTTGATTCCTGTTTCAAAAATTTCGGTCTGTGGAGAAAGAGCCGTATAGTCAGGAGCTTCCCTGTGGATAGGACGGGTTTCTGTTGTTTCAACGGCGCCTTTTTCGTCAATGGGATCACCAAGAACGTTAAATACACGTCCCAGACCTTTAAGCCCAACAGGAACTGAAATAGGTGCTCCCGTATCAATTACTTCCTGCCCACGGCGAATACCATCGGATGCACCGAGAGTAATGGCGCGAACCGTTCCGCCCCCAAGGTGCTGCTGCACTTCGGCAACAAGCTTTTGTCCGTTTACCTGGGTTTCAATTGCATTGTAAATATCTGGCAGGGAATCTTCTGAAAATCTTACGTCGATAACAGATCCAATAACCTGCGTAATGGTTCCTTTGTTTTGGCTCATTTTTTACTCCTGTTATTCCTTAACATTTATTTCAGCGCATCAACGCCGCTTATAATTTCCGCAATCTCCTGCGTTACCTTTGCCTGACGCGCTCTGTTATACTTGAGGGTCATTTCTTTGATCATGTCAGAAGCAGAATCCGTTGCATTTTTCATGGCAATGCGACGGGCTATCTGCTCGCTTGCTGCTGCGTCCAGGAAAGCCTGAAACGTTACAATCTTAATGGAACGCGGCAATAAGGCAGAAATCAACTTTTCGGGCGATGGCTCGATGATGTACGGAGCAGCGGGCCCCTTCCCTTTTGCGCTGAATGACAAAGGGAGAAGTGCGCGATTGACTACTTTTTGCGTACCTGCATTAAAATAGCGGGTATAAATCAGTTCTACACCGTCTACTTTTCCATATTCAAACAGATCCATCGCTTCCTGTGCGATTACCTCTGCCTGCGCAAAAGTAACGCGATCATCAAATTCGAGATATGACCTTTCAAAAGGAATTTTTTGGAAGCGAAGAAAGTTGACAGCTTTTTTTCCGGCAACATACAGAACCGGCTCAATTCCTCTTGATTTATACTCTTCGTAGGCGGCAACAAGGGCTTTGAGTACGTTTGTGTTGTAAGGCCCCGCAAGCCCCCTGTTTGCTGTAATAGCAATGAGGAGAACTTTTTTAGGTTTCTCTGCCTTGCGCAACAGGGGGTGGCTTACGTCTAATTGACCGCTTGCCAGAGATTCGAGCATTTCGGTTACTTTGTCAGCGTACGGCTGAGAAGCATGTACTCTGTCCACAGCCTTCTTAGACTTCGCAGTAGCCACCAATTCCATAGTCTTGGTGATTTTGCGAGTATTCTTGACCGAATCAATTCTCGTTTTAATTTCTTTTGGGGTTGCCATAACTTACCTTACGTCTGCTTTGCGTCCTGTCAAAAATGCATCCGCAATTTCAGCCATAGTTGCTTTGAGCTTGTCTTCATCTGGAAGTCCCTTTGTATCGCGGATTTCAGCGAGGAATTCCGGGTGAGCTTTCTCAATGTGATCAAGTAGGTATGTTTCGAATTCACGTACATTTTCTACTGGAATTTTATCCAGAAAGCCTTTTGTGCCAGCATAGACAGAGAGAACCTGTCTTTCTACCGCGAAGGGATGGTACTGTGTCTGCTTAAGAAGTTCTACAAGGCGCTTACCCCTGTCAATCTGGCGCTGTGTCACTGCATCGAGCTCTGTACCAAGCTGAGCAAATGCTTCCAGTGAGCGGAAGGCAGCAAGGTCAAGACGAAGCGTACCAGCCACTTTTTTCATGGCCTTTATCTGGGCTGCACCACCAACGCGGGATACAGAGATACCAACGTCTACGGCAGGGCGAACACCGGAGGCAAAGAGATTTGGCTGAAGATAAATCTGACCGTCGGTGATGGAAATCACGTTGGTAGGAATATACGCTGAAACTTCGCCTTCCTGCGTTTCGATAATAGGAAGCGCAGTCAAAGATCCCAGACCATTCTTTTCGTTGAGTTTGGCAGCTCTTTCAAGGAGGCGGGAATGGAGATAGAATACATCCCCAGGATACGCTTCGCGTCCTGGAGGACGGCGCATCAGGAGGGAGAGCTGGCGGTATGCATTCGCCTGTTTAGAAAGGTCATCGTATACCACGAGAGTTGCTTTCCCATGATTATACATGAATTCTTCCGCCATGGCAGTGCCAGAATAGGGAGCCAGATACTGCATTGGTGCTGGATCGGAAGCATTGGCAGCGACTACAATAGTATAATCGAGAGCACCAGCATCGCGAAGTCTGTTTACAACGCCAGCTACGGTCGATGCCTTTTGTCCAATGGCAACGTATACGCAGATTACATCGTTTCCTTTCTGGTTAATAATAGTGTCGAGAGCGATAGCAGACTTACCGGTACCACGGTCGCCAATGATGAGCTGGCGCTGACCACGACCTATTGGAATCATGGTATCAATGGCTTTAATACCTGTCTGCATTGGCTCGTGCACTGGTTTACGTGAAGAAATACCCGGAGCTATTTTTTCAACAGGACGGAATTTGTCTGTGTTCACGGGACCTTTTCCGTCGATAGGATTTCCAAGTCCGTCCACAACGCGACCAAGAAGTGCCTGGCCAACAGGTACTTCCAGAATGCGGCCTGTTCTTTTGACGTTGAAGCCTTCGCGGATTTCGAGAAAATTACCGAGAATAATAATACCTACTGAGGCTTCTTCGAGGTTAAAAGCAAGACCCATAACCCCGTTTTCGAATTCGAGCATTTCGTTGGCCATTACATTCTTGAGGCCATATACGCGGGCAATACCATCGCCCACTTCCAGAACTGTACCAACTTCGTCAATTTTGAGATCTTGGCCATAGTTGCCAAGTTCTTTGGACAGTACGGAAACAATTTCATCTGTATTAATTTTCATGTCCATTCTCCTTATACTAATCGAATATTATGCCTTGGACCATCCAAGACTCGGATCAATTTTCCGTGTATAAACGCGCTCTTTCCAGTTGCGCAGATATGTTTTAACGGTTGCATCTATCAGGTAATCACCAACCTTAAGGACAACCCCGGCTACTATATCCTTTTTCACACGATATTCTACTTTGACATCCAGACTTCCTTCCCGGGTGAGGCCAAAATGGCGGCGATGGGAGGATACTATCTCTTTTGCTCTTTCTACGAGAGCATTTCTGGACGATTCATCAAGCTCGGCGGCCACAAAGAGTTCAGCGCGAACGCGTCCGAGTGTTTCATCGTTTATAGAACGGATGGCCTCGAGAATGCTGCTAAGAAAACGTTCGCGCTTTTTATCAACGAGAATGTTCAGCAAAGATTCTGCTGCGGTAGAAATTTTACCGCTCAGAGTTTTACTGAGAATTTCTTTTTTTTGATCTTTGCTGAAAAGCGGAGTTTCAAAAAAAGAAAGTATTTCCGGATTGCTGACAAACGCCTTCTGGATCACTTCGAGCTCCTGCTCAAACTGTGCAGGATCGTCTACAGAAGCAAGCACTGCACGGGCGTAATTTCCAGCGGGTCCTTTTTTCATATATTCACCTGCAATCAGTTTTTAATATTTTTGAGCTCGCGCTCAGCAATAGCTCTATGGTTGTCTGCCGTTACAGCGTTCTTGAAAACTGCTTCAATCACTTTGGCAGCCATATCCACAGCGGTGTGCTCCAGTTCGTCCAAAGCTTTTACTTTGGCTTGTTCTATCTCTGCTTCTATTCGCTTGCTGATCTTTTCTGCTTCGTTGCGCGCATCTTCCAGAATTTTATCGCGCTGGGCGATGGCATCTTTCCGGCTTTCGTCCATAATGTGATGCGCCTCTTCCTTAGCGGTATTCAGCTTTTGCTCATATTCACGAAGAAGAGCTTCTGCTTTTTCCCGAACCTCTTTTCCTTTCTCTATGTCTGCCTCTATTCTATCATTGCGCTCATCGATCGCTTTAATGATAGTTTTCCAAGCAGTGAAATAGAGCACCACCAGTACTGTAAGAAAAGTAATGGCGGTCCAGATCAAAAGGCCAGGGTTGACAGCCAGAAGATTTATCGAACCTTCAGCTAAAATTGGCATTGTTAACCCCATTGTAGCCTCTTATTAGCCCTGGGAAAACATGAACCCAAGTACAAGGGCGAAAAGGGCAACACCTTCCACGAGAGCTGCGGCAATGATCATGAGTGTCATGATTTTACCAGAAGCTTCTGGCTGTCGGCTTACACCTTCAGCGGCTTTGGCGCCAACCTGACCAATTCCAACCCCTGCACCTAACACGGCAAGACCTACTGCAATACCTGCTCCAATAATGTTCATTTGATTCTCCTTAAATTTAATTTGCGAAACTTAGTGGCGATGCTGTGCCCCTGCCACAAACAGGGCTGTTAAGAGAACGAAGATGTAGGCTTGGAGGAATGCCACGAGAAGCTCGAGCATAAAAATCCCAACGGAGCCAACATAGCTGGCCGTTGCCACACCATAATTCTGGTACTGAAAGATGAATCCCATCAAAACCAGAAGGAGCATGTGCCCGGCTGTCATGTTCGCTAAAAGACGAACGGCAAGGGCAAAAGCCTTTGTGAATATTCCAATAAATTCAAGCGGCCACATGAGGATCCACAGTGGGGCAGGAATCCCTTTAGGAACAATATTTTTAATAAAGCCTATTCCCTGGAATGCGAATCCACTCACAAAAATAACGAGAAGAGATATTCCCGCCAGAGCACCCGTTACGCTAAGGTCACCCGTAGAGGTAATCCCTGGCCAAAGCTTCAGGGCCAGTGGCGCTTCTGTGGCAGGAGCATGTGCGTCCATTGGAGCTGCCATTCCGGTTTGAACAGCTACAAAATGAACGAGTTCACCCATGGGTGGAAAAAGGCCCAGAAGGTTCGAAAACAAAATAAAGAAGAAAAGTGTGAGGAGATAAGGGACGTAGACCTTTCCGTCTTTGCCCATTGTGTCTGCAGCAATACCGTTGCGCACGAAGCCAACGAGCATTTCGACTGCGCCAGAAAAGCGACCTGGGCGACTGTACACTTTGCGCACAATGAAACGAGCAGCGGGAATAAAAATGGCGAGCATTAAAAAGGAGACAATCCACATCATCACTACGCGCTTAGTGATAGACATGTCAAATCCAGCAATTTGCAGCGGCCATAGAACCGCGTCGGAGAGATGGTGGGTTATGAGAGAGGTAACGCTGAATGCTTCCTCTGCATGGTGAGCGACATGCTCAACAGCCGGAGCAAGAACCTCGCCATGGACGGCATCGGTTGCGGGAGAAGTATGTGCTTCGGAATTTGGAATCATCTGTGTAAGCAATGAGAACATATTTACCCTTTCGTTTATATTTTATTGAGGCGCCTGAATGCAAATGCCGCTTCTATTGCAATGGAGAGGGAAACCCCCAGCAAAGCAGAAAAAAGTACTGGCTTGCGCTCTGCTTCTGGAATCCATTCCATAAACATCGTCGCAAAACCGGCAATAAATATGAACGCAAACCGGACAGCAAGACCTGCCATCCATCGCATCCATTCTTTCATGGCCGGAAGCCTTGCCCGCAAAAAAAGGCCGTGCATTGCATCTGTGAGAACCAGAAAACCCGTAATCCCAATGGCAAACACCGCATATTTGCAGCAAGTGACTTCAAACACCTGAGTACAAAGATTATCCGGGTATTGGCCCGGCAAGAATTTTTTTACAATTCTCTTATGTAAATCAGTAAAAAATTTAGAATGGGCCTGCACGTTAGTCTTGGGTGAAAAACGCTGGACACGTGGGAATGATATGCCTCTAATGGGCCATGTATCCTTTTATTCAAGCATTGCATGTCGGCAATTTTAACCTTATTCTGGGTTCTTTCATAGTGCTCTTGGGTGCACTCCTGTTGTTAAGGAGAAAACCTGAATTCATGCAGTCTAAAGGCCAACGATATTTTGCCCTGGCCTATATGATTCTGGTAGACATCCAGTTAATTCTTGGCATTGCTTTGTATTTCACGAGTCCCACTGTCGCTACTGCTTTGTCAGACTTTGGAGCGGCTATGGGGGCCTCCCGGCTTCGCTTCTTTGCTCTGGAACATCCCTTGACAGGTCTGCTCACACTCAGTTTTGCCCATCTGCTTTACGGAACCGCCAAGCGAAACCCTGAAAACCATAAGCGCATTCTTACATTTGCCGTTTTGAGTGGCGTTATGCTGGTTCTCACGGCTCGTTCACTTTTGTCCGCGTAATCTTTTGTACCCATTTGGGTATTGCTTTTTTGCGCGAACCAGTCTATAATAATATTTATGAAAGTAAAAAACAATGTGCCTATAGCGGGTCTGTTTTTATTACTGTCCCTTATTTCTGCGTGCGGTACTTCTCCAGCCATGTACAAGGCAAAGCTCTCGCAAACAAATCAAATTGCCGTCATCTCGGGCGAAGATGCGGATGGATATTTGGGACTGTTCCGACCATCGGGTACACCCATTTGGGTAAAAGGTCGTCAAAAATTTTCTGGTAAATTTGATGACAAGGGCAAACCACTTTACGAAGAGATTGTTCGGAGTGAAAGTGCGCAAGCTCCTTTCCCCGACAGTTACCTGCAAATTTTTATCGACATAACTCAGCATTTGAACCAGCAATACCCGGATAAACAATTCGATTTTGTAAGTCGCTCTACTCTTCCTCAAAAGAATGGAAAAATAGACTGGAACCAGACTCCTTATTCTATTGTCTATATATTAGATTTAGCTGTCAAATATGAAACCAACGGAAAAGCTCCTTTCACTTACTCTCTCGATTCGGGCTTGTCTTTAGATTTAAAGGCGAAAGCTTCCAACGGGAAATATAACTCGATTAAATTAACACCTCTCGGCGGCTTAGCCTATTATTCCCTGGCAACAACCAACATAGAAGACTCCACCAGGCAATCTTATGACAATGAAATGTCTCTGAAAGCCTTAATGAGTTACCCTCCTCTGCATCCGGACAAAATCATTCAACCCTCAATAGAAAAGGCTAAAGCGGGGCTGGACAAACTAAAATTGGAAATAGAACAACAAGAATAAGATTATGAAAACCGCTTTCAAAATACCTCCCTTAACAGGCTTTCTGTTTCTCCTTACTTTTTCTCATTGTTCCATCCCGCCCCAAAAAACTCTGAGAGAGGATCTCCCGGCCATTAAGCGATTTCATCTGGTGGTAACTCCCGTGCAAATTGAGAATTCACCCAACAGCATGGAAATTGCCAAAGTCGACTATCTTCCTGGTTTTTATTCTGTCTCGTGTTCAGGCAAAAACGGAAACCCAGATTCCGTATATACTTTCACGGCAAAGGGAAAATGTGAGCAGTGTCGAGGCGGCAGTTGGGAACTGTTTAATCAAAGTTCCAAAGATCTCCGAAAGTGGTACGAAGACAGATATCGCCAACAACTGGAAATTCCACTGGCAAGCGATGCAGAATCCGAACAAATTCCAGAACTGCGAGAAATTGAAAACAGTACTCTTCCAATATATTCTCGAGTCTTAGACAAACAGATAAATCAACTGGTCAGGGAGCACCCAAACGATGCATTCCTCGTTATTATATCTGCAATTGCATTTAATAAATCCGAGACTGAAACATTTTCTTACGAGACAAACAATATTCCCGACTGTCAGGAGAACGACACTGCACGCCTTAAAGTTCCTACTGATTTGTTTCCTTCGATGTCCGTGCAGGCTAAGGCAATAAAAATTCTGGTCTCAGGACATTACCTGTTGGACGAGAAAAAAAAGATCCCACGCGATTATTTCTATAAACCGTTCAGGCACTCAAATATAGAAGATTATGCCGGTGGAACCATCTGGTTTAAAGCAACGGCTCCAGCCCAAATAAAAGACATCCAGTGGAATTCCATGTTTTCTGCTTCCCTGGGTAACCCGGTTCCCGGCGATTTTAGCTACTTCACCTTTGCACCGCCGCAGTATGATTACAACCATACATCCACTGGCAATACAGTGCAACAAGAGATTCTGGACACGGCTGGTGCAAACATAGATTCCGTCAGTCGTTTCCTTAACCTGTACTACACGCAGGAATCAGAAGCCCCGGGCCCTGAAGAAATGAAAGATCGATGAGGTCAATTCCAGGGAAGAGAACTTCTCCTGAGCCAGTAATCCACAGGATTTTCTATGAGCACAGAAGCAAGCTTGCGGCCCTCTGCATCAGAAGAAGGAATAATGGATTTTTCTGCCTGAACATGCTGTTTTAACTGTTCGTGCGTTACCGCACCGCTAATCGCAGCATGGACAAAATCATGACCGAGTACCCAGGAAAGGGCAATCTGGGCGGGGGACATGGAGGATCCCTGTGCCATTTTCTTAAGCTCTCTACCGGGGAATGTATAGTTCAGCTCTTCTGCGTTCTTTTCCGTGAGTCTTCCATTGGCAAAGACTTCTTTGGCTATTACAAACATTCCTGCATCAGCAGCTGCCTTCATGGCATCGGCTGCAGACTGCTCCATCAGATTAAAGGTAACCTGCACAGAATCGAACAGGGGTTTTTCGCCCTGCTTAATCGACAAAAGTTTCTCTATGGCGTCTTTTTGTTTTGGGCCGATTACAGATGCGCCTATATACACGCCTGCCTCTTTTAATGCGGATAATTCTGTAAGAATCGCGGCATCGTTTAAGGCGGGAGAATTTGCCTCAACGGAATGGATTTGATAAAGATCGATTTTTCTGCCCAGTGCTTTTTTACTGGCCTCGAAATGCTCTTTCAGGGTTTTGAGGTCGTATTTTTTTCTTACATGTTCTTTTGCATCAATCTGAAAATTGGCAGCGTATTCCTGCCCCCATTTTGTAAATATGCTTGCATCTGCTTCTTTTGCAGAGGACTTAATCCACTTGCCAAGAAACTCTTCTCCCTTGCCGTAACTCCGTGCCGTGTCGAAAAAATTAATGCCGGACTTTGAAGCTGCCTCGAGCATGCTTATGGTATGCTGTTCAAGAGCTTCTACAGAAGTCTGGTGATTTAAATCTTCTCCATGCCCAAGATTTATATAGTCGGGCCGACCAAGTGCGGCAAGACCAAGACCAAGACGAGATACCGTTTTTTTGCTGCCAAGAGAAACATGTTTCATTAATTAAAATTGCAGATGCGGTCTGACCTGTCAACTATATCCTTAAACTGCTCTAAAAAAATTCATGAAAAAAATGTATAAACCATTTACCCTGTATTAATTAAAGGTTCTTGTCATTTAACTTTCTATTGTGTTTTCAAAATAAACAAGTGAACGAAGAAGCAGCATTGATTAACTAAGAATTATGACATTCAGAGTCTACGCAAATTGATAAAAAAAGCGTTGCCGTGTTTCCTCTTTATTAGTATAATCCACTATGCTGTTATTTATCCTTCACAACCTGTTTGCCTCTCCCCACAAACAAAAAGAACGCGCGGGAAAAAAAATGCATGCTCTGGCTGATCAGATTACATCTGCAGACACGGCGGAACATCTTGCCGATTATCTTTCCCAGAAAGAACGGATGCAGGAAGCCGACGAAGCAGCTCTTCAAAGCAGAGTTCGTACCATCATGATTATTGCCACTCTATTCCTTATTGCTGCAGCGGGTCTGGCCCTTCTCTTTTTAGCTACGCGCATTTATGAGGGAAAAACAGGTTTGTTTGTTTATGCAGCGGGTCTGTATCTACTGTTTGACTCGCTCGTGTTTTTTATGCTGCGCAATAATGTCGCCAGAAGAACAATCACCGATGCAGAACTTCTCAAAATTGCCGCAGATGCAAAACTGAAGGCTTTCTTAAAAAACAGTATTATCGCTCAGATGGTTTCCCTTGAATCAAACGGAGAAGCAGTACAATCCTTTCGGCGTTCTCTCAACAATGGAATGATCACTCTGTCTGCTTCTCTGCTTCTCGTTTTTTTTGGAGCCGGTGTATCCATCCAGCAAAGTAAACCAGTTTCTGCGCTTACCGATAAACCCATCCGTGTTGAGCTTGGAGATAACCCCTCGTTTGATAACATGGAGGAAAAGCTCGATCAGATTTCTGGAACATTGCGGACTATGAATTATAACCTGCACAAATTGCGCGAGGAGCAGAACACCAGAAAGGAAGAATAATAAGTCTGGTCTGACTTTTTTTGCAGGCTCTGATAAAGCTTCGGCTCGCTGTGCGTTTACCCTGCGGGCACAAAACCCAGGGGCCAAAATTACGACATCTATCAACTTCGTCCACTTCGTGTCGACAAGCGACTATGTCTACTGCGTATCGATACAGGCCGTTTTGTGCGCGTTTTGCCGGTGAATTTACCCCGATCTTTATTTATCCAGAGCTCCGTCGAAGGGTCGAGGGGTGCATGTACCGGAAGTAAGGTCTGAACGCGAAGCGATCCGTAGGCAAACTTTATCAGATGATGCTTAGAGCTATTCGTCAAAGCCAACCATATGCTCAAGGGAATATTTTTCTCCTCCGGTAAAAGGAGCGGACCACCGCACGTCCATATACTCAGATACAGCAAAGTCCACAGGGTAAGCCGAAAACGAGTCGCGCACCATTTCGTAATGGCCAGTACCAGATTGCTTCTCGAAATCCAGGGTGAAAATGCCAACGACGGTGATGACTAGCGCAGCAAATGTAATTCCCGATACGAACAGCTGTTTTTGGGTTTCTCTGCGCTTTACTGCCCGTGCCGTGCGGCCTGCAAGCAGTTCATCGCTGAGCAGCCTTTCGAGATTTTTTTCAAGTTGATTCATTTTACTCCCTCCATTTTTGCGACGAGATCGCGGGCGCGAGATAAACGACTTTTGACGGTTCCTTCCCGAATTCCCATACGCTGCGCAATCTCCTGCACGGCAAAACCCTCCACCCGAAACTGAACAACAGAACGGTATATCTCTGGCAGCTTCTGCAATATCGTATCGAAACTCATTTTTTCCAGAATAGATTCTTCGTGGCCTGCGACGGATTGTTCCGGTTCCTTAGCAAGCAGCCTTTCTTTTATGCGGGCACATTTTTCATTTTGGCGCAACGATTCATTGCGGGCAATGGTATACAGCCAAGTACCCGGTTTGGAATCTCCCCGAAAGCGATCATTCTTAAGAGCCCTGTATGCGCGATACCAGACTTCCTGAAACACATCCTCTGCGTATTCCGAACATTCCGAATAGAGATATTTTCCAATAGCACCTATGACGAGAGCCTTATTGTCGCGGATCAGTGTTACAAGCTCTTCTTCTGTCATGATTTACTTCCTGTCTTCCGGGTGCTCGCGTTTATGCCGCTGCACAATTTTGCGCAACTCCTGGCGCTGGTCATGTGCAAGAACTTTTTCTATGGCCAGGCGCGTTTCAATGCCTTTCATGGCCATATCTGTCATCATATCCGATATTTTTTCTATTTGAGCGCGTACCTTCACCAGATCTACCTCTTCTGCTTCCAGAAGATCCCGCAACACTTTATGATCATCACGGTGCACCTTTTGACTTTCTTCTCTGTATATACGAAAATCTTCTTTAATTTTTCGGATGGCGGAATCCTGATCGTCTGTTAATTTTAATCGTGCCTTAAGTCTGTCGTAATGAATCTCAAATGGCGCAAGCGGATCGCCTCCTGGCTTTTCACCAGGCTTGGACCATGCGATACCAGTCACGAGAAGAAATATGGCTAATGCTCTTTTCATGCACATTAGACCGCAAATACACCGGAAAGGTTCCCGTTATTCTGCGGGAGGATCCGGGATGCGCTCAAAGATTCGGCTTACATTCGCAACAAAAGGGCGCGGATCAAAGACTTCTTCCCAGATAGTAGGCTCCAGCGCAGACAGGGACGGATGGTGCGCCAGCTTTTCGCGAAGAGAGGAACCTTCTGGATTAGCCCAGACCTCCATGGCGGCCTCCTGTACAATAGAATAGGCATCTTCCCGGCTTATTCCAAGTTTTTCGGTAATCACGAGCAGTGCTTTGGATGAATAAAGGAGCCCTTTTGTAGACTGCAGAATTTTTTCGGCTGTTTCGGGATAGACGTGGATGTTTTCGACGACAAAAGACATTTTTTGAAACATGTATTCCAGAAGGGAAGTCGCATCTGGAAGAATAACTCTTTCTGCCCCCGAGTGCGAGATATCTCTCTCGTGCCAAAGCAGGATATTCTGTAAACCGGTGGAGGCGTATCCCGCAATAACGCGAGCGAGCCCGCCCATTCGTTCGGAAAGAATAGGATTGCGCTTATGAGGCATGGCACTGCTGCCCTTTTGCCCTTTCTGGAAGGGTTCTTCTACTTCCCTGCTCTCCGTTTTTTGCAGAAGGCGAATTTCCTGCGCGAGGCGTGCAATGCCCTGTGAAGATAAAGCCATGGAATTCAATAGATGAGCATGGCGGTCCCTGGGTATTACCTGTGTGCTCACGGGTTCTACCTGTAGATCCATTTTTTCGAGGACAAAGGCTTCCAGTTCTACAGGTAACTGGGAATACGTTCCCACAGCACCCGAAATTTTTCCCGTTTTCATTTCCCGTGCGGCATCGCGCAGGCGATCATAGTTGCGCAGGGCTTCTGTGTAATACCCCAGCAGTTTAAGCCCCAGTGTGGTTGGCTCTGCATGTACACCATGAGTTCTACCAATGACGATGAGATCTTTATACGCGACAGCCTGGCTGTGCAGCAGTGTTAAATACTTTCTGTTTGCAGAAAGAATTCTATCCATGGCTTCCGAAACAATATAGGAAAGAGCCGTGTCGCCAACGTCGGAAGAAGTTAATCCAAAGTGCACAAAACGCGATGCTGGGCCAATGTACTCCGCCATATTGGTTAAAAATGCGATCACATCGTGGTGAACTTCATTTTCGATTTCGATAACTCGATTTGTATTAAAATTCGCCTTTTCTTTTATGTCTTTCCAGTCTGCGTCTGGAATTCTTCCCACACTGTGCCAGTATTCGCAGGCGAGTACTTCTATTTCTTTCCAGACTTCAAATTTATGTTCGAGCGACCACAGCCGTCGCATTTCGTCTGTCGAGTATCTGTCTATCATACGGCACTGTGCAAACTAAAAATAGCCTGCCAATTCAATTAAGTGAGCTCCCTTGGAGTAGCCGTTG
>DYPL01000005.1:59050-71356 GCA_020719945.1 Turneriella parva
GCCGTTGTTTCCATCGAATATCATTCATTCTTAGAAGCGAGAGGCACACGAGCGTCACTATTGCGCCAGGCAAGCCCTATCGCGATGGCAACCACTGCCAGCGTGTAATAGACAAAAGCAGGAATTGGCACGGGATCGCCTGCAGCATAAGAGTGCATACCTGTCAAATAAAAGTTCACTCCAAAATATGTCATGATAATAGACGCATAGGCCACGACAGAAGAAGCAGAAAACAGAAATGTACTTTTGAGAACGGGGATAAAGCGCAGGTGCAACACTACGGAGTAGATCATAATGGCAATAAATGTCCAGGTTTCTTTGGGGTCCCAGCTCCAATATCGACCCCAGGATTCATTGGCCCAAACGGCACCTAAAATGTTTCCAATGGAAAGCAGGGCCAATCCCATCATGAGCGTTTTTTCGTTAATTATGGCAAGATTGCGAATAGACGTATCAATGCGGGGCCGCGAAGGAGAGCGTATGACAAAAAGAATGAGAGTAAAAAAACCGAGCAAAGTACCTAACGCCAAAAAGCCATAACTGCCAGAAATCACGGATACGTGAATGGTCAACCAGTAAGATTTTAATACGGGCACCAGAGTGGTCACCTGCGGATCCATCCAGCTCATATGGGCCACAAAGAGAGCCAGCCCGGCCATGATGGAAGTAGAGCTGATCACAAAAGGAGTCGATCGGCCAAAGATGAGGGCAGACAGGGCCGTTGCCCAGGAAATGTACACCAGCGACTCATAACCGTTTGACCAGGGTGCATGGCCTGCGACATTCCAGCGCAGAGCAAGACCAGCCGTATGCGCAGTAAAAGCGCCGAGAAGAAAAATCCACGAAAGAACGAGAGGAATTCTCACGGGAACGATAGGATTGACCAGATTGAGGAACAGGAAAATCATCAGCCCAAAACCCGTGAGCAGATAAATGGGAGCAAGCCGGTAGAATAGATTGAGCTCGTTCATTTTGATTTCGAGAGCAAGGCGCGAATCGCTGATGGAGTATCCGCTGTTTTCTTTTTGAAAGGCAGAAAGCCTTTGGAGCCATGCATCGGCACGCGTATAGTTTCCAGTCTCTATGCCGGTTTTAACAGCAGAAATATAATTCGTCCAGATTTCCATTGCTTTGCCATAGTACAGCATGTCTACACTGGCCGGCTTGTCCCCAGGTGAAAAATACGGCTCTGTACTGCTGCCTGGAACGGGAAACAACCGAAGCTCTGCCCCCTGCAAAACTGTATATGCAATAGAGACCCTTTCGTCCAGCTTAAGCAGCTTGTTCTGAAGTTTTGATCTTTCTGCCGGTTTTATTCTGTTGGCCTCTTCGCTGGGCTCCTGCAGAATATACCTGCCGTCGGGCGTTAAAAAGCGCGAAAAAGTGGCTACCTTTGTACCCTCGGGAAGGCCAATCAGCGGGCCTAACCCGGGATGACCAAGCTGAATCATGGGCTGTTCCTGCCATACATCTGGACGTGCCATCATTCCCAACAGAACCTGAGAAGGATTTTGCCCATACAGATCCGTGTGGCGGCTCAGCTTGAGAACAACCTCTTCTGCCAGCGTATGCGCAGGCTTAAATCGTCCCTGAATATCGTGCACAATCAATTTGGAAAATTTTTCGGCATGCTCCACGGATACCGCCGGTGGATTTTGCGCGTGTATAGTACCAACCCCCAGCGCAACGGCAACCACCAGACCAGCAAGGCTGCGGTTGTATCGGCTGCCTTTGGAGAACGGTTGCAGCAGAAAGCCAAGAGTCATCATAAAAAAACCAATATAGACGGGAATTTTTCCGGGATCTCTTGCCACAGACAGAATGGTTCCGAGTTCATCGGCGTCGTACGAAGATTGATAAAAGCGGTAACTATCGTGAATAAGAATATGGTTCATATAAATGTGGTACGGATACTGTTCACTGCGGGGATCTTCTACGGTAACTTTACTTTCATAACTGGAGGGAGCATTGGAGCCGGGATAACGCCCCATAATAAAATCGTTCAGGCGGATGTAGAAGGGAAGAGTTTTTTCAATGGGCCCTAATCCCATGCGAAACTGCTCGCCGCCAATTTGCACCGTCTGGGGATTTTGAACGGTAGTATGGGAGCCATAGATTGTTTTTTCAATGGACTCCCCTTTATATGAAATTTTAAGCCGCAGGGCTGATAAATCGGTCTTCTCGGACGCGGGCACATAGTCGATCTTTCCCGATGGAATGAATTCTCGCACAATAAGGCTGGCTACCGATGTATCGAACACTGTTTTTGCTGCCATAACAGTTTCCGTATTCGCTGCCACCATGGTATTCGCTTGGGTAGACATATTCATTCCCACCATAGGCTCCCTCGCAAGAATCACCACTTCGCCTTTTTCGTTTACTCGAATACGGATTCCGTCTACCCTTTCGGATGCAGAAGCCGAAAATACAATGGGCATTCCTCCGGCTGTCTCCCTGTCTCCGGGCGCCATTACGGTATCAAAACTGCCCCCTTTGCCCTTGTCAGAAATTCGCAAGACGATCAAAGGCACCCCATCCGGTGCGGCAACGGGAGCGCGCGCAGCCCAGTGAATATAGTCGGCTGTCTGTACGGACAGCTTTCCCTGGGGGGTCGGCAGCGAGTGGCTGAATGAAGACGGTGTAATGGGCGAAAGTCTTTTTTTCCACTGCTTTGTGCTTTCTCCGTGGGAGAGGGAAAAATAGACTTCTTCGGTTGTGATGGTGTTGGCCTTAGAGCCCTCGCGGACATGCATCATGCCTTCGTACCCAAAATAGCGCGTAAGCGCAGAACCAAACAATATGACGATGATGGATATATGAAACATAAAAATGGACCACTTGGTCAGTCGCCACATTTTATGCTTTATAATGTTATTAATTAACCCTATCGAAATAAGCAGAAAGAGAAGCTCAAACCACCACGTGTTGTAAATACCGGCCCGGGCAACTGGGTTTCCGTAATCATTCTCAATGAAAGTTCCTGTAGCGGTCACAATGGCAAACACGGCCAAGAGGATGACGGCAAATTTCATCGAGATTAAAAAGGAGAGTATTTTTTTGAACATATTCATAATCGTAGCGCCAATATGCTAAAATGGACGTTTCCCGGCAAGTATTAACGGGAGGGATATCCCGGATTTTCTGGTCCACGGGATAAGATTATCAACCCATCTGCCGATAAAAAAGATGCACCGCATTAGCCAAAAAAACTTGGAGAAAAAACACTTGAGCAAACGATTCCTGAACATTTTTCTGATACTGCTCGTTACCGGATTTTCTTCCTGCAATTTTTCACGTTTTCAGGAAAACCGGGAAGCAAAAAGCGGCACTGTCGATTTATCCGATTTTCCATTTGCGGATGGAAAGATTGCGGAAATATCGGGATACTGGGAGTTTTTTCCCGGAAAACTGATTCCCCCGGATAATACAGAGTCATCCCCCCACTTTGTGTTTTTACCACACACATGGAACCAGAGCGTCGTGGACGAAAGCGGCAGCGTTCTGCATTTGCCCAAAACCGGAAAAGCTTCTTACCGGCTTCGCCTTGAATTTGGTGAGAATCCCCCGGAAAGACTCATGTTCCGAATCCACCAGGAAGACTCTGCATTCGCCTTTTATTTCAATGGCCAACTGCTTCATACAAATACAAAAAATAATCTGGATGGAAAAGCTATGCCGCGCGATTACTCCCCGGCCTACAAATCTTTTTCTGTTCCAAAAGGGACATCAGAAATTTTAATCCAGATGGCGAATCACGTGTATCCAAGAGGCGGAATGCGCAGTTCTCTGCAAATTGGTGCTGAAGATGCAGTAATGGCTGTACAGGACTCTAATTCTGCCATGGAAGTTTTTTTCTTTGGTGCCATACTGACCATGGGTCTGTATTTTATTCTGCTCTATCTACTGAACAGATCAGAACCCTCTCCCCTGTATTTATCAATCACTCTTTTTCTGGTGGCCTGGCATGCAACAATAACGGGCGAAGGGCTTTTATACCAGTGGGACTTTCACACGTGGAAGGCCGGAACGTTCGGCGAGTATATCTCCATATATCTGGCGTTTCCATTTTTCGTCATTTTTATCCAGAGGCTTTTTTCCGCAGAGCTGAGCAAAACAGCGGCATACTCGATTGTAGGCATCTCTTCTATTTTTCCCGTAATAGTAATCACAACGCCCATAATGATTTATGCGGATACACTCATATTCTACAGCGGGATGGTACTCGTCATCATTGTATATTTTCACATTGTTCTGATTCGTGCTGCATGGAAAAATACAGAAGGTTCTAAATCTATTCTTTTAGGGTTTCTGGTTTTCAGCATCACTATGGTCAATGACATTCTTTACAGCCAGCGGCTTATCCAGACTCCGTATCTTTCTCCCATTGGCTTTTTTACCTTTTTTGTTATACAGGGTTTTTTGATAGCACGCCGCTACACACACAGTCTAAAAATAAGCCAGAATATGACCGAAATCCTCGAAGAAAAAATACAGGAGCGCACCAGGGCGCTCGAGACAGAAAAAGCAAAGTCGGATAATCTGCTCAGAAACATTTTGCCGGAGCACATTGCAAAAGAACTATTAGAAGACGGCTTTGTTTCGCCGCGAGAATACCTGCAGGCCGGGATTATGTATCTCGACATTGTTGATTTTACGGAGCATACAATAAAACTTTCTCCCGAAGAAATCGTATGGGAGCTGGATATTGTCTACTCCGGATTTGACGAAATTGCTGCCAAATATAATATTGAAAAACTGAAGACCATGGGCGATGCCTACATAGGAATCAGTGGCCTCAATGAAAACAACACGGGTCATCTGATAAAGCTGGCACTGGCCGCTGTGGAAATGCTGAATTTTCTTCAGGAGCGAAATAAAAAACGCCCTGCGAGAGTAGCTCCTTGGAAAATGAGAATTGGACTCCATGTAGGCAATGTCGTTGGCGGAGTGGTAGGGCGACAGAAATTTGCCTTTGATCTGTGGGGCGATCCCATGAATACAGCCAGCCGCGTAGAAAAAAACAGCATGCCTGACAAAATCAACTGCAGCGAAGACATAGCCATTTATCTTAAGAATTTCTTTGTGCTGGCAGAACGGGAACAGACAGAAGTGAAAGGAAAAGGCAAAATGAAAATGTACTTCCTGGAACAGATTCTGCCGGAACTATCTGAAAACGGAGAAGGGAAAACGCCCAATGCCGTATTCTGGGAAAGTCTATCGTTTATGTCGGAACTGGGCTACGGCCCATCCTCTCTCGCTTTATGAACATAATAGATATAATCACCGCTCTGGTATACTTTACCGCCGTAATCGCCATAGGCCTTTTCTTCAGCAAAAAAGCAGGAAAAAGCCTTGAAAGTTATTTTTTATCTGGACGACAGCTTCCATGGTGGCTTGCCGGAATCTCCATGGTGGCAACCACGTTCGCAGCAGACACCCCATTGGCCGTGGCCGGCATTGTCCTCACGCAGGGGATTTCTGGTAACTGGTTGTGGATCTCATTATCTGCAAGCGGTCTGCTGACTGTCTTCTTCTTTGCCGATCTTTGGAGGCGTCTTGGAGTAATGACAGACGCAGAGTTTTCCGAAAAAAGATACAGTGGCAAAGGGGCTGCCTTTTTGCGTGGCTTTCGCGCCGTGTATCTTGGCGTTCTCATCAATGCAATCATTATCGGCTGGGTAACAGTTGGAATGGTTAAGATCCTGTCGGCTTTTACAGACTGGTCGCACTGGCAGATTGTTTTTGTCCTGTACACTATCACGGGAATCTACATTATTTTTTCCGGATTATGGGGCGTGGTCTGGAATGACTTTTTTCAATTCTTTGCTGCCATGGCCGGATCTATCATTCTCGCCATAGTGGTTGTTCGGCATGCAGGATCTCTCGAAGCCCTGACTGCTGCAGTGGCCGCAAAAGAAAATGGTGCTCAGTTATTGAGCTTTTTCCCCTGGAATGCAGAGATCGCAGTTTCCAGTATATTGTTCTGGCTGGCTTTCCAGTGGTGGGCAAGCTGGTATCCGGGAGCAGAACCCGGCGGCGGTGGATATATTGCGCAGCGCATGCTGTCGGTAAAAAATCCCCGCGATGCCGTATCCGCGACATTTCTATTTAACATAATGCACTACGCGGTCAGGCCATGGCCTTGGATTATTGTTGCCCTGGGTGCCTTTGCCTTTTTGCCCGCGTTGAAAGATCCGGAAAGTTCTTACGTTGTAGCCATGAAAACCTGGATGCCGCCAGGGCTGATGGGATTAATGCTCGTTGCGTTTTTTTCTGCCTTTATGTCTACCCTCTCTACGCAGATTAACTGGGGCGCTTCGTATCTCGTAAATGATCTTTACAAACGCTTTATGGTAAAGAACAGTTCAGAAAAGCATTATCTATTCATCGCTAAAATATCCGTTGTATTCCTTCTCGTTTTTTCTGCTACCGTGTCCTGGTTTTTTGATTCTGTCAAAGAAGGCTACGAATTTCTTCTGGCCTTAGGTGCAGGCACGGGACTCGTGTATCTTTTACGTTGGATATGGTGGCGCGTGAATGCGTGGAGCGAGGTTAGCGCCATGATAACGGCTCTGCTCACTACACTTGCCATGCGCTCTGTTTCCATGGACTCGGCAACCGGTGCCATCCTTACCACGGGTATTACAACACTGGTCTGGATTACAGTGACGTTTGCGACAAAACCGACATCTGCTGCCACACTGGAAGTTTTCTACTCTACTGTTCATCCCTATGGATTCTGGCGACCCGTGAAAAAGAATCTTTCCCTTGAACCTTTGTCTGGAGGGATTAGTTTGACCCAAAGATTTTTCTCTTTTTTGACCGGATTTATTTCTCTGCACTTAATTCTGTGGGGAACCGGCGTTCTGCTGTTGCGGTCTGCCCTGTCTGGTTCTTTTCTGGTGCTTGGAGGAATTTTTCTTCTGCTCGTGGTGCGGCGCATTTTACGTTGAAGCGCCCCATCAAGGCTTCGCTTAGAGTGATACATGATTGACCGGGCATATTGCTGTTTGAGTCATGTACCATGAAAAAGCTCGTATTGTTATTAACCATATTCTCATTCCCTCTTTTTGCGCAGGAAGAAGAAACCTCCGAAACAGAAAGCTTTGCCCGGTCCAAAGAGCTTCTCGTTCTGTACGATAAAATTTTGCGCCAGTCTTCCCAAAAAAGCCATTTTGATGGGTATGCAGGTTTTTCAGGAATTGTTAGCGACAATTCATATGGCACGCTTTCACTCGGTGTATTGTATCGCCCTTTTATATCTAAATATTTTCTCTCTAACTCACTGTGCACCAGTTACAGTTTGTATGGAGAAACGAAACTTTTAATAGAGAGCTCGCTATCTGAAGACGCAGAGAAAAAAATAAATAGAATAATATCTGGTGTCCGCGAATACCGCAACCGTGCCTGGTATAAGCGAGTCGTTCTCATGGCTGGCACTAACGCTCCTGTAGGATTTTCTGACTATTCTCTGCGAGAGATGAACTGGCATGCGTCTGCGGGTTACGAAGTTGCTGACAACATTTTTATTTCTGCCGGTTCCACATTAGAGGAAAATCCCCATGCTGTTTTTTCTGTTTCTGTTGCTTATTTTTCTGGATTATGGTCTGCGGGCTATTCCATTAGCGATCGCTTTGAGCGTTCTTTTACAAACCGACATATTTATGAGCACGAGTGACAAAACAGTATCTAAAGTCGCAATCGTTACGTGCCTGTTTAATCCACGAAAGATAGCGCTCGTCCATACTGCATTTTTGTCTCACTCCATACTTCGACAAACCAATAGCCGTTGACTGAACTGGAGAGATACAAAGCATCCACCACGGAAAAGAGAAAACGGTTATTCTGGAAAACGGAAGTCTCCACTACACCACTTTTGGCGGCTGGGATGGGCGCGATGGCGGTGCCAAATATTTTTCATGGGAGTATTTTTATTTTCGAAATGGAGACGAATCACTTGCAGGTATAGGAAAGCTTGCATCCTCTGCTTCTGAGTTAAAAGTGGAGCTGGAAAAATGCAGAGATTAATTGAGAATGCAATTGGCCGTAGACTTTTTGTTATCCGCAAACACCATACTACAATAAATCAATGACGACAGCCGTGAGATCATCGTCTGGAGATTTATTCTCGCCAGATGGTACACCGCGAAAACGTTCCACTGAGTCGAGCATGGTTGCAAGGAATTCTTTGGGATCCGCAGCCCCGTCCGTTAACAGTTTGGTAAGCCGCACTTCGCTAAACAACTCTCCCTGTGCATTGGAGGTTTCTGTGATACCATCGGTATACAACAACAGGCGATCCCCTATCTCATATCCATGCTCCTCCATAACAAAGATGGGATCAGGAAAAAAGCCAATGGCCGGCCCCCGTGGGTTCAGTTCCATAACCGATTGGCGCGAGCGGGAAAACAGCAACGAAGGATTGTGTCCGGCGCGGGCCGAAATTATTTTGCGCGCTGCGGGATCTATGTAAATATACTGTGCCGTAATAAAATGTCCATCGAGCTTATCCTGCAAAATCTGATTGAGGCTTCTTAAAATGGTGGCAGGCTGGTCGAGATGATCGGCAGCCACACTAAAAGCAACCTTGGTCATGGACGAAATCAGCGCCGATGCAATTCCATGGCCAGAAACATCGGCAATCAAAACTCCCACTGCGCCGTTTTGCCCTATATGATAGTCAAAGAAATCTCCTCCAACCTCGGCAGAAGCAATATACAGCGCTTCGAGAACAGCGCCGGAAGTCTTAACAGAAAAAGGTGGCAATACAGAGTTCTGGATCTTTTTAGCCATTTCCAGTTCACTTCGGATAGAATTTAACGTATGGTGATCTTCAACCGCCTTTTTGAGCATGAGATGGGTTTTTATGCGCGCAAACAGTTCACTGCTCTCAAATGGTTTTGTGATATAGTCGTTAGCACCGGCAGACAATCCCTTCACAATATCAGAAGACCGTATTTTTGCCGTAAGCAGCAGAATAGGAAGTTCGTACAGAGATTTGGATTCCCGCAATATTTTGGTAAATTCAAAGCCATTTAATTTGGGCATCATCACGTCTAACAAAACGAGATCCGGTTTTACGGCACCCGATTCCATGAGCTGTTTGGCCGCAAACGCTGATTCTGCCGTTACCGTGTGGTGGCCTGCCTGTTTCAAGTTGGCCGTTACAGCGCGCAGATTAATGGGGTCGTCGTCCACTACGAGAATGGTTCCGTGTATGCCAGAGCTATCGACCGGGGGCACAGGAGAAATGCCTTCTTCGGCAACGGGTGCCTGCGGATTTGGCAAAACAGCACTTTCGCGGGCTTCCCAGGTCTCAAAGAAATCTGGATTCTGTGCTCCCTTATCCATCTTCGCATTGGGCAGCTTCACTGTAAACGTGCTGCCTTCTTCGGTTTCTGATTCAACGCAAATAGTTCCGCCATGCCCTTCTACGATAGATTTGGTTACGGCAAGGCCCAGTCCGGTGCCTTCGTACGCACGCGATGCTTCCCCCGAAACCTGATAAAACGATTCAAATATTTTCTCGTGTTCGGCTTCGGGAATGCCTATTCCCGTATCGGTAACGCGAAGAATGGCCGTGTTTTCGCGGATTTCTAAATTGAGCGAAACGAAACCTTCGCTGGTAAACTTAACAGCATTGGAAACGAGGTTGATGATAACCTGCTCCAGCTTTTCCGGATCTCCCGTTACATAGACGCCATGTTCCACAAACGTGCGCAGCTCAATTCCCTTTTGCACAGCGAGCGGGCGCAACAGAGAAGCCGCCCGCAGGCAAAGCAGAGAAAGCGGAAATTCAGCTTTTTCCAGAGACATATCTTTATGCCGAATTTTAGACATATCTAAAAGGCCGTCTACCATGCGATTCAGCCGGCGCGCACTGTAATGGATAAGATCAAGAGACTCTGCCGATGGGTACTCTCCCGCAGCGAGCGCTGATTTCATGGCGCTGCTGAGACCAATTATTCCGTTCAAAGGTGTTTTTAACTCGTGCGTGGTATTTGCCAAAAGCTGATCTTTCAGGCGATCCATTTCTTTAAGTTCTTTTACCTGACGGGAAATAACTTCTGCCATGTGCTCAAAAGTCGCAGCAAGTTCTCCGGCTTCATCTTTGGAGCGAATAGCGAGTTCCACGTTTTCATCCGGCCGTCTTTCAAACAGCCGGACTGCTCTGGTAAGCTTGGCAAAATTGCGCGACAGCGCAGAAGACAAAAACCAGGATACAAGAAAAGAGAGAACTACGGCAATGCCAAGGAAAAAATAGATTCCGTGCTTAGTGCGACGAATTGCATCTTCCATGGGTCGACGCGACAGCGTAACAGCGGTTACAATCACAGGCTTTCCTTTGTACTCAAACACCTCTGTAAAGCGATGGCACAGTTCGTCTGTTCCGCAGGCAACCTGGGATTCTCCCGTTTTTAGCCACGAATTCAAAAGATCTTCTGCAATATAGCGCTGCCCGGGATGGGCGGCCTGGTCTGCATACTGCTCCGATGCATATTCTGCCAGCACAAAACCCTTGAACGAAGCAGCGTTGAGCGCAGATACCACAGAGACAAGGCCCTTTTTTTCCAATGGCTTCATCATTTTGATAGAATCCGATGTGTCGATTTTGGCAGCTTCTGGATCGCCGCCGTTCATGAGTAGAGAGTTAAACACGGAGCGCGAGATTATTCTGGCATGAATGCTTCCCTGTATCTGCATATCGGCAAGAAGGCTATCGCGCTGCTGCCGCAAAATAAACCACGCAAAAAACCCCAAACTCACAGCTACAATGAGTAGAGAAGAAAGGAGTATTTTTATGCGCAGTTTCATGTTATTCTAGGGTAGACAGTGCTTTTAATCTCTGCTGGGCACGGGGTATATAAAGGGCTGCGGTTTCGTTTTCTGGATCGATAAGACGAACGCGGCTAAACACGTCTATGCTTCTTTTATAGTTCTGGCTTTCGTAGGCCTTGGTGGCATCTTTTTCCAGACTGGGTATCATGCTGCTCATTTTCCATCTCAACTGTTTTAAGTCGTACGCTGCCGGCGTATAGACCTTAGACGCTTTTTCCAGAGAAACGATCGCAGAAAAATAGTTTTTATTGGCAATATCGCTGCGGGCAGTATCGTATATTTTTCGCGCGGAAATCAGAGAGAGATAATTCTTTGCTCCCTCGTGGCCTGGCGACAGGGATAACACTTCATCGAAGGAGAACTGCGCTTTGTCGAGATCTCCTTTATTATAGGCGTGTTCTCCATCTGAGTACAGTTCCGCTACGCGTGAAGCAGCGGGAGGGTTCCCCGTTCCTTTTTCCAGCTCCATGCGCGACTCCCGGTTCTCTACCAGTCGCATGTGGCCGGCATAATTGTACGTCACTCCCGCCGATGTGTTTATCTGGTGGCGAGCGACCTGCGACAATTCTGTATACTCATATTCCAGCTCCATGCGCGCTCCAAGCCCTGCGGATAAAGATGTAAACAATCCTGTTTTAAGGATGGCAGCCGGAAGCATTGCTCTCTCCACTGTAACCCGCCGGTCTGCCGTTAAAACAGCGTAGTGCATGCGAAATCCGGGGCCGGCATAAAAATCCACGTTAAACCCGGGCGACCACGCGGGCAGGTAAGAAAAACCAAAAGCCGTGGAGTCGAGATGCGACGCATTGCTGCTGACTAAGCCGGTTCTGGAATATAGAAATTCCGTGTTCAAAAAACCTGGTGTAAGCAGAGGCACCGGTACGGTAAAATCAAACGCCAGCCCCATTGCATTGCCAAGATAGTTCTGGTAGTACCCCAGCGTTATGCCGGAGAATAATCGAATTCCGGGAATGATATCGGGGGCTTTTTGCGCCCCTGCGGGCATGCTTAGTGCGAGCAAAGCTATAAGGAGAATTCGTTTCATGGTTTGCTCCTTATTCTATGTGGTACGCCCACAGGTCGTCATAGTGAAGTTTGGTGGTATCGTTTCTGCCACCATAAATGTAAATAACACCTGTCGATGTTACAACCATGCTGTGAAGAAAGCGCGCGGCGGGCATGGACTCCAACTGCGTCCACGCGTTGTCGGAAATATCGTACTCATAGAAATCATTGACAAACCCGGCGGCAGGTGAAAGTACTTTTCCACCAAAAATATAGAGCTTGCCGTTGTAAGAAACCATCGTGTGGCCATAACGACCTGCTCCCGGAAACGTGGTGGTAACGGTGGCCGAATTGCGCGTGGAAAGTTCTATCGTCGTGAGATCACTTTGTGCCTCTCCGGCGTATCCACCAAACGTATAAAAAATTCCGGAATCAATCGCTGAGGCATGCAGGTAGCGCTCA
>DYPL01000005.1:71456-73460 GCA_020719945.1 Turneriella parva
ACCCCATCCACCACATACAAATTAGTATCATCCGTCGCCATAAAAGCACCCGATCTCGGCTTAGCAGTAAGCGACTCGGTTACCAACTGCCAGCGGCTAAAAGGAATCGAAAGGGTATCCGTTGCAGAAACCCCGCCGCTATCCGTAGCAGTAACTTCCACCTTATAAGGGCCGGTTGAAGAATCTGTTGTGAACGTATACGCCCAGGTATCTTCATCCGTCTTCTCCTTTAAAACGACGCTGCCATTGGGAGAAGAAACGGATAATGTAACAGTGTCGCCGTCGCCGTCTTTTGCAGAGACGGTAACCGTAACGGTGGAGTTTTTATAGGCTTTATCCGGCCAGGCAGCCATAGATACAATTTCCGGGTTATGAACATTGGTTTCCTCGGATTCGATAATATCCCCGAGCTTATTAGAGCAGGAAATGGTGAGTAAAAACATTGCATAGAGTGCTGTTTTCCCTGCCATTAAACGAAAGCGTTGCCCGTTTTTTTGCCTTTTTAGAAGCTGTATAATGCGTCCTTTATTTATCACTTTATAACACTTAAATTTATTCCAAAATTGCATACAGGTCAGTTTTACGGTACCAGTCTAAAAATCGAGTTTTTTTGTTTGCAGCTTGTATGCGTATGTCATCATACACCATGAGCAAACAACCGGGTTTTTTGGCAAGAACAAAGCTGCGCACCGTCTTTATCATTCTACTGGCCCTTCCCATGACCGGTCTTCTGCTTCTGTCCCTTTTTGTATCGGTCGAGGCGCTGCAAAATGGCAGGGAACTAGATAAAGTTCAAAAACTGACCCGGCTTTCCGTCCACATAGGGGAATATATACATGAGACACAAAAAGAGCGCGGTCTTTCTTCCGGCTATCTGGCATCCGGAGGCAAAGAGTTTTCATCTGAACTTTCTGCTCAGCAAAAAAGAAGCGATGACTATAAAAAAACTCTCGATTCTTATCTGACCTCTCTGAATCGGCATGCATTTTCAGAGGAGGTTAATAACTCCCTTGCTGCCGCTGCGGAAAAATCTCAAAAAACTGCCGAGATCCGCGCTTTAACTTTTTCACTAAAAATTTCTGCCACGGATGCCATTGGCCACTACACCCGCATGCACGCTGACTATCTGGACGTTTTAGTAGCGGGAGCCAAAGTGAGCAGCAATGCAGAAATTTCTATTCTCGAGACCGCCTATGTTAATTTTCTGGAAAGCAAAGAACTGGCAGGAATTGAACGCGCTCTGCTGAACGCTACCTTTGAGCAGGATTCTTTTTCGCCCGGAATGTATCGCCGTTTAATTGTGCTGGAGAGTGAAGAGGACGCCTATTTTGCATTCTTCCGCAAACTTGCCCCGTCATCTTGGATAGATTTTTACACAAAAACGGTTACCGGCAAAGCCATAGACGAAACCCAGAGAATGCGCGCCATAGCAGAAGAGAAGTTTCTGACCGGCGGCTTCGGAATCCACGCGGCTGACTGGTTTGCCTACCAGACGCAAAAGATTGATCTTCTGAAAAAAGTGGAAGATACTGTATCCTCTGCTATTCTTAGAACAGCAGAATCAAAAGCAAAGCGTGCTTGGCTCATGTTTACCGTTTATCTTGCCAGCACGGTATTAATTATCGGCATTGCTGTTTTTCTGGCTGTATCTATTGCAAAAACCATATTGACCCAGCTTGGCGGAGAGCCTGGGGAAATAGAGCAGATTGCAAGAAACGTTGCCGAAGGAAACCTGGTTCGCGATGAATCCATAAAAGCCGCTCTTTCTGGCGTGCATCTTTCCATGGAACAAATGACGACAAAACTTCGCAAAGTAATAGGTGGAGTTTTATCCAACGTAGAAAACATGAAAACTGCGGCAACCCAGGTTAGCGCAACCACGCAGATCTTGTCCCAGGGCGCGGCAGAGCAGGCGGCCAGCTTTGAGGAAACTTCTGCCTCACTGGAGTCTATCAGTGAGAGCGTAGAGAAAACTGTGGGAACGCTGCGCGAAATCAGTTCCAT
>DYPL01000032.1 GCA_020719945.1 Turneriella parva
AGGAAGCCACGCAAGAGGCAGGAGAATCTTTTTATAACCGATTCTCTCCAACTTCCTTGCCAAGTACTGCCTTTGTCCGCAACTGGCCAACCACATTGATCGAACGGCAAAGATATGCTCAATACGTATGCAGCTCGGTGCCGGGAAAGTAAAAGGCCAGGATCTCACGGTAATTTTGCCGGTACTGGCCAGCCAAAGTATAGGCGCCCCACTGCGAAAGACCTACACCATGCCCAAATCCGCGCCCGGCAATCTGAACTGCATTTCCCTGCAAACGAATATCAAACAACGTAGATTTAATGCGAGTAGATCCTAGGGCATTCCGGAAATCCGATCCACTGATTTCCGTTTTGCCTTTGCTTCCGCGCAACTCAAGAAGGACAACGCGCTGCGAAGCCGACCGAACGAGCACATGGATCTGCTGCAGGCTGCCAACGCCAAACTTTTCCTCTAACTCGGCCAGAGTAAATTCAATCTGCCAACGAGAAGGAGGTGCATCAGAACAATAATCGCTCTTGCGGGCAACGAGATACGGAACTTCCCTCCCCCAGACTTCCTGTGCCGAAGCCGTATACCCGCCTTCACACGAATGATAAAATACGCTCGCGAGATTGCCACCATACATGACAACCTGGCCGGCGGTTTCGCGAACGGCAGCGACAGCGGGAGAATTGCTTTCGATAAGACCACCATATACTTGGTGGCGCGTCGTGGAATCAATGTCATATTTTCTGGATTCGGGGCGGGAAAGAACATTGTACAAATAGGTGCGCGCAAGAACAGCCTGCGCTTTCAAGGCTTCTATCGGCCACTCCGGACTCATTTCGTGGGCGACCACTCCTGGCAAATAATCCGATTCCGATACGAGATTGACAACTAAAAAAGAATCGCCCGATGGATAGATGAGAAATTTTCCCGGGTATTGCTTTCTGTTGAGCTCCAGACAGCAGGCGTCTGTCTCTAACAGACCGGAACCGGTTGGCACAAAATTACCCCTGCCAGTCATCGCAGCATTGCGCTTACCACCGGGCAAAAATCGATAGCTCTCTGCAGAAATGTTTGGTTGCGGCCCTTCGTATAATTTAACGCGAATCTGTTTTTGGCCACCCATTTGAGCGGAATTGCTTTTAGCTGCTCCCGTAGAAAACAATCCATTACCTGACTCCTCCTTTTGAAGCGGTGCAATGCGGGACACGTCAGAATACAGATAGGCCGACTTCCAGCTCTGCGGAGCCGTACAGGAAGAGGATGCGAAAACCATGAATAAAAACAAAGCATTAACGTGCGAGCGCATAGATTATTTTCGGCATCGAGGTAGCTGCAATCAATCTTCTTTTTGTTGACAGGTAGACTTTTTTTCACGCTTTCTCTTGTATGAAAAAATTAATGGCGATTCTTTTTCTCTCCAGTCCGCTTCTCTTCGCAGTAGAAGAACTCTCCGATGCGAGCCCGGAAGTCATAGAAGAAAACTACCAGAAGGCGCTCGCAGCATACCAGAACCGCCAGTATAACGAATCCTTGGATCATATACGCCATGTTATTAAATCAAGCATGCTCAACTATAAGTTGCGCATGCTTGCCGCGCACAATCACTGGAGACTCGGCAATGCCATTCCGGCAGAACAGCATTTCCGCACGGCTATCGAGGGCAAACCGGAAGAACTGGGAGCCAGAATTGATTTGTCTCTGCTGTATCTGGGAACGGGATCTTCCTCCAAAGCAGAAAAAGCTGCGCGCGATGCGCTGAAAGCAGCCGAGGGCAAATCTATTCCCGCCAAACTTTACAATATACTCTCCCGCATTTCTCTGCAAAAGGGAGATGCCAAAGCCGCGATTGAATATGCTACGCTGGCCAAGGGAGCCTACGAAAAAAATCAGGTAGGGATAAAAGACCAGCTCGAAGCCATTGTACTAGAAGGCCGCGCCAATATTCAACTCCAGGACTTTTCATCGGCAGAGATTCTGCTTTCCTGGGCCTCCGAAATTAAACCAGATTCCGCCTACATAATCAATCTACAGGGATATCTATACGAGCAATGGGCGGCTTCAGAAAACGATGCTGCTAAAAAGGCAGAACTGCGCTCACGCGCCTCGGCCCACTACCTTAAGTCAGCATCCCGGAGCGATATTTCTGCGGAACTTAAAAGCATAGCAGAGGCAAACGGAAAGCGCACAGCCGCTCCATGAAAGCAGTCGTAATCAATTCCGGCTGCCGACTGAACCAGTACGAGAGCGATGCGTTAGAAACGGGACTCCGAGAACTGCAATTTCACATTCCCGATAATCCCGAAGATGCAGATATTGTTATACTGAACACCTGCACGGTTACAAACAAGGCGGACTCAGGAACGCGGCAACTGATACGGCGACTGCGGCGGGAAAACCCTGCCTCACGCATAGTCGTAACGGGTTGTTATGCGACTACAGATAAAAATGCTCTTCTTGAAATGCCAGAGGTGGACGAAGTCATTGCCAATCCACAAAAATCTTCTCTGCCTTCTCTTTTAGCGGGCCTTACCACCAGCAACGACTCTTTTTCCTATCCCGTGCAAAAACGGCGCGTTCGTTCGCGGGCCTATCTAAAAATACAGGACGGCTGCAATAAGCAATGTTCCTACTGCAAAATTCCGCAGGCAAGAGGGCAGGCTGTTTCGCGGCCCGCAGCTGGTATAATCGCAGAACTGGAGCAATTGCTCCTGCTTGGCTACAGCGAGATTATTCTGACCGGAGTAAATATTGGTTCGTACCGGTTTGGAGGACTGCGTTTTTCGGGACTTCTGCAACAGCTTGCCGCTGTTCCGGGAGATTTTTTTCTGCGCATTGGTTCCATAGAACCACCGCATCTCACACCAGAAATACTATCTCTGTTGGTTACGGGAAAACTTGCACCCTTTTTTCACATACCACTGCAGAGCGGTTCTGCGGAAATTCTCAAAAAAATGAAACGCGGTTATACGCTCTCCCGCTTTGCTTCCATTGTAGCTGCCATTCGCAGAGAACTGCCCCTATCCCATATAGGAACAGACCTGATTACCGGCTTCCCTTCTGAAACCCGGGAACACCACAGAGAGACAATTCAATTTTTGTCCGAAATGCAGTTTGCCAACATTCATCTGTTTCCTTATTCGCGCAGAACAGGAACCGTTTCGGATGAGAAGATTCGAAAAGGAATCTGGAAAGAAGTCCCCGCGAGCACCATCAAAGAACAGATGAGAGAACTGCAGCAACTGGCAGTACAAAGTGCAGAAAACTATGTCAAGGCAAGCTCTGGAAGAGAATGGCGCGGTGTAGCGGAAGAATGCGAAAACGACAACCAGACTATTATCTCCGAAAACTATGTCCAGATTGGCCTTCCCTGCAACCCTGACCTGGCTGGAAAACTGTTAACCGTGAGCTACAATGCAGAGGGAAAGCTGATGGCACTTCGTCCATGGCGCAGTGCGGCAACGTAAGGTTTATGGGATTGTAATTCCCCGAGTTTTTATCTGGGAAGAAAGCGCGCGGATTTCGTCTTCCATTTCGCGCAACAGAAGAGACTCGTGGTATGCATGAAGAGCGATAAGGGAGCTGCGAAAAAATCCGGCTGAAAGGTGCGCGCTTAAAGACGCAACATCCTTCTCCTCCGCATTCAACCGCAACAAAAGAGCGGGATCATAAGCCCCCCGGGTTCGCAGCAATTTCCACTGCCGCACTTTCCCGAGGACAATTTTTACGAGTTTCTTATCCGTGTGCGACAAATCCACCGCTCACAGGGATTGAGGGTGCCGGTCTTGCAGCGGATGCATCGAGCTGTTCCCACGCGGTTTTGAGCTCGCGAAGCAGCTTGACGATCGGTTTTATTTTGGATGCATCTTTAGCCATATTGGCAGAAAGCAGTTCCGATTTCATGTACGAATAAAGGCTCAGCAGGTTTTGGGCAATCTCACCGCCCTTGTCCAGGTCCAGCGAAACCATGAGTTCCGTGATAATGTCCTGGGCGCGAAGCATGGACGCGTTGGCCTTGTCGTATGTTCGGAAACTTTCCATGTGCTTCATGGATTCCTCCAGAAAGCGGATAGCTCCGTCGTAAAGCATGACGACTAACTCGCGGGGATCTGCTGTATTGACTTCATTGGACTGGTACTCTAAAAATGGATTAAACGATGGTTTCATCTGCCCTCACTTGTAAGTTATTTTCGGCCCGGTTGGTCTTCTTCTTGAGCCCCTTTCCAAGATTCTCTTTTTCCATGGCGCACCCATAAAAAGACGCCAAGCGCAACGACGACGCCAATCACAACATAATTATAGACGCGCATATTTTCCAGTATTTTTTCACCGTGAAAATAAGCCAAGTATCCGGCATACAGCAAAATAGCATTCCAGACAAGGCTGCCCGCAAAATAGGCTACCAGAAAAACGAGAAACGGCATGCGCAGAGCACCGGCAATCACGCTGGCAAAAAAACGCACACCGGCTACAAGCCGCGAAAGGCTGATGGCAAACCAACCATACCTGCGAAACCAGAGATTGGTTTTTTGCAGGTTCTTTTCGGATAGAAAATGCGAGACGCCGGGAATTTTCAAGTGGTGCCGAAAAAAATGAACGACACGCTCTCCGGCAAAATACATGAGAGAAGCCCCCAGAATATTTCCACTCAAAACCAGAGCAATCAGGACATTCAGGTTGAAGTCACCTGCGGCAGCGAGATACCCACCAAAGGCAATCGCGAGATCGCCCGGATACGGAGGAAAAAGATTTTCTATGAAAGCGCTGAAAAAAAATAAAACGCCATAGAAAGCCGGGGGTACTGCAAAGGGAAATCCCATACAACAGCTGACCACAGGCCATGGCTTTGTCAATTTTTCTTTTCAGCAGAGCAGCCACATTAAAATGGCGCGTGAACATAGCAAAATCGATTTTATATTCTTTACTTTTTGCAGCCGGACTCTTCGCACTGCTGCCCCTAAACCAGCAGCTGTTTCTCCAGATCAACTGTTTTGGCAATACAGCCATAGACTATCTCTTCCTTTTGTTGACAGCCCTTGCCGATGGATTTTTCATTGTTCTGTTTATTCTGTTGCTGCACCCGTTGCGGCGCGGCCTGCTGCTGCCTACTCTATACGCCCTGGCCGCAGCCGCCATTCTCGTGCAGATCGGCAAAAGCTGGTTTTCACTGCCGCGCCCGCCGCTCATGCTCGGCATGGACCAAACCTGCGTACTCGGGCACGTCTTCTCTACGCGTTCTTTTCCTTCTGGCCATTCCGCTTCCGTGTTCGTATTCGTTCGCTATATCACAGACAAATTGCAGGCCCGTTATAGCGTCCCGCTATTTGCACTCGGAGTAGCCGCTGCTATCTCGCGAGCCTACGTGGGGGTGCACTTCCCGGTCGATATCTGGACGGGAGCCTGGATTGGGTACTGGACTACAGATCTCATGTACCGCTTCTTCCGCCATTCGTCGGCAACGGGAGCAGACTTTGAACGCGGCATTTTCATCTCTTCGGTCACGGGAATTCTGATAACAGCGGCCTATCTGTTTGCCTACGACGAGCAGATCAATGAACTTATCGTTCCCCTGCTTCCATTTAGTATTCTTATTTTAGCTTTGTTTGTCTGGAGAAGTTATGTCTACGGAAAAAGACTTTTTAAGAACTAAGGGAAAGTGGGTGCTTGGTATCCACATGGCTGTATCGCTGTTAGCGTTCTGGCCATGGCTGGAATATGCCGCTTCAGGGTTACAGCATCATCTGTCCGTGATCGCCTTCTCTATTCCCCTTAGCAAACTGCCAAACCCAAAACTTGGGGAATTAGAACAACACAGTCTAAAAGTTCTTGTCGAAGCCCTCAATAAAGCCATGCGCTGGTATAATCTTCCCAAAACAAAATCGTACCAGACATTTTACTCCCTCCGCAGAGAACATTTGGGTTACATTGTAACCGTGGCCAGACCAGATGCGCTGCAGGCTGTCCGTTTTGGATTGCCCGGTTTTGGCACTTTCGAATATCTCGGATTTTTTAGCAGGGATCTCGCTGTCAGGTTTATTCGCCACTACGAATCCCTGGGGTACGATGTTTACACAACCTATATGGGCGGTTACTCTACTCTGGGGCTTCTGAAAGAACCGATTTTTTCATCTTCGCTAAACGATAGCGAAGAAGATTTAACGGCACTGCTCTTTCACGAACTGGCCCACGAAAAAATTTACATAAAAAATAACACGCATGCATCGGAGCGGATTGCTGTATTTGCAGAACACCAAGCAAATAAAAAATTCTGGGGAGAACTACCGGAACATTCGTTTTCTGCTGCAAGAGTGCAGCGTTCCAACATCATTGAGGCTGCCAAAATTAAGCTGCAGGAAGTCTATGAAAGTCCCGAATACAAAAATCAAAAGAAACAAATTCTCGATGCTCTATACAAAGAACTTGGCGGCAAGGGGGACAGGCCGCACTGGTTTAACAATGCGTGGCTGTTGCTGCAATCCCACTACAGCGCTGTTCCAGAAAAAGATTTAAGAGACCTTTTTATTAGCTGCCGGGAAGACTTTGAATGTTTTTTTGAGAAAGCCGGTGAATATTTTTCTGCGCCAGATTTGCGCTGAACGATATTTTGTTTATTCAATGACCTCTGGTACTGTAACAGAGGTTAATGAAGCGGTAACCCACAGGCTCCCCCGCTGCCGGTACATGAACCAGGCCAGCGAACGCAGTGTCTCTCTAAGGTCGGGATACATTCTCCACCAAACGCTAAAAAACGACATGCCTTTGTCGACACGCAGTGGACAAATTTAATGGATGTCAAAGATTTTGCTCCCGCTTTTGCGACTGAAAACACTCCATGAATGGAGTCTATTCACAGCCACGGAAAGTATAGCCCGTAACATAACGACGTAACTATTTTCTCGAAATAGTATATTAAACCTGTAGCATTTCTGGCTGCATCACTTTCCGGCGGTTTGCAAAGCACATCACCCTGAAAAGTGCAGTGAGAAAAATCAGGGTAAAAAAAAACGCCCTCTGAAGGCCTTTCAAAAAAGGCCCAAAGGAGCGGTTCACTGATCACACTGCGACATTAAGCCGCCGCGAAAACTTTAGTCGGAACTGCCACCACGACGACCGGCATTTTTCTCCGAGACTTCCCTCGCAATGTTTGGAGGAACTTCCTCGTAATGAGAAAACTGCATGGCGTACGCAGCGCGACCCGATGTAATGGAACGAAGTTCTGTCGCATAACCGAACATTTCCGCCAGCGGGACTTCCGCATCGACAATGCGTGCATTTCCTCGCTGGTTCATCGCGTTTACTTTGCCACGACGGCGGTTAAGGTCGCCTACTACGTCACCCATATAATCTTCGGGTGTGGTTACTTCTACTTTCATGACGGGTTCAAGGAGAACAGGATTTGCTTTGCGCATGGCTTCTTTAAAACCAATAGACGCACAAATCTTAAAGGCCATTTCACTGGAGTCTACATCGTGATAAGAACCGTCAAAGACTTTTACTTTTACGTCGACTACCGGATAACCACCAAGAACACCGGCTTTAATAGCTTCCTGAACCCCTTTGTCAATGGCAGGAATATATTCGCGTGGGATAACTCCACCGACAATACCATTAACAAACTCGTAACCTTTGCCGGTTTCGTTTGGACCCACTTCTAGGTACACGTGGCCATACTGACCGCGACCACCGGACTGCTTGATATATTTGGATTCGTGCTGAACCGTAGCGCGAATGGTTTCACGATACGCCACTTGCGGTTTACCAACATTGGCCTCTACTTTAAACTCGCGGCGCATGCGATCCACAAGAATCTCGAGGTGAAGTTCACCCATCCCAGAAATCAACGTCTGGCTGGTTTCTTCGTCCGTTTCTACGTGGAATGTAGGATCTTCTTCAGCAAGCTTGGAAAGAGCAATACCCATTTTTTCCTGGTCGCCCTTGGTTTTGGGTTCCACAGCCACCTGGATAACGGGATCCGGGAAATCCATTTTTTCAAGAATAATTGGCTTTGCTTCGTCGCAAAGAGTGTCTCCGGTTGTCGTGTCTTTAAGACCAACGGCAGCGGCAATATCACCCGTATATACTTCTTCAATTTCTTCGCGAGTATTGGCGTGCATTTGGAGAAGACGGCCAATGCGCTCTTTTTTCCCTTTAGAGGAATTGAGTACATAAGATCCTTTTGTCAGTTTACCAGAGTAAACGCGGAAGTATGTGAGCTTTCCAATAAAGGGGTCGGACATGATCTTGAACGCGAGAGCAGAAAAAGGCTCATCGTCAGATACATTTCTATACATGGTAGGCTCTTCAAGGCTATCTGCATCTATATCATAACCTTTCACGGCAGGAATATCCAGCGGAGATGGGAGATAATCTACAACTGCGTCGAGAAGGGTCTGCACGCCTTTGTTTTTAAAAGCAGTACCACAAAGAACCGGGAAGATTTTCATGCCCAAGGTTGCCTTGCGAAGCCCCGATTTCAGTTGTTCCAGCGTGAGATCACCAGTTTCCAGATAGGCTTCTACGAGATCTTCGTTAGCTGTGGCAACTGCATCGATAAGAGCGGCGCGATATTCCTCGGCCTGCGCTTTTAAGTCAGCTGGAATTTCCTTTCTGTCGAATTTCGCTCCGAGCTCTTCGCCACTCCAGACAACGGCTTCCATCGTAATAAGATCGATATGGCCCGTGTAATCTGCTTCGGATCCAATCGGAAGCTGTATAGGAACAGCATTGGCACCAAGGCGATCTTTCATCATGGCCACAGCGTTAAAGAAGTTGGCACCCATGCGGTCCATTTTGTTCACAAAGCACATGCGCGGAACATGGTATTTGTCGGCCTGTCTCCAAACGGTTTCCGTTTGCGGCTCTACACCGGCAACACCGTCATATACGGCTACGGCACCATCGAGAACGCGCAGAGAACGCTCTACTTCTACTGTAAAGTCCACGTGGCCGGGAGTATCAATAATGTTGATTTGAATTTCTTTCCAGAAGGCAGTTGTCGCAGCAGAAGTTATAGTAATCCCGCGCTCTCTTTCCTGCTCCATCCAGTCCATGGTGGCAGCACCATCGTGCACTTCTCCAATTTTATGCGAACGACCTGTATAAAACAGAATGCGCTCTGTCGTCGTTGTTTTACCGGCATCAATGTGCGCCATAATCCCAATGTTGCGCACTCTTTCCAGGGGTGATTTTCTTGCCATATTATCCTCTTTGTAAATAAGTATTCTCTGTCTGCTGCTTCCTGTTATACAGGGAGAGTTCCTTTAAATGGCAAAACCGGGATTCTCCCGGCTTCGCTCTGTTTTTGCTGTTTCCTGATAAATCAGAGACTGGCTATTACCAGGCGTAGTGAGCAAATGCGCGGTTGGCCTCTGCCATCCGTTTAACTTCTTCTTTTTTACGAATCGCGCCGCCATTGTTATTGAGCGCATCGAGAAACTCGGAAGAAAGCTTTTGCGCCATGGATTTTCCATTGCGGGATCTTGCTGCATTAATAACCCAACGAATAGAAAGGGAAAGCTTGCGAGCAGGATACACTTCTATGGGCACTTGGTATGTCACGCCCCCTACTCTGCGGCTTTTCACTTCAATCAGGGGCTTTACATTGTCGAGGGCTTTTTCAAACACTTCAAAACCATTCTCTCCGGTTTTTTCAGAGAGGATCGTAAGTGCATTGTAAAACTGCTTTTCAGCCACGGATTTTTTTCCGTCCAGCATGAGAGAGTTGATAAATTTCGTTACAACATGGCTGTTGTACAGATAATCCGGCTCTACAGGCCGTGATAAACTTTTAGAGGTTCTTCTTCTTGCCATAGTAAATCCTTACGCTTTTGGTCTCTTCGCACCGTACTTGGAACGGCCTTTACGACGCTTGTCTACACCGAGGGCATCGAGTGTACCGCGCACAATGTGGTAACGCACACCGGGAAGGTCTTTTACCCTTCCACCACGAAGAAGAACAACGCTGTGTTCCTGCAGGTTGTGGCCTTCTCCAGGAATATAAGCCGTAACTTCTATCTGGTTTGTCAGGCGAACCCTGGCCACTTTTCGGAGCGCAGAGTTAGGCTTTTTCGGGGAAAAAGTCATAACGCGGGTACAAACACCACGGCGCTGCGGGCTGCTCTGGAGGGCAGGTGATTTTGTTTTCTTGACCACTTTTTCTCTTCCGTGGCGAATCAATTGGTTTATAGTAGGCATTCTTTCTTCGTTCCTTAATTAAATAATGCAGTGTGTGGACACGCTCAATTATCCACACACACTGTCAATCTCTGTTGATTACTCATCGGCTCCATCAAAGGACGCAACGTCCTCTGCAACGGGAACCGGCTCCGGATGCGTTGCATACATGTTTTCCATTTCTTCACTGGTGTAATACAGGTCGCCCATGACATTTTTATAGGCACGAACCTTTCTGTATTCTTTCAACCCGGTACCAGCAGGAACCAGATGGCCAATGATGATGTTTTCTTTGAGACCTTCGAGAGGATCATCTTTCCCTTTAATGGCCGCATCGGTAAGAACGCGCGTGGTTTCCTGGAAAGAAGCGGCAGAAAGGAAGCTTTCGGAATTCAACGAAGCCTTGGTAAGACCCATGAGAACCGGATTGGCCGTAGCTGGCGCTCCCCCGTTACGGATCACTCGCTCATTTTCGCGTTTAAAGGCAACGCGATCTACCTGAGTCAGAGGAAGGAAATCCGTATCGCCGGAATCTATCACTTCGACTTTGCGCAGCATCTGGCGAAGAACAATTTCGATATGCTTATCGTTAATCGTAACACCCTGCAGACGGTATACTTCCTGAATTTCACGAATCAGATAGCGCTGCAGTTCTTCTTCTCCCAAAATGGATAGAATGTCGTGCGGATCTTTTACACCTTCTGTAATTGGCTCACCTCTGGTAACAAGCTCACCCTCGTGCACAATAATCTGCTTGCTCACCGGAATGTTGAATCCCACAGATAGGGATTCAAGCTCGTCCATGGAAACTCCCTCTGGAGTTATTTTCATGACGCGCTTGTCTCTGGAGATTTCGCCGGTATCAGTGAGAACACCGTCAATCTCTGCGAGAACGGCAGCCTCTTTGGGATGGCGCGCTTCAAAAAGCTCATCAATCCTGGGCAGACCCCCGGTAATGTCGCGCGTTTTTTCTGCTTTTTTCTCTACTTTGGCAATGACATCTCCTGCATAGCAGTTCGATCCATTTTCGATCGTGATAACGGCATTGACAGGAAGAGTGAGCTCTGCAACAAGCTTGCCTTTTTCAATAATCTGAATTCTCGGGATAAATTTTTCCTTGCGGTAAGGAACAATGCGGCGAAGACTAACACCAGATCCATCTTCCGCCTCGTCGATCCGCATGTTTTTGCCTTCGTAAATGTCGACATATTCTATGCGGCCAGCATCTGGTGCTACAATGACGCTGTTGTAAGGGTCAAATTCGCAAAGGATAGAAGCAGCCTTAACGACAGATCCTTCTTCAATATACATAACCGCGCCGGCAGGGATCATGACGGGATACTCTTGGCCGAGCAAAATATAGTCATCCATATCGCTCAGGATTAAACCGGGAGCAGAAGCGTAAACAGGCTCCCCTTTTATTTTGCCAATAATTTCTCCCCTGATAACGCGATCGCCCGGCTTTACATTCTTATCGGTAAGCTCTTTGGCCGGTATCCGGTCGATAATCTGGTTGAGAATGGCACTACCGCGCTTATTGAGAATTTTGCGTTTGCCCTGCCCCTCTACAACGCGCCCCTGCATACTAGAAACATAGGCATCGTATGGAGCTTTGATTTCACTCTCGGCTGCCTTTGTCGTTGCGGTACCACCCACGTGGAATGTACGCATGGTAAGCTGGGTTCCTGGCTGTCCAATGGATTGAGCAGCAATAATACCAACCGCCTCACCTTTTTCTACGGGCGAGAGAGTTGCAAGGTCCATTCCGTAACAACGCACACAAACGCCGTTATGGGCTTCACAGGAAAGAATCGAGCGGACTTTAATTTCCTCGTATCCCAGGTTTTCAATGCGCAGGGCTATGTCTTCGGTTACAAACGTGTTGCGGGCAAACAAGATGGCATCGCTCTCGGGATCGCGGATTTCCTGCTGGAGGTAGCGACCAAAAATCTTTTGTTTCAGAGAAACTGTTATTTTATCGCCTTCTTTATCGGCGCGCATCATGAAGCCCTCTTCGGTGCCGCAATCATCCACGCGGACGATAACGTCCTGCGAAACGTCTACAAGGCGGCGCGTCAGATAACCGGCATCTGCGGTTTTAAGAGCCGTATCGGCAAGACCCTTTCTGGCACCGGACGTAGAAATAAAGAACTCGAGAACGCCGAGACCTTCCTTAAAGTTGGAACGAATGGCAAGCTCAATAATATCCCCAGACGGCTTGGCCATAAGACCACGCATCCCGGCGAGCTGGCGAATCTGGTTTTTAGATCCACGAGCCCCGGAGACAGCCATGGCGTAGATTGGATTGAATCCACCCTGATCCTTCGAGAGCAGTTCAAAGAGGTCTTCTGTAATTTTTTCGTTGGTAGAAGTCCAAACATCGATCACCTTTTTGTAGCGCTCTTCGTTCGTGATAATACCCTTTCTGTACTCACCTTCAATCTTTTCCACTTCGCCGAGAGCTTTGGCAATAATCGCTGGTTTCGATGCCGGAATTTTGACATCTTCGAGAGAAATGGTGGGAGCAAAACGAGTCGCAAACGTAAAACCAAGGCTTTTAATGGCATCCAGAAATTTCACGGTAACGGCAGGACCTCTCGATTTATAAAGATCGCCAATAATGTCGGCCACACCTTTATTGGTTAAGGCGCGGTTGACATACGGATAATCAATGGGGAGCAACTGATTAAAAATCAGTCTGCCCGGAGTAGTCTCAATCAGCTTGTCCTGCAAATAAAAACGAATCTTGGCGCGATATTCAATAATGCCGCGATCCAACGCATAGATCAGCTCTTCCATGGAGTCGAGAACTTTGCCCTCTCCCCTACCTCCCTCTAACTCTGCCGTAAGATAGTACAGACCCAGAATCATATCCTGGGTTGGAGTCATGATCGGCTGGCCGTTGGCAGGATTGAGAAGGTTATGCGCGGAAAGAATCAGAAACCAAGCTTCTATCTGCGCGCGAGGAGACAGCGGGACGTGGATGGCCATCTGGTCCCCATCAAAATCCGCATTAAAAGCTGTACAGACGAGTGGATGCAACTGAATCGCTTTTCCCTCGATGAGTACCGGCAAGAAAGCCTGAATCCCAAGACGGTGCAGTGTGGGCGCACGATTGAGCAGTACAGGATGCTCGTGAATTACTTCTTCAAGTCCTTCAAAGACTTCCCTTTCTTCGTTTTCGATCATGCGCTTGGCTGATTTAATATTTTGCGTATACTCTTTATCTACGAGCCATTTCATGATAAACGGCTTAAAGAGTTCCAGAGCCATTTTTTTAGGCAAACCGCACTGGTGAACTTTCAGCTCAGGACCTACGACAATGACGGTTCTTCCAGAATAGTCTACGCGCTTGCCAAGAAGATTCTGGCGAAAACGTCCCTGCTTGCCCTTAAGCATATCAGAAAGAGATTTCAGAGGTCGATTGCCCTTCCCCTTAATGGACCGCTTGCGGCGTGAATTGTCAAAGAGAGAATCTACGGCTTCCTGTAGCATTCTCTTTTCGTTGGATACAATGATATCAGGGGCTTTCAATTGGAGTAAACGCTTAAGGCGATTATTGCGGTTGATAACGCGACGATACAGATCATTGAGGTCAGATGTGGCAAAGCGACCACCTTCGAGCTGAACCATGGGGCGCAATTCAGGCGGAAGAACGGGAATGATGTCGAGAACCATCCATTCTGGCTTATTCCCACTGTCGCGGAAGGCTTCCAGAATTTCAAGTCTCTTGAGCATTCTCTTGTCGAGACTTTTTTTCTCATCAATGCGCGCGCGCACATCGCGAATTTCTTCGTCGAGGTTGAGCATCGTCAACATTTCTTTGACGGCTTCGGATCCTATGGACGCATAGAGTTTATCACCATACATTTCTGACAAAAGTTTTTGTTCATCTTCTGAGACAAGAGTTTTAGCCTCGAGACCACTATTGCCTGGATCGATGACGACGTATTTTTCAAAATAGAGAATCGATTTAACGTCGTTCGCCGTCATATTGAGAACCAGCGCTATTCTGCTGGGCACAGTTCTGTAGTACCAGATATGAGCAACGGGATACGAAAGCTCTATCATACCCATTCTTTCCCGCCGCACCTTGGAATGCGTTACTTCAACACCGCATTTATCGCAAACCACGCCTTTATAGCGGATAGATTTAAACTTGCCGCAATAGCATTCCCAGTCTTTTGTCGTTCCGAAAATTTTCTCACAGAAGAGTCCATCGCGCTCGGGTTTTAACGTGCGGTAATTGATGGTTTCCGGTTTTTTTACTTCTCCCCGGGACCATTTTTTGATCCGTTCGGGGGAAGCAAGTCTGATGCTGATTTTGCTGAAGTTATAGTAATTTTTCACAATCGTCTCCTGCCGGATTATTCGGCTTCTACACTGTCTACTTTTATGCGCTTGCGAGCCTTTGTGTAATCGTCCTCGAGCTCAGAAAGTTCCACCTGCTGCCCGTCTTCATCGATAATGGAAATATCGAGAGCAAGAGAGCGGATTTCGCGAACGAGTACGTTAAACGATTCTGGAACGCCGGGTCGAATGGCATGAATACCTTTCACAATGGACTCGTAAACTCTGGCACGGCCCTGCATATCATCCGATTTAACGGTGAGCAGCTCCTGCAGTGTATGAGCTGCGCCATACGCTTTAAGGGCCCAGACTTCCATTTCTCCAAGACGCTGACCGCCAAACTGAGCCTTTCCACCGAGAGGCTGCTGCGTGACGAGTGAGTACGGTCCGGTGGAACGGGCATGCATCTTGTCGTCCACCATGTGGTGCAGCTTGAGCATGTAAACGGTGCCCACAAATGCCGCCTGCTCAAAATAATCGCCGGTTCTTCCATCGCGAAGATTCATTTTCGATGATTCTGGCAGATTTGCCTGATTCATATACTTCGCTACGTCGTCCCATTTGGCGCCGTCAAACACAGGCGTCTCAAAATGGAGGCCGAGTGCCTTGCCCGCCCACGCGAGCTGGGTTTCAAAAATCTGGCCAAGGTTCATGCGCGAAGGAACGCCGAGTGGATTGAGAACGACATCTACGGGAGTCCCGTCCGGCAGGAACGGCATGTCCGCTTCGGGAAGAATGATAGAGATTACACCCTTGTTACCATGTCTACCTGCCATCTTGTCGCCCACGGAAATTTTCCGCCTTTTGGCAACATAGACTTTCACAGACTCAATAATGCCGGCAGGAAGCTCGTCTCCTGCTTCGCGCGAAAAGCGAACGATATCGACAATAATACCCCCATGCCCATTGGGCACGCGCAGGGAAGAGTCGCGCACTTCTTTGGCTTTTTCTCCAAAAATGGAGTGCAGAAGACGGTATTCAGGAGTAAGGTCTGTTTCTCCTTTAGGAGTAACCATGCCTACGAGAATATCACCAGGGCGGACTTCTGCACCAATCCGAATAATTCCTTCTTCATCCAAATCGCGGAAGGCGCGCTCGCTGATATTCGGTATATCGCGTGTAATTGTTTCACGACCAAGTTTGGTTTCTCTGGCCTGAATTTCGAACTCTTCAATATGGATGGACGTAAAAACATCGTCGCGCACAAGGCCGGAAGATAAAACGATAGCATCCTCAAAGTTGTATCCATCCCAGGGCATAAAGGCAACGGTGATATTTTTACCGAGTGCAAGACGACCGTGGCTGGTAGCATGCCCGTCGGCCAGAATAGTTCCGGTGCGGGCGTACCTTTCTTTGGACTGGCCAGATTCATGGCCACGCACTTCTTCACCCGCTAAAAGAGTACCTGCATAAACTTCTTCGCCTTTTTTAGCGCGGAGCATCATCTTGCCTTGCCATGTCTTCATGGGATACTGGAACGTTTCGCCATGGCTCGTCACAAATGAAAAAGAGTCATTGGAGACTTCCGTTATTTTTCCGTCTCCCGGAGCCAGATAGGCGCTTACTACGGGATTCTGGTTCTGAACGGTGCTCTGGTTTGTGCGGCGGAAACGAACGAGGCGATATTTATCAAGCTGTTCGTCTTTGGTTTCCACGATAATTTCGTCTCCTGTCACGGAAACGACTACGCCATCTCTGCGGGCAATTACGCTCACGCCAGAGTCATAAGCAATGTTTCTCTCCATACCTGTTCCTACAATTGCTGCTTCGGGATAGAGAAGCGGAACTGCCTGGCGCTGCATGTTGGAACCCATTAACGCGCGGTTTGCATCGTCGTGCTCTAAGAAGGGAATGAGCGCTGTCGAAAGAGATACAACCTGGGCAGGATCTATATCCATGAGATCAATTTCTTCCGGGCTTTTCAGAGGGAAGTCACCTCTGTAACGGCAGGATACCAGGGTATCGAGAAATTCTCCATTGGGACCAAGCTTTGCATTGGCCTGCGCAATCACATAGTGATCTTCCTCTGTAGCAGAAACGTATTTTACTTTGCCGGTATCTCTTCCGTTCTCGACTATGCGGTAAGGAGTCTCTATAAATCCATACGGATTAAGGCGGGCATAGGTTGCCATTGAAGTAATCAGACCAATGTTGGGACCTTCTGGCGTTTCAATGGGACAAAGGCGTCCATAGTGTGTATAATGCACGTCGCGCACTTCAAATCCGGCTCGCTCCCTCGTTAATCCCCCGGGACCCAAGGCATTCAGTCTGCGCTTATGTGTAATTTCAGAAAGGGGGTTTGTCTGATCCATAAACTGCGACAGCTGGCTGGATCCAAAAAATTCATTGAGAACCGCAGAAATTGGTTTTATGGAAATCAATAGCTGCGGGGTCATGGAATCTGTGTCGTTCATGCTCATGCGCTCTTTCACGACGCGCTCCATCCGGGAAAAACCAGTCTTCAGCTGCAACGTGAGGAGCTCCCCCACAGTACGCACTCGACGGTTTCCAAGGTGATCAATGTCGTCAAAGAAATAGCCGGGGCTACCGTTAATGGCGTGAACCATGTAGCGGACCGTTTCCACAATGTCTTCGGGGCGCAGAGTCTGATCTTGTACCTTGTCGGTAAAATCGCGAGGATTATGGTGGTTGAACCGGGCGTTCATTTTGTAGCGCCCAACAGAACCCATGTTGTACGTTTTGTGATCAAAGAAGAGTCTTTCCAACTCTTTTTTTGCTCTGTCCAGGTTTCGCTGTCGTTTTTCGGGATCGCCATTGTCTGCGTTGTAATCGACAGGCTTCTGGATTTTCAGGAATTCTATCAGAGCATCTTCTGTATTCGTCACGCCATCTTTTTCCATGCTGCGCAGGACGAGAGTGTCTTCGGCAAGGCCCGGAAATACAATGAGTTCGATTGATTCTACATTGGACTCGCGAATAACATCGAGATTATCTTCTGTGAGCTCGTGCCCTGATTCCACAATAATTTCGCCCGTTTGAGGGTTCACAATGTCTGCAATAACCTTGCGATCCAGATACTTCATCAGGCTCTTCATCTGGGCACCTGCGGTTTTTACTTCTTCTATGTTGTAAAAAAGGCGGAGAAGTTCTTCGTTGGTTCCATGACCCAGAGCGCGCGCCAGAAGCGTAAACGGAAATTTTTTGCGTCTGTCAATGCGGGCAATGAGAAGGCCTTTGGGGTCTACTTCAAATTCGAGCCAGGATCCCTTATGGTCCGGAATCACTCTGGCAGAATAAAGGTTTTTGACTTCATCGTAAAATATAAATACGCCAGGCGAGCGGTGAAGCTGGTTTACAACTACGCGCTCCGCACCGTTAATAACAAAAGTACCATTGCTCGTCATGATGGGGAGATCGCCCATGTAGACTTCCTGCTCACGAACCTCTCCGGATTCCATGGTAATCAGTCGGATAGTCGCTTTTAAGGGGAATGAAAAAGTGAGGCTGTTCACCTTGCATTCCCAGAGATCCTTTTTAGGTTCTCCTAATGTATATTCCACGAATTCAAGAACAACATCGCCGTTGCTGCTTTCGATGGGAAATGTATCCATGAATACAGACTGGAGCCCAAGATTCTCTCTTTTAGCAGGAGATTTATCTGTCTGTAAAAATTCTTTGTAAGAACGCAATTGAATTTCTGTCAGTTGCGGAAGATCAAGATGGCGGGTAATTTTTCCGAAATTAACTACATTGAGGATATTTTTCTCGCTCCCCAAATTAAAAATAAGATCCTGATGCATGTTTACCCCGTTTTTGTGCTATCGCACCGTAAAAATAAAAAAAAGAAAGCCTGCCGAAAAGTCCTTTCCGACAAACTTTCTAACGCTATTCAAAAAAGTGATCTTTTTTAACAGTCAATGCTGACTCACCGCAGATTATTTCAGAGTGATTTTAGCACCAATGGACTCAAGATCTTTTTTGATTTTCTCGGCTTCTTCTTTAGCAACACCTTCTTTCAGGGTTCCTTTGCCTTCTTCAACAAGTTTCTTGGCATCCATAAGAGGAAGACCAGTAATTTCGCGCACTTTCTTAATGGCGTCTATTTTTTTCTCGCCAGAGAAAGAATCAAAAATTACGTCAAATTCAGTCTTTTCTTCGACAGCAGGAGCAGCTTCACCAGCGGCTACTGCAACGCCGGCTACTGCAACAGGTGCAGCGGCAGAAATACCAAATTTATCTTCCATCATCTTGACAAGCTCTGCAGCTTCCGCAAGAGTAAGGCCACCAATTTTTTCCAGAAGTTCTTCTAACATACCATCTCCTTTCGAATTTACAATTCCGTTAATTAAATTTATCCGTTTTTTTCACCTACAGCTTTAATGGCACGTGCCAAAGAAGCTGTAATGTTATTCATGATGCCAGCCATCTGCTGAGCCGGTGCATTGAGGGTAGCCATAAGTTTGGCAAGAACCTCTTCACGGGTAGGCAGAGAAGCAAGGCCTTCTACTTTGGATTCGTCGTACCAGACGGATTCCATAACGCCGCCAACCATTTTGAATTTTTCCTGAGTTTTGGAAAAAACTTTCAAAAGCTTGGCAGCTGTTCCTATATCATCTCCTGCAAAGGCTACAGCAATAGGGCCGGTAAACGGAGTTTCCGGAATCCCCCTGGTTGCGCCTTTGTCTTTTACAGAAAGATGAAATACATTGTTTTTTACGACGTGGTACGTAAAACCACCATCGCTCAGCTTTTTTCTGATTTCAGTCAATGTTGCGACATCGAGACCAGAATAGCGGGTCATTATAAAGTTTGGCTTTGATTTAAGAATAGCATCGTAATGCTCTTTCAGTTCAACTTTTACTTGTGACGGCATATACTACTCCTTTCTCATCAGGAACGCAATTCTCTTGCATTCACCTTAACCCCGGGGGTCATTGTTCCAGCCACATGAAAAGCAACGATATAATCGCCTTTCGCGTCGGCTGGCTTATCTTTCAGAACAGACTGAAAAGCAGCAACTGCGTTTTCTACCAGTTTGCTCGCGTCAAAAGAAACTTTACCCATGGGAATATGTACAACGCCAGATTTATCGGCTCTGTACTCCATGCGTCCGCTCTTAAGCTCTTTCACGATAGATGCGACATCGGTTGTTACCGTACCGGTTTTTGGTTTAGGCATAAGACCCTTTCTGCCGAGAACCGGACCCAGCTTACCTACATCTTTCATCATGTCCGGAGTAGCAACAACAGCGTGGAAATCTACCCAGCCACCCTGCACTTTCTCGATGAGTTCTGCATCACCTACGTAGTCGGCCCCTGCAGCGCGCGCTTCTTCCGCTTTATCCCCTTTGGCAAAGACGAGCACTTTTACCTGCTTACCAGTACCATGGGGAAGAGCAATAACACCGCGAACGTTCTGCATACTCTTGTACTTAATATTAAAATGGCCTTCGAGCATTCCATCAAACTTCGTGAAGGACATACTTTTAATAGTTTCTATGGCTTCCGCAATAGAGTACTCTTTGAAAGCATCTACTTTTTTGGCTGCTTCGAGGTATTTTTTTCCGTGTTTCGCCATGTTATCCTCTTTAATTAGTCTGCAATTGTTACACCCATAGAGCGGGCTGTTCCTGCCACAATGTTCATGGCAGCTTCAATGTCGTTAGCATTGAGGTCGGCCATTTTCTGCTCGGCAATCGCCTTGAGCTGGGCCCTGTCAAGCTCGCCCACCTTTATTTTGTTAGGGGTGGCAGAGCCAGATTCTTTCTTGATAGCTTTCTTGATGAGATCGCTGACGGGAGGAACTTTTGTAATAAAAGTAAAGGACCTATCGGACATTACCGTGACAACGACGGGAATAATGCTTCCCATCTGCGCCTGCGTTCTTGCGTTGAATTGCTTACAGAATTCCATCAGGTTTACACCCTGGGGTCCAAGAGCCGTACCAACGGGGGGAGCCGGTGTAGCCTTACCTGCCGGAATTTGAAGTTTTACTTGAGCTGTTATCTTTTTTGCACCCATTTGTTAAATCCTGATGAATAAGTTATGACCATAAAAAAAACTACAGATAGCACGACAATCCATTTTTAATCTTTTCCTATTTGCAGATAATCCAGTTCTACCGGTGTTGACCGGCCAAAAATCTCCACCTTGATGCGAACCTTCCCTTTCTCGGGATTCACGTCATCGACGACGCCAGAAAAATTGGCAAAAGGACCATCAATAATGGTTACAACGTCGCCAACCTCAAAAAGCAGGCGGGAGGCCATTTTGTCTTCTGTAGCAGCTTCGTCGCCCATTTCCGTAAACATGGAATGCATTTCTTCTTCCGTGAGAATCTTAGGCTCATGCCCCGCGCTCACAAAACCCATAATACCGGGCGTAGAACGAATGCGGGACATGATTTCGTCGTCCATGTCAATTTCCAGAAAGACATAGCCGGGCATCAGCTTTTTCTTTACGACACGCTTTTTACCAGAGCGCAACTCAGCCACTTCGAGAACAGGTACTTTTATCTGCCGAAGGCGTTCTCCATCGGCCCACTTCTTTTTCATGTTTTCGAGCAGTTTGCGCACCTTGTCTTCATGCGAAGACAAGGTGGAAACCACGTACCACTGGTACGCCATTATCCAAGCACCTTTCCTACCAGAAAACCGATTGCTTTATCGGCCACGAAAACGAAAACTGTGAACAGAATGACAGCAATAAATACGACTACAGTAGAGCGATTGACTTCCTCCCAAGAAGGCCAGCTCACTTTCTTTAACTCTGCATTTGCTTCCCGAAAAAACCGAATAATTCCTTTCATAATTGCTGTTCCTTCTGTTATTATTTTTTCAGGCAAAACCTCAGGGATTTGACCGAAATAAATGCAGGGCAGGAAGGAATTGAACCCTCACTAGCGGTTTTGGAGACCGCTGTTCTACCATTGAACTACTGCCCTGTTTTAGCCCACAACCAGAATCGAACTGGTGACCTTTTCCTTACCATGGAAATGCTCTACCGACTGAGCTATGTGGGCACTGCGGAGAGAGAGGGAGTCGAACCCTCGGTACGAGTTACCCCATACGACAGTTTAGCAAACTGTTCCTTTCGGCCACTCAGGCATCTCTCCATAACTCATTTAATAAGTCCATCTATTGAGCACTCTGTTTGGCGCTCCCTATTGCGTCCTGCCTGGACTTGTGCACGCTTGCGCTGCACGGCATCTCTGCTGCGGAAGAGGTAGGATTCGAACCCACGGAACCTTTCGATTCAACGGTTTTCAAGACCGCCGCTTTCGACCACTCAGCCACTCTTCCAAGTTCGGATATTTTTTTTCGGAGAGACAAGCGGTCAAATATTTTCGCGAACACTCCGAATTATTTTTATGGGACTGTCAGCTATTTTTTTTTGGCTGGATCTATATTTCATAGTATAGTAAAAGTTATGGCTATACGTATAATTCTGACGATTCCCGACCCCGTCCTGTACACATCTTCTCTTCCCGTAACCAGTTTTGGGCGCGATCTGCGCAACCTCGTTCGGGATATGTACGACACCATGAACAAAGCTAACGGAGTTGGCCTGGCCGCTGTACAGGCAGGCGTCCTCCAGAGAGTTCTCATTATTGACCTAGAGCACCAAGGCTTTCGCAAGGGGGTTTTTATCAATCCTGTGCTGCTGGAATCTTCGGGGGAGCAGCGTTCTGAAGAGGGTTGTCTTTCCGTTCCCGGCCTCTCTGTTCCGCTGACAAGGCCCAAAAAAGTTGTCGTAGAGTACCAGAACCTGAGCGGCAGAACAGAGCGGGTAGAGGCAGAAAATCTTTTTGCGCGGGCCCTTCTTCACGAAATGGATCATCTTGACGGAAAAGTATTTATTGATCTACTGGAGCCAGATTTGCGACTGGCCCATGCCGAGGAAATAGAGAAAATTAAACAGGGAATTCGGATTGAAGCAGTTCCATCCTGATTCAGCATTCCCATTTGCTGCACCAATGAACAAAATAAGATTGACGCTTTATCTTGTCTTACGAAATTGGCTTTCCTGAATCAGGAATCTACTGAGGAGCCGTAATGAGAGAAAAAGTCTATTGCGCTAACTGCGAACACTGTGAAGTAATCCGAATTTTTGAACCCGATAACAGCAAATATGTGCTGCGCGTCAAGTGCTCCAAAAAGCGCTGGGCCAAACGTTCCGGCGAAGAAAAACAATACAAGTATTTTACGGTAGCACGTCGCGTACAACAGGATTGTCCCGACTATGCTCCTATGGGTGATCCCAACCCTTATATCAAAAATCTTCGTCGCGAACTGCCTGTAAAAGACGAAATTTATTCCATGCAGGAAGGGGAATAGTTCCCGGAGGGGGGAATGAAACTATCCAGAGTTTTTCCCCCGTCTCTTTTTTTCTCTTTTGCAGGTAGTCCAGATCTGTCCAGCAAATGGGACATATTGGGTTTTCTCCTGAAACGGATGGCAGAGCACCAGCAATTTTCAGAGTCCGAACATTCGTTTGTGTTAGACCGGCTTAAAACACGCGAATCTTTGTCCCCTACCGCCCACCAGGCCTGCGCCCTGCCCCATGTTCACGCTCCTTTTCTGAAAACTGCCATTGGTGCGGTTTATGTTCCTAACAATCCGGTCGATTTTTCTGCTTTGGACAAACAGCCTGTAGAAATCATTGCTCTTCTCCTGCTGCCAGATTCATCCTTGCGGCGCAGAATGGCGACCCTTTCTACAGTTGCCAAAATCCTGAATCACATAAATCTTTCTGCCGAACTTGTTTCCCGTTCTGTTCTGGAAGCACGAGAATATTTTTTATCCCTGGAAAACGCGTAATTTTTCGCGCTGTTAAAACATGCTTTGCCCGCGCGTATAAGGATCACTCCCTGCCGAGCCAGTTTGCAATGCTTCGCAGCTTGTCGCGGATATCTGCGGCAAAAATATTTCCGGGATCTTCCTGTAGCAGGCTTATATAACTCGACCGAAAAAATACCAGCTCCTCTTTTAATCGAATATAATCTGGATCGGACGGATCTAAAATGAGCATTTTACGCCTTTCAAAATATTCTGTAACGGCTTGGTTATAGTGGCGGGAAAGTTCCTTGTAGCGTTCAAAAAAGTCAGACTTGCGGGTCTGCTGTTCTCTGCCAAACCGGGAGAGAAGATCGTAGGCTGTTTTGAGCCGAATAAAGCGGGTGGAATCCCCGCCATGGTCCGGATGCACGGTAAGAGCCAGTTTGCGAAAGGCGCTCTTAAGGAGCTCTCTTGAATTGGGGGGCCAGAGCGAAGGTTTCGGGGACAGCCCTGCCTCGCGCAGGAGCTGCTGGGCTTCCGCCGAAATTGGGTTCATCAGGGAAGAGAATACGGAAGCTTAAACATTTTTCCCGTAAGGTTAAGATCGATATCTCCATTGAGCGAGTAGTTAAAATTGCCGCCCTGGAGTACCTTGCTGAGAGCATTGTAGGATTCTACTCCGCGCACAGTAACCGGCATGGACACAACCTGCTCCTGGCCAGACGCTAACTTGAGGTTTTGTTTTTCCCCCGAAAGCAGTTTACGATTTTCTGCCGAAAAATTGACCGATAGATTAGGAATATCTAAAGGAAAGGTGTTTTCGTTGGTGACTCCAAAATTAACGTCAAAGAGGATTTTGGGATCCTGATAATTCCGGATATCGACTCTATAATTTTTTACACCCTTAAAATTAACCTTGGGCAACTGGGGAACGGAGAGAACCTGGCTGGCAGAAATGGGCAGCTCTACAGTGTGGTTGATTTCTTTGAGATAAAACCCGACCTTGCCGGCCAGATCAATTGTTACCTCTTTATTCTGGTAGGCCTCGATGAGGCTTTTGCCGAGAGCTATAAACTCTACCTTTTGATCCATCAGGAAGCTGCCTTTTCCCTTGGCAGCTACTGCAATTTTGGTATTGTTTGTGCCGGAAAAGATTTCTTTTCCATCTGCGTTGATTTTATAGACAACTTTATTGAGATCGATGGGAAAAGAGGCGTTGTTCTGCACCTCGTACTTAAAGCGCATTTCTGCACTGCCCAAGTCTAACCCGATTAGCTCTACCCCTTTGAGGTTCACTGTGGGATACATTCTTTTAAGTTCTTTATCGAGCTCAGCACAAGAGCCGCCAATAAACACGATGGCAGCTATGGCCAGAATAGAAAATCTGCGTTTCATACCGCAGCGTGCTCATTTTTGCCAAAAGCGTCAAGCTTTTTTGGATACCGGGAATCTTTTTGGATATACTGAACCATGCACGCCATTATCATAGGGGCTGGCGTAGCTGGGTTATCCCTGGCCGCCTCCCTTGCCAACCGATCTGTTCGCGTAACGCTGCTGGAACAGGAGAGCGCCCCGGGAATGTATGCCTCCGGGAGAAACGCTGCCATTGCGAGAAGCTATGAATCCGACCCCTACCTGTCAATGATGGTCAAGGAATCCATCCTTACCATGTACCATCGCAATTCGCCGCAGCGGGAGCTGATTCGGCAGACCGATCTCTGGATGGAGCCTCTGGAGTACGACTACCAGGAAGACAGTTTTCTGGAAATGCATTCGGATGCGCTCAAAGAGAACTTCCGTTCGCAAACAGGCAGCGTAGATCTGCCCGATGGTTCCAGATGGAAAGCCCTAAGACTGGCTTCCGGCGGAATCATGGATCCCGGGGCAATATTACAGGATCTCCAGGAAAGTGCCCGCCAAGGAAATTTCACTTTTATGCCCAATACAAAGCTGGCGGGTGTTACCATTGGCGATACCAGTATAACGGCTATTTCAACCGACGGTTCATATGATTCTGGCTTTCGCCTCTCTGGCGACGACGTTCTCGTGTTAGCCACGGGTTCCTGGGCAACCAGCCCTCCGGCGGGAATTACAGCCCTCCCCCTTGTTCCCCATAAACGCCATTTATTTGTTTTGCGTTCCCCCCATGGCCCCATTTCCTCGGATTTCCCGATTTACTGGAAGGAGAATTCTGAATTTTATGTGCGGCGCGAGGGTCCGCAGTTGATTGCCACGCACGGCGACCAGACTCCTGTGGCTTGCGACGATTACGCGGCGGATGCCTCTGCGGGCGAGCGCTTCTCGGAGGCTGCCTGCCATGCATTTCCTTTTTTGGCTGATTTTCAGCTGGTGCGCCACTGGGCCTGTCTGCGCACCTTTCCTCTCGATGGCCGGCCCGTAATGGGTTATGACCCTCATTTGGCCAATTTGTTCTGGCATGCAGGCTTTGGTGGGCGAGGAATGTCTTTGGCCTACGCAATTGGCGATTATTCAGCGGATTTGTGGCTGGCGGGCCCCCGGCTGGAGGATGAGACAATAAATCCCTTTACACCGCATCGGTTCTTTTAAGAATGGACTTTTCCACCTGTTTTCCACCACTGTGGATAATGTGTTACATAACGAAATGATAGGGGTGGCGAAACTACCGCATCGAAGGGTCGAGGCCGTGCACCGAGTATTTTGGCCAAACGTCAACGATGACACGGAGGTCACGGTCCGGAAACACAACGGACATAAAAGACATCCGTCTTATTGTTGTGGTACACGCTGCCATTGCTAAAGCTGACATTCCACGCGTGAGCGAGCGACGCGATATATGTCGTCGACGTGTAGTAAACATCGAAAGCGTTCGCGGAAACGGTCGCGGGAAAATACACCGCGTCTATATAGGGTGCCGCTGTTTTACTTCTGTCCACAATGGTTTTGAGCTCATTGACAGAGGGTAGCCGCCAGTCGCGAGGAGAAT